>CANIFC010000175.1 GCA_947466695.1 Oxalobacteraceae bacterium | reverse complement strand
TTGGTGCCTGAATTGGTACCACCTACCAGCATGTCGACGCCATCTCGGTCAAACCATTCGCGGGCACGGCTTGCCGCAATATCGGCCTTGTTTTGATGATCGGCTGAAACGAATTCAATTTTCTTGCCCAGTACGGTTCCGCCAAAATCAGCGATCGCCATCCTGATTGCCTCGGCGCCGCCCTGACCATCGATATCCGAATAGAGCCCGGACAGATCGGAAATAAATCCGATCTTGACGCTGTCACCCGAAACCTGGGCCGAAGCAGTAGCGGAAAATCCGGCTAAAGCGGCAGATACCGCAACTGCAACAACTGTTAATGTAGTCTTCATGTGTCTTCTCCAATTATTGTTATTGTGAATAAGCGTTACGCAAATAATGTTGCTTGATGTTATTTTTTTACAACTTGTTAATGCTGATGACCAAACCTGAAAGAGCAAAAAGCAAACACCGGTTCAGGATCTGTCAGATTTTTTCAAAGATACTGGCCGGTTTTATACGCCAAGTAATTCATTTAATACGGACATTTTTTCTGTTAATTCGGCAGCGGCAAAGGTCTCGACTATCTGGCCATGTTCCATGACATAGAAACGATCGGCAAGAGGCGCTGCAAAACGGAAGTTTTGTTCCACCATCACGATGGTATAACCCTTGGCCTTGAGCGTGAGTATCATCCGAGCCAGAGCCTGCACGATCACCGGTGCGAGACCTTCAGAGATCTCATCGAGCAACAACAGGCGGGCACCGGTACGTAAAATGCGCGCCACGGCCAGCATCTGCTGCTCCCCGCCGGACAAGCGCGTTCCCTGACTATTTTTACGCTCAGCCAGGTTGGGAAACATCTCGTAAATCTCGGCAACCGACATCCCTTTATTTGTCTGCGAGACCGATGGCGGCAACATCAGGTTTTCTTCCGTGGAAAGTGAGGAAAAAATTCCCCGCTCTTCCGGACAGTAACCCACACCCAAATGCGCTACCTTGTAAATCGGCAGATGAATCGCCTCAACGCCATTGATCTTGATCGAACCCTTGCGTGCTCCGGTCAAACCCATGATGGCACGCATGGTGGTAGTCCGGCCGGCACCGTTACGTCCCAGCAGGGTCACCACTTCACCCTGGTTCACGACCAGGTTAACATCATGCAGGATATGCGACTCACCATACCAGGCCTGCAGATGGCTGATTTCTAATGCGGGAGCAGAACTACTCATGCATGCGCTCCTTCCAGTTCACCCGACGTGGTTCCCATATACGCCTCCATGACCTTGGGGTCATTGGCGACCTGCTCGTAAGTCCCTTCAGCCAGCATCGCGCCGCGCTGCAATACCGAAATTTTGTCGCAGATACCTGAGACCACACTCATGTTGTGTTCCACCATCAGGATAGTTCGGCCAGCCGATACCTTTTTAATGAGTTCAGTGACACGATGTACATCTTCATGTCCCATTCCCTGGGTTGGCTCATCAAGTAACATTAATTCAGGCTCCATTGCCAGCGTCGTTGCGATTTCCAGCGCGCGCTTGCGGCCATAAGGAAGATCTACGGTTACGCTATCGGCAAACTCGGTCAGGTCGACCTGAGCCAGTAAATCCATCGCCTTGTCGTTCAGGCGATTCAGGGAGCTATTGCTTTTCCAAAAATGGTAAGACGTCCCAAGACGATGCTGCAAACCGATGCGTACGTTTTCCATCACGGTAAGATGGGGAAAAACTGCCGAAATCTGAAATGAGCGAATGATGCCCTGGCGCGCAATCTGCGCCGGTTTGGCAGACGTAATATCGCGTCCGTTAAACAGGATCTGTCCTGTAGTGGGCACCAGAAATTTGGTAAGTAAATTAAAACACGTCGTTTTACCTGCGCCGTTGGGCCCGATTAACGCGTGTATGTGACCACGCTGGACCTGCAGGTTGACGTCGCTCACGGCGGTAAAGCCCTTGAACTCTTTGGTCAGGTTTTTTGTCTCCAGAATGATGTCGGTCATCTGATCTCCTTGTTGACAGCTTATGGATTATTCATAGTCTATTTTTATCTTGTTAAAAATATTTTAACCAGTTTCAAAAACATCTATAATTTTTTTATGACCTTATCATAACCAGCACAACTCATATTCAACAATACGTATAACTACTGTAAATAAATTGACTAGTACAACAATCATTTTATTTACCGTTTATTTTTGATGAAAAGCCAGAATGCAAGCCGCCGCTTTTTCCGCAATCATCAATGTCGGTGAATTTGTGTTCCCCGAAGTGATGGTCGGCATGATTGAGGCATCTGCCACCCGTAAGCCGCTGATTCCTATCACCCGCAACTGACTGTCAACGACCGCGCTGCTATCGTCGCTGCGTCCCATCTTGCAGGTTCCTACCGGATGAAAAATCGTCGTCCCGATGTCTCCTGCCGCACTGGCCAATTCTTCCTCGGTCTGGAATTGCACCCCGGGTTTCATTTCTTCCGGGGCATATTTCTTGAGCGCGGGAGATGCAACAATCCGACGTGTCAGTGTCAGCGATGCCGCAGCAATTTTACGGTCTTCTGCGGTAGTGAGATAGTTGGGTGTAATCTTCGGTGCAGCCAGCGGATCATTTCCGGCGATACGCACATGGCCGCGAGACGTCGGGCGAAGGTTGCACACGCTCGCCGTGAAGGCCGGAAACGGATGCAAGGGTTCGCCGAATTTTTCCAGCGATAAAGGTTGTACGTGATACTGCAGGTTCGCCGTTTTCTGATTGGCGTCCGACCTGGTAAATGCCCCAAGCTGAGAAGGCGCCATGGCCATCGGTCCGCTACGCGACAGCATATATTCCATCCCGATCTTGGCCTTGCCAAACCAGCTGTCGACCATCATGTTGAGTGTTTTTGCCCCGCTGATCTTGAACGCTGAACGGATTTGCAAATGATCTTGTAAATTTTCACCGACACCGCTGAGCTGGTGCACCGGCGTTACCCCAACCTGCTGCAAGTGCGCGCCATTGCCGACGCCCGATTGCTGCAGGATTGACGGAGAGCCAATGGCACCGGCAGCCAAAACGGTCTCATAGGATGACTCGGCAAACCAGGCTTTTCCACCACCGATGAACTCGACTCCGGAGCAACGCTTGAGCCCATCCGTAATTTCAATTTTCAGCTTTTTAACCTGGCAGCCGGTCATGATCGTCAGGTTACCGCGCCCGGCAGCTGGCTGTAGGAAAGCCTTGGAGGCGTTCCAGCGGATACCACGTTTCTGATTGACATCAAAGTAACCGCAACCTTCATTATCGCCACGGTTAAAATCATCCGAATTAGGAATACCAGCCTGCTTTGCCGCTTCGCGGAAAGCGTCGAGTATTTCCCAGGACAGGCGCTGTTTCTCTACCCGCCATTCGCCATCGACGCCGTGAAACTCACCTTCACCGGAATAATGGTTTTCACTTTTTTTAAAGAGTGGCAAGACCTCATCCCACGCCCAGCTGGCGTCACCACTTAACCCGGCCCATTCATCGTAGTCCCGCGACTGGCCACGCATGTAAATCATGCCATTGATAGAAGAGCTGCCACCCATTACCTTGCCGCGCGGATAGATCAGGCTACGCCCATTGAGACCAGCTTCTGCTTCGGTACGATACATCCAGTCGGTACGCGGATTATTGATACAGTACAGATAGCCGACCGGGATATGAATCCAGATGTAATCATCCTTACCGCCAGCTTCGAGCAATAGCACATTGCGCTTACCATCCTGCGACAAGCGGTTTGCCAGCACACAACCGGCGGTACCTGCGCCGATGATGATGTAATCGAACTTGCCTGCTGATTCCATGAAACCTCTTTCGTGATTAACGCGTACTTTGCCATTCGGCGACTAATGCTGTCATCAGGGCGCCGGCAGACATGTCCCTCGCTCTGGCGACACCCTGCCCTGCCCACAATGACATCAACTCGGTGTTATTGCTTTTCCCGGCGTGGGCACGGATAGAGCTCGTCAGTGCATTTTGTATTGGATAAGCGGGTACTTGCGCCTCTACCGGGGCCATCAGTTCCATGAATTTATTATTGAGCCCACGCGCCAGACGACCGGAGATGGCACGGGTCTGTCTTGTCGTGTCACTCACTGTTGCCAGCAAACGCTGTTTGTAGGCAGGAGAAATACCGGATTCACTGACCGTCAGAAAAGCAGTGCCCATCTGTACCGCTTGCGCACCTGCCGCCATCATTCTGGCAATGTCATTGCCGTCCATGATTCCACCGGCAACAATCAGCGGCAGCGTGATCTGCGCCACGCACTGTTGCAGTAACTCTAGTGTACTTAAATTGGATGCATGCTGAGAGCCGATAAACGTACCGCGGTGGCCACCTGCCTCTATCCCTTGCAGGCAAATCGCGTCCGCGCCCATCGCCTGCCAGACTACCGCTTCAGCAAGATTTGTGGCGGTACCAATGACCACTATTCCGGCATCATGCAAGCGCTGTATTTGCACTCCGTGCAAGACGTCGAAAGTAAAACTTGCCACAGCGGGCCGCGCAACAATCAGCGCATCAAGCTGTGCTTCGAAATCTTCACACCAGCGTGTTGGTGTAGGCAAGGAATCGACGCCAAGCTCAAGCAACAAGGGCTGCAAGAGAAGTTTGGCCGATTCCAGAGCCTCGTAGTCAATGATCGGGCGAGCCTGCACAAACAGGCTGATGGCGAAGGGCTGGTCCGTCAACCGGCGAATATGCTCTGCCTGCTCAATAATTGCCAGCGGCGAGAGCAGCGCGGCGCCCAGCGATCCGAGTCCCCCGGCATTGGACACAGCCGCCACCAGTTCCGGAGTGGTAATCCCTCCTGCCATGGGTGCCTGAATGATAGGGTGACGCCAAAGTTCAGTAATTTTCATTATTAAGTTGCAGGGACCAAAAATAAGTATGGCGATTAAAAAACAAAGAACCTGACAATGACGGTCACTAGTACGCTATGAAAGCGAGGACTTCTTTATTTTGCCACTGGCATCGTAAATTCTGCCCCTTTGGCAATGCTGTCAGGCCAGCGCTGCATGATTGACTTGTAACGGGTATAGAAGCGGATTCCCTCTTCACCGTACGCGTGGACGTCACCAAACAGCGAACGCTTCCAGCCACCAAAACTATGCCACGCCATCGGCACTGGAATTGGCACGTTGATTCCAACCATACCAACTTGCACGCGCCGTGAAAATTCACGGGCGGTGTTCCCATCAGAGGTGAACAGCGAAACACCGTTACCAAATTCATGATTGTTGATCAGCTCGAGTGCGGCAGCAAAATCAGGTACGCGCACGATTCCCAATACCGGGCCAAAAATTTCTTCACGGTGAATCTTCATGCCTTCCTTAACATGATCAAACAGGCAGCCGCCGATGAAAAATCCTTCTTCATGCCCGGCGACCATGATGCCACGGCCATCAACGAGTAAGCTTGCACCTTCGGCGACGCCATCGGCAATATAGCCTTCTACCTTGGCTTTATGCTGGGCAGTCACCAGCGGTCCCATTTCGGCTTCCGCCTCCATGCCGTTCATGATCTTGAGTGCCTTGACGCGTGGAATCAGTGCTTCCACCAACTGGTCGGCAATATCACCGACTGCCACCGCAACCGAGATCGCCATGCAACGCTCACCTGCCGAACCATACGCAGCTCCCATCAAGGCATCGACAACTTGCTCCAGGTTGGCGTCCGGCATCACAACCAGATGATTTTTTGCACCACCCAAGGCCTGCACACGCTTACCGAGTCGCGTACCTTCACTGTAGATATACTCGGCAATCGGAGTCGAGCCGACAAACGAAATGGCAGCAACGTCAGGATGCTGCAGCAAGCCATCGACGGCAACCTTATCGCCTTGTAATACATTGAAAATGCCATCGGGCAAACCGGCCTGCTTGAACAATTCTGCCATCAGCAAGGCGCAAGAAGGATCGCGTTCAGAAGGTTTGAGGATGAAGGCGTTGCCAGTGGCGATCGCCAGTGGCGCCATCCACATCGGTACCATGAAAGGAAAGTTAAACGGGGTAATACCTGCAGTGACACCGAGAGGCTGACGCAAATTATAGTTATCAATGCCGCCGCCAATATTGTCGGAAAACTGCGTTTTTAGCAGTTGAGGCATGCCGCAGGCAAATTCCACTATTTCGATACCGCGCGTTACTTCACCCATTGCGTCCGACAAGACCTTGCCATGTTCACGCGTAATAATTGCCGCGAACTCTTTATGGTGACGGTCAAGCAACTCTTTAAACTTGAACATCACCCGGGAGCGACGTAATGGTGCCATCTCACCCCAGGCCGGCGCAGCCGCCTTGGCAGCGGCAACAACAGCATTGACTTCATCGAGATTGGCCAATACCACCTGGCCGCTTACAGCACCGGTAGCAGGATTAAACACATCTTGCTGACGGCCACTTTGCGAAGTAAAAAGTGATCCATTGATGAAATGCTGCATTTTGGCGGAGGAT
>CANIFC010000174.1 GCA_947466695.1 Oxalobacteraceae bacterium | reverse complement strand
GCAGCGCATACAAGGCGCCCTCATTAATTGCCGCTTACATGATTGTAAATGGGAATCTTGCTAATGCGTTTTATGATTATTGAGATAATTTTTTGTTTATTAGAGATAAATACAAAGAGAGATCGAGCGATATATGTTGCATTCAAGATACAAAAAATGCGCTCATACGCCTAAAAAAATATTGGGTTCCTTCACATTTTGTTAAATAAAGGACCGATCTATTGCTCTTGTCGCGCTAGTTTCTCCTGTTTCTCCAATGCAGTCATGGCGATCTAAAAATAACACGCTAAACATGAAAAAAATTATTTAAATGCATGAATAAAATTCATTCATTTAAACTAACGAGTTAATTTAAATATACGTATATTGTCGACAATTACCACTGGGAAACAATTGATGAACTTCTTGCACTTGAAAACTGGCGCTCGCCTTGGACTTGGATATGGCCTGCTATTAGTACTGCTTATCGCGGAGGCCTTGTCAGGCGCAGTTGGGATGTCAAGAATTAATGATTCCTTGCTTCGTATCGTTGAAGTGAATGTCACAAAAATGGAAGTATTAGCCGAGATGTCGAGCGCCGTTCACGTCATTTCACGCGTCACACGCAATATGATATTGGAGTCCGATACAACAAAGGTTAATCTGGAATTGAATAAAATCGAAGGCGCCCGCGTTCAGTACAACAAGGCGGCAGAGGCTTTTGAAGCCTTGCCATTTACCGAGGCGGGAAAATTGCTGATAGCGAAGATTAAGGAATATCGTGCAGAAGCGGGAGCGGCAAACGAGAAGGTGATTGCGCTGGCGATCGCGCAAAAGGACGAAGAAGCCAGGCAGGAGCTCTTGCAATTTACCGATCCGGTCGTACGGAAATGGCACAATGCCATCGAGGAATTTGCGCTCAGGCAGAAAGTAAACAATAAAAAAGATGTCGACGATGCTGAAAAATCCTACAGCGACGCACTGACCTTCATGGTGCTTCTGGCCGCCGCATCGGTTCTTGCCGGCGGGCTCATGAGCTGGTATCTGACGCGCTCTTTATTGCGTCAGCTCGGTGGTGAACCCAAGGATGTGGTGGCGATGATGGCGCAAGTCGCCAGGGGTGATTTGACGACAGCGATTCATCACCACAAGAAAGACAATACCAGTCTGGTATTTGCGATGAAAATGATGCGTGACAGTCTCGCGGGGATTGTCAGCGAGGTACGCGGTACTACCATGAGCATTGTTGATGCATCACAACGGATCGCTTCGGGTAATCTCGATTTGTCGGTTCGTACTGAAGAGCAAGCCAGTACGCTGGAAGAAACTGCAGCTTCCATGGAAGAACTCACCAGCACTGTCAGACAAAATTCAGATAATGCGCGCCAGGCGAATCAACTGGCGCTCTCTGCCTCTGACGTCGCCATCAAGGGTGGGCTGGTCGTCTCGGATGTCGTCGTCACCATGAGTTCAATCAATGAGTCAGCCAGGAAAATTACCGACATCATCAGCGTGATTGATGGTATCGCCTTCCAGACCAATATTCTGGCATTAAATGCGGCGGTGGAAGCGGCGCGCGCCGGAGAGCAAGGACGTGGTTTTGCCGTCGTCGCTTCAGAAGTTCGCAGTCTTGCCCAGCGCTCGGCGCAAGCGGCAAAAGAAATAAAAATGCTGATCGGTGATTCACTGGAAAAAGTGGATGCAGGAAGCAAGCTTGTCGCCAGCGCCGGTATGACGATGAGCGATGTGGTGGCGAGCGTGAAGCGGGTGAGTGATATCATCAACGATATTATGGCAGCAAGCCATGAACAGTATCTGGGTATCGAGCAGGTTAGCCTGGCCATTATTGAGATGGACAAGGTGACGCAGCTCAATGCAACGCTCGTCGAGCAAGCGGCATCGACCGCCACCTCGCTGGAAGATCAGGTTGCCAGCCTGTCGCATGTCGTGAGCGTTTTCAAGATTCCCTAAGCCTGTGCTTTTACCTCGCAGCGGCGGTCAGATGTTTCTCTATTGACGCTGGCGCAACTGCTGATGAGCATCAGGTCTTACCCTCTCAAATTATCCTCATAAGCCTGTGTTTCGTCGGTTTTATCTTTCGTTATCGTCTTAGCGGAGCAGGGCAGTACCAGCTCAATAACTTGCAACCACCTGCCGCTTGTTCTCGGTTGGCAAGATGATTTGTTTGCGTGCCCGGAAAAGGCGGGCGTCTTCAGATCGTTTTACGGAGAAAAGTGCGCTAGCGTACAGAGTTTCTGTGAATGATGGCGTAGCATTCAAAAGATAGCCACTCAATTGCGCCATGACGACCGTGCCGGTAAAAAAAGTGGCTGCGTTTTTATTGAAAACATGCTTGATTATTCCGCACCAGGCATTCCCGAACGCGCAACCTAGAGAGGAGATTTTCCATGAATATCTTACCGGTCTCGCCCTTAGCCTCACCAGTGACATCCCCCATCGATTCCGTCTTGCCGGCGGCTTACTCCATAGATAAGTTGGCAGCTGAGACCGCACAGCAAACCGCACCGGTAACCGCACCGGTAACGGCCACAGGCATCGCGGACGATACTGCAAGCAGTGTCAATTTTTCGACGTTTGCCCAATTGCTTGAGGCCACGGTTGCCTTGCAGCCGGGCCAAATGACGCAACAAAGTGCGACTGCAGCGACCGCCGCACCCGCTCAGGCAAGCAGCGGTACCAGCTTTGGGGAACTCTATACCAATGCCAATCTTTTTGTGACTGCGTTCAATAACTTCCAGATCAGCAGCGCCAGCAGTTTTGAGAATCCCCTCGGCGCAAGCCCGGGACTTGAGCTATTGCAGGCAATACGTGCGCAGTCAGTTCCGGGAAGCGAAATTGCGGGGGGCGAAATCTCGGGGAGCGGATCCACACTCATCAACGATCTGGCACGCATTGGTATCAACTTGCAAGAGTCGGTAATAACGGGTACTGGCCAGCTGACGCTTGATCCTGAGATATTGCAATCGGCCTATAACGCAGACCCCGCCGCAACCACGGCGTTGATGACGACCACACTGCAGGCCATTGGCAGCCTTGAGGTGCAACTGATGCCGTCAGACCTGACCGCAGGCTTGGGTCTGACGGCCTACGGCATAGAGTCGTTTGCGTCTTCTGGCGTACTACCGCCCAGCCTGTTCGAGAGCAATTTCATCGCGGCACAACAGAGTTCATTGGGAACCCAAGATGCGCAGAGGGTCGATGCGGCTTTAAGGCAACTGATATCCGACCAGGCATTGTCCGACGCGTTTGACGCCAGCGCTATTGATGTTCTGGCGAACTTTCAAGTCAATTCTCAAGCCAATGTCTTCTCGCAGGCGCAGGCTGTGGCACCCGTCGCTCTCTTGCCAGTGGCAAATGCGCTCAATAACCAGCCCGACACGACAATGATGCCGCTCGCCAATACACCCGATGTAAGCAATGCCGGTGTTGACGCCAGAGCTTTCAGTAACGCTCAATCCGGACTGGTGCAACTTCTGGCCGATGCTGCCGCAGCACGGCAAAATAATGCACCTACTGGCGCGGAAGCTTTTGTCGCCTCTTTTATCAGCTCGGCCACCAATAGCAACATGCTCACAAGGGCAGCTGCCGGTCTGGAAAATATGCCGCAACCTGCCCCGCGTCTTGTCCCGCTGGCGCAAGTCAATATGCAAGCAGCCAGTGTTATTGACACTGGAAACATGACGGACACAAGCCAGTCTCAGGCGGCAAATATTCTTCGTGAAGAGTCCTGGGTGCCAGATCAGACGCCACTCCGTGTGCCGGTTCAGATGCCGGTTCGGGGGCCGCTGATGGAGAATAATCAGCCTCTTCAGCAGGTGCCCGTTATCGCTGCTGAAGTGGTCGTTTCGCCGACGCTGGAAAATCGCAACCCTGTCGTGGCAGGCGAGGATAACGTTAATTTGACCGGCGCGAATGTAGCCGCTACGGCACTGGCTGCAAATAGTGCGGTAGCGACCGCTCTAGCCAGAGAGCTCATGCTGCCCACCACAATCAATCCGTCCATCGCAGCGGCTGTGGCAGCTTATCGCGTGAATGATGCCGTGGAGAGCACGCCCGCGTATGTGCTGTCAAAGCGTGCATCTGTGGTAGTACCGGACATCTCTGCAGTCGTGCCGGTCACCCCTGATGCACTCGATCCGCACGAGGGAAGCGGTGAAAATAGACAGGATCCAGCCGGTCAGAATGGCCGTAAAACAGCGGCGCATATTACACCTGAAAAAATAACGGAAACGCCCTTGCCAGGAAGCGCCGGACTCGATGTGATTGCGTGACGTAATACGCGGATAAAATGCGCACAATTAATTTTTTACAAGGAATGCGCTGGTCTGACGCTCAAGCCTGTTCAGTTGCATGCAGGCGTGCGTAATGACCTTTAACGACCCGTAATGACCCGTAATGACTGATTCTCACGCAATCAGGCACTACCATTTATCCCATTTCAGTGGATTGCCCTTGGTGTCGCTGATGGTCGTCATTTCCCTGAATGCGCGAGCCTGCACCTGGTCTGGCAGCCGTACCAGATCGACGCTGTGGACCAGATGGTCTCCTGACATGAACGCCCAGGTAAAAAATTTCAGGACCATGCTGGCCTTCTTGGGGTCGACCGCAATCTTCTGCATCACGACAAAGGTTCCCATGGTGATGGGCCAGGTATGCGACCCGGATTTATCGGTCAGCATTTCCTCAAAATTTCCGCTCGATTTCCAGGCGCTCGCATCGAGCGCAGCTAAAAAAGAAGAGGCACCAGGCAGTACAAATTTACCCGAACGATTTTTAAGTTGAACGACGTCGAGCTTATCCTGGATCACATAGTTATAGTCGACGTAGCTGATTGAATAGGGTGTCTTTTTCAAAGACGCGACAACACTGCTGCTCCCTTTTACCTGTGTCAGATCCTTGTGCCATGCAATGGTAAAATTTTTCCCATAAGCGCTTTTCCAGTCCGCACTGAGCTTGCCTAGATAGTCAGTGAAATTGTACGTCGTACCAGAGCCATCGGAACGTACGAGCACTTCAATTGCCTTCTCGGGTAAGCGCAGCCCGGGGTTGATGGCGGCGATTTCAGCATCGTTCCATTGCTGAATTCTACGGGAAAAAATGGCAGCCAGAATTTCACCGGTAAGCTTGATCTCACCTGATTTGATGCCTGGCACATTCACGATAGGCACGACACCAGAAATCGCGGACGGGAATTCAATAAGCTGGTGGCTCTTCAGATCTTCCGCACTGAGGGCGACATCGCTGGCACCAAAGTCGACTGTTTTTGCCTTGATTTGTTTTATTCCGGTCGACGAGCCTAGCGGCTGATAGTCGATAGAAACACTGTTTTTTGTTTCGTAATGCTCGGCCCACTTTTTATACAGAGGCGCTGCGGCAGAAGAGCCTGCTCCGGTGACGTCTGCAGCTATTGCCGCAGCAGAGGAGAAAAAGGCAAATAAGCAAGAAATGATGAAGAGTTGAATGATACGTTGCATGTTGTAATTGGTTGCCGGCGGGTTGAAAAAACAAGATTGTATCTCTGCATCGTTATTATTACGTAAACTTATGACAGCATGATGAATTGCACAACGCAACGTGCCTGTCGCTTCGGAGCCGTTTGGTGGTGACAGCGAGACCATTATCATCTTGTAAAAATCAAATAAATTGTTTATATTGTTTATACATTTAAATTTGAGGTGAAAAATGAATAACCAAAATGAGAGCAAGAACGCGCCGGTGAGTCCGGTTGCAGAGTCGCCTGTATCAATAACCGATACTGTAACGACAGAAAAACGTGTAGTCTCGAAACCAAAGCGGACAACGCCGGCATCAGAATCAGTGACATTGAGCGCGCCAAAAGTGATTTCTGCAAAAACCATTGCTGCACAAGCTGGCAAACTCAAAGTTACTACAGAAAAAAAACCTGTAGCAAAAAATACTTCTGCAAAACTGGCAGTGCCAAACCAAACGGTTAAACCAGTAACCGTAAAAGCGGATGTGGCAACGACCAAGGTGGTAAAACGCGCGGCTACTCCAGTAGTGAAGGCTAGCTCAGGTGCAGCAATTAAACCGGCAGCGGCGCGTAAAGTGATCGCCAAACCAGTTTCTGTGGCAGCGGTAGCGAAAGAAAAAACAAAGAAAGAAAAACTGGTGCGCGATAGTTTTACCATGCCTGAAACGGAATACGCTGCATTGAACCTGGTAAAAAAAGCCTGTCTCAGTGCCGGTGTTGAAGTCAAGAAAAGTCAGTTATTGCGTATCGGTGTACGCTTGCTCAGTCAGACCGATGTCAAGACACTGAACGCCCTGATTGCAGATTTGGCTCCGCTCAAGGCTGGTCGTCCAAAAAAAGAAAAATAAATATTACGCGCGATTACACCC
This sequence comes from Oxalobacteraceae bacterium, assembly GCA_947466695.1. Lineage (GTDB taxonomy): Bacteria > Pseudomonadota > Gammaproteobacteria > Burkholderiales > Burkholderiaceae_D > Undibacterium. Next base: position 120 of record CANIFC010000174.1, on the reverse strand, counting down.
AATGCACGCAGCCCCGGTATGGCATACCGGGGCTGTTGTTTTTTGACGTGTCACGAAACCGACATCAAACTGTCATGGTCTTGAAGTAATCCTCCTTTACTCTTCGTTCGTCAATCGACT
>CANIFC010000173.1 GCA_947466695.1 Oxalobacteraceae bacterium | reverse complement strand
CGCCGTGTTGCGAAGTGCAGGGAACCTACCGCTTCACCTTGCGTGACAACATCCACAGCTGCCAGGTAAAAATCGATTATGACGATGCCGAAGGTCTTTTAATCGAAACGGCGATTAGCGGAAAAAAATTTCCTCTCACCACAAACACCCTGCTCAAAGCGCTGCTACGTCAACCGTTTCTCACTTTCGGTGTCATGTGGCGGATTCACTGGCAGGCTCTCTTGTTATGGCGCAAGCGCGTTCCGTTCTTTCGCCAGCCACTCCCTAAACCATCACTTCCTGACACCGGCCCTGAAGTAAATATCAGTCATGGATACAGCCAGCACATTGTCCGTAGTAACGCAGAGGAACAACCGAAATGACCAGCCTGACCACCGTATCAAAACCAGCAAAAAAAATCCCGGCGACCGCGCGTTTATTTTTTAAAATGCTCAGTAATCTAAAAACTGGCCATTTAAAAATTATTACCCCCGGGCAGGAACATCTGCTGTTCGGCGATACGCATCAGCCACCGAGTGCAACCCTGCAGATTCATGACTGGCGGGCCTGTAACCGGATTTTACGTGCCGGCGATATCGGCTTTGCAGAAAGCTATGAAGCTGGCTGGATTGACACTCCCGATCTGACTGCCCTACTGCGCCTTGCCATACGCAACGAAACAACACTGGATAAAGCCTTGTTTGGCGGTAAACTGACCACACTCTGGTACAAGATAAAGCACTGGCTAAGACCGAATACGCGCAGCGGCAGCAGCCGTAATATTCACGCGCATTACGATATTGGTAACGATTTTTATCAGCTTTGGCTAGATCCCAGCTGGACTTATTCCAGTGCCGTTTTTTTGGGCGATTATAGTATTCCCCTGCAACAGGCTCAGTCTCGAAAATACGAGCGTATTGTCGATACCCTTGGCCTCAAGGCTGGCGACTCAGTGCTCGAAATCGGCTGCGGCTGGGGTGGTTTTGCACTGCATGCCGCCGCACTTGGCATTGCGGTACACGGCGTCACGATCTCACCCTCACAGCTTGAAATCGCACAGCAACGCGTCACACAAAGCGGGCTGGAAAATCTGGTCAAACTTGAATTATGTGATTACCGTGATATGTCCGGCACCTACGATGCGGTTGTCTCGATCGAGATGTTTGAAGCGGTTGGTGAAAAATACTGGAGTGGCTATTTTGCTACCATCAAGCAGCGGCTGAAGGCTGGCGGTCGCGCGCTGGTACAAACGATCACCATCGACGAGTCACGCTTCGAGCGCTATCGCAGCGGTACCGATTTTATCCAGCAATACATTTTTCCAGGTGGGATGTTGCCAAGCCCTGTACGTTTTTGCCAGCATGCCGAGAAACAGGGATTAGTAGTCAGGGACCAGTTCGCTTTTGGCAAAGATTATGCCGAAACTCTACGGCGCTGGAACGCCGGTTTTGAACAGCAACAGGAACACATATCGAAACAAGGTTTTGGTGCCGCATTCCAGCGCATCTGGCAACTTTACTTTGCCTACTGCGAAGCCGGTTTTGAAGAGGGTAGTACCGACGTCGTCCAGTTCATGATTGAAAAAAATGCTTAGCCGCTACGCTTGCCTGCTATTACTCAGCTTTACTGGTCTATTTACTGCTGCCCAAGCCAATGAGTGGCGTCAAGACTTGCCGCAGGCAAAGCTGGTTGGCAGCGGAGAGTTACGCTGGTTCGGCTTACATATTTACAGTGCCAAGCTATGGAGCGAGATCGCGGCGTTTGATCCCAAGTCAGGCTTTGCCCTTGAAATAACCTACCAGCGGGCTATTAGTAAAGAACGCTTTATTGATATCAGCATGGATGAGATCAAACGACTTCATGGTGACTCGATCAAACCGGAAAAGTTACTGTACTGGCGCTCGCACATGGAAAAGGCGTTCACCAATGTTAAGTCCGGTGACCAGTTAATTGGTATCAATGTACCCCAAGTTGGCTGCCGGTTTTACAGCCGGGACGGGTTGCTGGCCGATATCAGGGATCCACAATTTTCCGACGCTTTTTTTGCCATATGGTTTGACCCGCGCAGCAAAGACTCCAGTCTGCGCAGGCAATTGACCGGTAGCGGTAAATGAAAATTTCCAAATATGCCGGTTATGGTTTGCTCGGTATGCCGCTGGCGATGTCAGCCTTGCCGGTGTACGTGCAAATACCGGCTTATTACACCACCGAGCTTGGCTTGCCTCTGGCGAGCACCGGCCTGGTGTTATTTTTCGCCCGTATGGTCGACACAGTGCAAGATCCCTTACTGGGACGCATGATAGACCGGCGCAAAAAAAATATCACGTCCTGGCTGATCCTGGCAACCTGCCTGCTGGCGTTATCCTTTTATGGCTTATGGCTGCCACCGTTCAAGGCCGGCATGCATCAGACAGGGCTGCTGGTATGGTTGGGCATCATGCTCATTTTGGCCTATTCGGCCCATAGCATGATTAATATTGCCTACCTTTCCTGGGGCGCACGGCTAGCCCCCGTCACCGACGCGGCTGTTGCTGACGCTGGCGTCGAAAAAGCGACAACTAACGCGGCAACCAAAGTAGCCTGCGTCCCAGCACCTGTCCAGGCGACATTGTTGGGTGCCGCAGCCTGGCGCGAAGGAATGGGCTTGGCCGGCGTCATTCTCGCCAGCCTGATTCCCAGCTTCATCATGCAGGGAGCTTCAGGCGAAATTACCGCACGTCTCACCATTTATGCAATCGGCTTCGCTCTTTTACTTATTCTCAGTATTGCCAGCCTGCTGTTGTTTGCACCGAAGTGGCGACAGTCAGACGAGGACAGCAATGCCACTTTGCGTGAAGCCTTGGGTAATCACCAATTTCGCCGCCTGCTTCCCATCTATTTTCTTAATTCTCTTTCGGTTTCAATTCCGGCAACGCTCATCTTGTTTTTCATTAATGACAGGATACAGGCGGCGCAGCTGACCGGCTATTTTTTAGCCATCTACTTTATTGCCGGCGCCGCCGGGTTGCCTGTCTGGATTGTTCTGGCAAAACGCATCGGCACCGTCAAAGCCTGGAAACTGGGCATGCTGCTGGCAGTCATCAGCTTTGTCTGCAGCGCTTTTCTTGGTAGTGGTGACAGCACCGCCTTCGTCCTGATCTGCATCGCCTCAGGTCTCGCGCTGGGCGCCGATCTGGCTTTGCCACCGGTACTGCTGGCAGAAATCATTCCCTCCGACCAGGCTCCGGCCAGCTATTACGGCGTCTGGACATTACTCGGAAAACTGGCACTGGCGCTGTCGGGACTGGCCTTGCCCTTACTGAGCCTGCTGGAATATCAGCCGGGCCAAGCCAGCAACAGCGGTAGCCTGGTCCTGCTTTACGCCGCACTCCCCTGCATCCTTAAACTGTTCGCAATGCATTCACTTCACAGGTATCCCTCATGAAAAAATATCTTGTTATTCTCGGCGCGTTTTTTTGCACTCTGCTCACCTCCTGCGCCATGACCGACGTCAATCACTACAAAGACCTTAAGCCGACGCTTGATCTGGAAAAATATTTCATCGGTACGACCGATGCCTGGGGCATGTTCCAGCAGTATGACGGTGCCGTTGTCAAACGTTTCAATGTCGTGATTGAAGGTAAAAAAATCGATGGCGATCTCGTCCTGGATGAACAGTTTATCTACGATGATGGCGGCAAGCAGCAACGGGTGTGGCGCCTGAAAAAACAGGCCGACGGCAGCTGGCGCGGTACTGCCGGCGATGTCAAGGGGGAATCGATCGGCCATGTCGCAGGAAATGCTTTCAACATGAATTACACATTGATGCTACCGGTTAATGGTTCGGTCTATGAAATGAAAATGGATGACTGGATGTACCTGATGGATGAAAACAGCATGATGAATCGTACCAGTATGACAAAATTTGGTATTGAGGTTGGCCAGGTCACCTTGTTTTTCCGCCGGAGACTGTAATGTCCATACCTTGGTTTGCACCGCTCAATACCCCCGTCGTTACGTGGAAGAATAAGCGCATCTGGCTCATCGGGGCCTCTAGCGGGATAGGCGCGGCACTGGCTAAAGCGTTTCTGGCCCAGGGCGCGTCAGTCATTCTATCGGCAAGACGCAGCGATCAGCTTGAGCTGGTGGCTGACGGCCACCCCAATGCCCTGATACTCCCCATGGATGTGCAGGACGAACTGGCATGGAGCGAAGGTCAGGTGAAAATCGAGCAGCGCTTCGGCGGTGTGGACCTGATCATGTTCTGTGCGGCCAACTATAAACCGGAACGCAGTTGGGAAATGCAAAGCGCGGAAGTTGCCAAAACCTTGCGAATTAATCTTCTTGGCGTGTATCAGGGAATCTGCACTACCCTGCCCGGTATGCTCAAGCAAAAAAGTGGTGGTATCGCTGTCATTGCCAGCGTCGCCGGATACGTAGGATTACTCAACGCCAGCGTTTATGGCCCGAGTAAAGCGGCCCTGATTAATCTGGCGGAATTACTCTACACCGATTTACACAATAAAAATCTGGACGTTTACCTGATTAATCCCGGCTTTGTCAAAACGGAGCTGACAGCAAAAAATACGTTTATGATGCCAGCCTTGCAGACGCCAGAACAGGCTGCAGCCTCGATCATTAAGGGAATGCAGCGGGGTCTGTTCGAAATCCATTTCCCACGACGCTTTACCTACGTCCTGAAGCTACTGCAAATCATTCCGTATCGTTGGCGCTTTGCGCTTTTTGAGCGTTTCCTGAACCAGCAAGGATGAACGTGACACCTCTCAAACGCACGATCGATTGGTACGCCACGCTCGATATTCCTGCGCTGTCAGGAATCGATCAGATTTACGCAAAGGATGCCAGTTTCAAGGATCCTTTTAACGATGTGACCGGGGTCAACGCTATCAGGACTATTTTTGAGCATATGTTCAAGACGACAGTACATCCCCGGTTTGTGTTTGCGGAGTCATTTGAACAGGATCAACAGGCGTTTCTCACCTGGCAGTTTCTCTTTAGCCTCAATGGCAAAGAATACGCCGTCAATGGTGCCAGTCATTTGCATTTTGACGATGCGGGACTGATCAGCCAGCATCGGGATTACTGGGATCCGGCAGAAGAATTATGGCAAAAGCTACCTCTGCTTGGTGTGGTGATACGCTGGCTAAGGGCTAAATTCAGCGCCAGCCGATAACATCAGGCTATTATCGGCTAATTATCAGTAATCAGGACGACATGCGGCTGCTATCCTGAGCTAAAACCGCGGTGTCTTTTATCTCGGAAGCCAAACCATACAAGGCACTGAGTTTTTTAACATTCGCTGGCGCACTCTCGACCCGGTCAAGCAGGTGTAATGTTGCACTGCCCTGCTTCGGGCTACCCTCACCGGCGCCACCTGACGGTAAATCGAAGAGTAGCTTGAGCGTATTATGACGGTCGAGCAAGGCAAAAAGATCATTGATTGAGCCTGGAAAACGGGTCATCAGATCTTGTGCTGACGAGGATACCGCCGGCCGATGTTCAGTACTCTGGCGTTTACCGGAGTCCGGATGACCCGCTGCAGACAAAGGCAAATGGTCGTGAGTACCAGAGATCATGTCATTTAACCGGTTTACCTCTACGGCCTCAACCATGGCTTGATAATGCACCTCAACCTCAAAATGATAACGGTGTCCGTCAGCGGTGACGATGACGCCCTTACCCACAAAGTCGGATGACTCGTGCAGGTCCATTGCGGCAGCATTCATGTCGCTGGACGCACTACCGCTATTACTGTTGGCGACGGCACTATGCTCAACAAGCTGAGAGAAATCCGCCATCGCCGAGAGACTGGCCGACTCAAAAGAAATTGTCATTCCGTTTGCCGCATCGCCGAATAATTGCTGCGCGAAATCGGTAACAAAATTTTTCGCAGCGTTAATCGTGGTAGTGCCCAAATCACTGGCACGCCTTGCAAGCGCAAGGCCCGTATCGGAAAGAGACACAATATCGTCATTGACGGCAGAAAGTCCCGGCAGATTTTTTTGAGGCGAAAGAGGAGGTATCGCACTTGCTGCATTTAGCACATCTGTCATTTTTTGCGGTAAAAAATAATGACTGCCCAAGGAAGAAAGTGAATTCATGTTGGCTCGGCTCAAGTAGGTGTGAGAAGAGTATCGGCAGGTATCTCCGGATCTTGAATATTGAATCTTTTGATGCAATCACAATAATCATTACTGAAGCCTTCGCAAACTCCGATAGCGCAGCGCCCGGTAAAAAGTGTGTAGCGCACCGTATTATTATCCCGGCATGTTACACACTCACTTGCTCACTTGCTCACTTGCTCACTTGCTTATTTCATTTACCCTCATCAGTCAGAAAACAATCACAGCCAGATAATTAACGACTAGGAGTCTGCGCGGCAGAAAATTAATTTAATTTGTTTAAATCTTGTAAACGGATTGATTCGAGTAAACGTTATAAGTAAATGACGACAAGCTACCTCCCCTACGAACCGCAACAGCAAATGCTGTTGCCCCATGCGCTGCAAGAAT
>CANIFC010000172.1 GCA_947466695.1 Oxalobacteraceae bacterium | reverse complement strand
GTTTTGGTGTTCAGAACCAAGGATGCTGAACAATTTCATCCCGCATTCCTCTACTACTGCTTGGTCGACCCTACCTTCATTGAGTACACGATGGCGACCTGCAAGGGGGCCAAAATGCCCCGTGGCGATAAAGGTGCCATGTTGCTTTACGAAATTTTTAAGCCAGACCTTGAAACGCAGACAAAGATTGCTGACTTGCTCCAAAGCATAGACAATTTAATTGAGACTCTGCGTCACAAAAACACCGCATTGGAATCAATCGCCAAAACGCTGTTCCGTTCTTGGTTTGTCAACTTTGACCCTGTTCATGCAAAAGTTAATAGTAAAGAGCCAGAGGCGATGTCGGCAGAGCTGGCGCAGTTGTTTCCCAGTGATTTCGAGGAGAGCATTAGGGGGCAGATTCCAAAAGGTTGGACTGCAGGAAGTTTGAGCGATATTTGCAGCCTCAACCCTGAGTCTTGGTCAACAAAAAAGCATCCGAATTTTGTTAAATACATTGACCTTACCGGGTTGAAGGAAAATGTATTTTCAGAGATGACTCAGTACGTCTTTGATGAGGCACCTTCTCGAGCCCGAAGAATTCTGCGCAAAGGTGACTCTTTATACGGAACCGTACGGCCGAGCAACCTCTCCTATGGCTTTATAGGGAGGGACGACGCTGGCTTGACTGGAAGCACTGGTTTTGCTGTTCTGCGACCCAATGATGTGAACTCGACAGAGTTTGTCTATTGCTCCATGACTCTCAAAGAAAACATAGAACGTCTGACTCACCTGGCTGAAGGAGCAGCTTATCCCGCAGTTCGACCAGATATCGTTCACGAACAAGCTCTAGTTATACCGACTTTGGAAATTATGCACTCGTTCCACAAATTAACGAGCCCGCTATTTGAAGTGCATGCAAACAATACACAGCTTATCTCCTGCTTAGTCGCATTACGAGACCATCTGCTCCCTCGTCTTATTTCAGGCAAACTTCGCATTGAAGACGCGGAAATCTCAGTTGCCACGATGACCTTAGAGTTGGAAGCAGAGGCGTAACGATAAGGGGGCGGGTGACCGCTCTTTTTCTATTATGGCTGTAGGTCGTGTTGTCGCTATACAATGTATATTCCATGCATGAAATATAATAATAGCGAGTTACATAAATGTCAAAAATAACAGAGAGCGCTGTGGAAGCTGCGGCGATAGAGTGGTTCGAAGAGCTAGGCTATGCTTATGCCTACGGCCCCGATATCACGTCAACCGACAGCGACGCAGAACGCCCTGACAACAAGCAAGTTGTACTCAAAGAACGGCTCGCTCAAGCGCTATCGCGTATCAATCCCAAGGTCACATCTGCAGCCATCAGCAAGGCCGTAGCGGTCCTGACGGACTTCGATAACCCGGACCTAATTCACTCCAACCGCGGCTTTTACCGGCTCATCATTGATGGCGTGAAAGTTGAATACGAATCCAAGGGCGAGCAAGTCGCAACTTTGGTGCAAGTCGTGGACTTCAACAATCCAGAAAATAATGACTGGCTCATAGTCAATCAGTACACCGTGCAGGGGCCGAAACAGAAATGCCGGCCGGACGTGGTGGTTTTCCTGAACGGCCTACCACTAGTGGTCTTCGAGTTAAAAAATCCAGTCGACGAAAATGCCGATGTCTGGAAAGCATACGACCAAATCCAGAACTATAAAACAGACATCAAGGTGCTGTTCAACCACAACGCCTTTTGTGTCATCTCCGACTTTTCGCATGCCCGTTTTGGTTCGTTAACAGCTAACAAAGAACGCTACTTGGCATGGCGTACTATCGACGGCGTCGGCTTAGACCCGTTGGGACACCACCAAGAATTGGAAACCCTCATTCGAGGGATGTTCGACAAAAACCTGTTTCTCCAGTACCTGCGCAATTTTATCCTATTTGAAGAAGAAGCAGTTCTGGTGAAGAAAATCGCCGGTTACCACCAGTTCCATGCAGTGCTGGCCGTAGCCAAGAGCGTTATCAAAGCCGCAGCACCGGGCGGCAGTCGCAGGGGCGGCGTTGTCTGGCACACACAGGGCGCTGGCAAATCCATCGAAATGGTATGCGCATCTTCTGTCATGTTGATGCAGCCGGAATTGAGTAACCCGACACTGGTCATCGTCACAGACCGAAATGACCTAGATGGCCAGCTATTTGAGACGTTTTGCAAGAACGCTGAACTGCTGCGCGAAATGCCCGTGCAGGCCGACAGCCGGGAGGAATTGCGTAAATTACTGAATGGTCGCCAGTCCGGGGGCATCATCTTTACTACTATCCAGAAATTTGGCCTCGAGCCAGGTGAGACAAAGTTCCCTACGTTGACCTCTCGAGCTAACGTTGTAGTCATCTGCGATGAGGCACACCGGACCCAATACGGCTTTAATGCCAAGTTTCGGGATGACGGTACCCTAAAATACGGCTACGCCAAACATTTGCGCGATGCTCTGCATAACGCCACATTCCTTGCGTTCACCGGTACCCCCGTGTCTTCTACCGACCGTGACACCCAGGCGGTATTCGGTGAATACGTGCACATCTATGACATTGAGCAAGCTGTCGCCGACGGCGCCACGGTGCCCGTGTATTACGAAGGGCGCCTGGTCAAACTTGACCTGAAAGCCGGAGAGTCGTCGCACATTGATGAGCTGGTCGAAGAGCTTGATGAGGACGAAGAACAAGACACAACGTCCGCCAGATACAAAAAGTGGGCAGCGCTTGAAAAAGTGGTCGCGTCCCAGCCACGCTTGGCCCGTGTCGCAAGTGACCTAGTTGCACACTTCGAAGCGCGGCAGACTGTTCTTTTTGGTAAAGCACTGGTTGTGGCTATGAGTCGTGAGGCCTGCGTCAACCTGTACAACGAAATCATTGCGCTGCGGCCTGATTGGCATTCCGACGACGCTGGAAAAGGCGCTATCAAGATTGTGATGACCGGCACCTCGAGCGACAAACCACACATATGGGCGCATGCACATTCAAAAGAGGTCCGCAAGCAATTAGAGAAACGATTCAAAGACGAAAACGACCCTCTGAAAATCGTCATCGTACGGGACATGTGGTTGACAGGATTTGACGCGCCGGTCATCAACACCTTGTACGTAGACAAGCCAATGGTGGGGCACAACCTGATGCAGGCCATTGCCCGCGCAAACCGGGTATTCAAGGACAAGCCTGGAGGTTTGGTCGTGGATTACATTGGGATTGCCAATGAGCTCAAGGCCGCCCTGAAGGAATACACCACGAGCAAGGGCAAGGGTCGGCCCACTATTGACACCTCCGAGGCCCTTTCGATATTCATCGACGAGATGAGCATAATACGTGGGCTGCTTCACGGCTGCGACTACTCTGAATTCATAACCAAGGCGCTGTCGACGTTGCCAAAGGCGGTTAACCATATCCTAAAGCAGTCTCACACAGATAAAGAGAAAGACGGACGTCGCGTATTCGCGGACCATTTACTGGCGGCCAGCAAGGCCTTTTCGCTGTGCTGCACGCTGGAAGAGGCAGGCCCGTATCGAGAAGAGTTGGCGTTCTTCCAGGCCATTAAAGCGGTACTGACCAAGTCAGACCCAAGGCAGACCCTGACTGACGAGGCGAAAGAACACGCTATGCGTCAAATCATTTCGGGCGCCCTCGTTTCTGGCGAGGTTCTCGATATCTTTGAAGTGGCGGGCCTGAAAAAACCAGACCTGAGCATTCTGTCTGACGAGTTTTTGGAAGACGTGCGCAAGATGGAGTACCGCAACTTGGCGGTGGAGCTCCTCGAGCGTTTGCTCAAGAATGAAATCAAGGCCAAGTTCCGTACGAACGTAGTCACAAAAAACAAGTTTTCCGAACTGCTTGAAGCTGCCTTGAATAGGTATCGTGCGCGCTCCATAGAAACAGCGCAGGTCATTGAAGAGATGATTGCAATGGCCAAGGAATTCAACAAGGCAGCGCAAAAAGGTGACGAACTGGGTTTGACCTCTGACGAGTTAGCCTTTTACGATGCCCTGTCAACAAATGAAGCGTCTGTCCGTGAGCTGGGGGACCCAGTCCTCAAAGCCATAGCTCAAGAACTTACAAGGAAACTGCGAGCTAGTGCCGCTGTGGACTGGTCAAAACGTGACTCCGTACGTGCTGCCATGCGTATTAAAGTAAGGCATATCCTAAGCCACTACAAATACCCACCTGATAAAGCTGCTGCTGCTATTGATATGGTTTTGAAGCAAGCTGAAGTGCTTTCAGATGAGTGGTCTACGTGACCGTGGTGGTCAAGTCCAGTCATGAACGCCAGCTATTTTGACAAAATAAAATATTGTGAAAATATAGCAATATGATATGTCTATAATATTTAATGCATATTAGATGGGGTCCGCTCACGACCATTTCACTAAACCTCAGACCCCCTCTTAATTGCTGCACGCCACGCACTCCTAGCCTTGGGTTTCTGAGCCAGCGCCTTCTGCAAATTTTGAATCTTCTCTTTCAGGGCAGCAACGTCCGCTGCCTCCTCCTCTGAGTAAGGCTCCAGGTCCTTCTGCAGCGGCTCGGCAGACCGCTCCAATTGCACTTGGAAGTGAGCAACAAGGGAGACGGTCACATGCTCCGATTGTTCGATACCCAGTGGCCAGGAGTCCTTGGCCACTCGATAGCAGGCCAAGACAAATGCCTCATCATCAGAGAGCGCGTATTTCTCTGTGTACTGCCTGGTGGCAGCCCGCTTGCCCGCATCCACAGCCCAAGAGACGGCCGTCTTCATGCTCGGGTTCATAAGTCCCATCTCTCGGAGCCTGGCCGCCATCAACCGGTCCTGCTCACGTTCCGTCAGCCGCATACCAATAGCCAACGAGGGAATGTGCTCGACCGGAATCCGCCGACTGTTCGGTGCATCAAGCGCCATCCATTTGGACAGACGGTTGTTATCCGGGTACTCCATCAGATGGCACCATTCCCGCTTACTAATAGGAGACCGGTTGGGGATACTCTCTTGGTATTTGGCCCGGTACTTGGTCCACAGCTCGCGCAAAAGGGCTGGGCTGGAATTCTCAGTCTTCATCGCGCAGCGCGGTAGTCATCGACTACCGCCACGAAATTTAACATCAAATACTTGAAGGTCTCTTTGCTCATCTCCACGTGTTTATCGCCAGCATCATCCAGCCTGGCCAACGCCAGAACGATGACCTCCCTTGGGGACAACTTGCACACTTCAGCAAATGCGCGAATGCGGTTGGGCGACAGCAGACTCTTTTTGCTGGTCGGGGTTTTAAGCATAGACAGATAGTTCGCTCTCTCGAATCCCATGGCCTCAGCAACATCGGCTTGTTTAACGCCGGTGTCGAGAACAGTCTGGATGTGGATGGCAACGATGGTCTTGGACTTCATGATTTCTCCTTCAGGGATTGGGTTAGTTACTTCATACTGCTGCACAGTTTAACCACTAACCAACTGAATTCACGTGTAAATGCTTTATTTTTTGATGTCCCAGGAGACATCAAAAAGTATTACTATAATACGATATGTCTATATAATCGGTAAAATCGTATTACGATATTTTCGTACTTCGATTTGATGGCTATGGTTCTGGACTTGTAGCCCAGCCAAGTCAGTTCAGGACTTTGGGCTGCACTCAACCCTGGATAGAGAAACAGATATCTTCAGTTGTCGTTTTTTTGATAGTTTGGTCATACCTGATTCTAGTTTTGTCGCAAAAAGTACCTATTAAAGCTAGTTTTTGTCGCAAATTCTTACGTTAGCCGTGGGGCGTTACTGCGGACTTTGTCGCAAATTCCGGTGTAGTGACTTTTCTAGCTAGAAAACTAGTAAAATCCCCCCTCATTAATGTTGGTTAACATTTGTTCATACAGTCGGTCAAGGTGTTCGACGCGAGATTGCATTTCAAATAGCTTTCTTGTTATAAAATTTCTCCCAATTGAGCTGAAAGCATTCTTTCCTTTTTCGGTCGCTTCATAGCCATCGACGCAAGACTGTACGAGTTTCAACTCGCAAAGTCTTTCTAAGAACTCTTCAAGTTGCTCTTGATTTAATAAAGTTGCGCGAGCTAACCCTCGCTCATCTGACGGACCGTTTGCCGACAAGTGCGCCAATGGAAAAACTGCCAAGACAGGCATATCGTCGAGGCCCGAAAACTTCAATCCCAACTCGCCTGTTTCTTCTGCCAGCCATTTTTTTTCTGGATTTTCCCCTAAGTTAGGATGACAAATCTCTTTAGCAATTCTGCTTTTTATATTATTCATTTACTGGCACCAATCGGTTAGGTTGTATAGTATTAAAATACTATCGTAGTATTATATTGTAGTGTTTTTTAAAGCATAATTAGCACAGCTAATTATGCTACCCGATTCACAATGCCAAGGATGCTGGCGCGGGACACGAAGTAGAGTCTTGCAAGTGCGCTGACGCTTTCTCCCTCACCATACTGCCGAATAATTTCGGCGCGCTGCTCAAGCGTGGTCTTCGACGGACGCCCAAGTATCTTGCCTTCGCTCTTCGCACGG
>CANIFC010000171.1 GCA_947466695.1 Oxalobacteraceae bacterium | reverse complement strand
TACCCTATCCCCACTTCGAATCAAAAAACACATTAAAAAACTCCACGATTCAAAAACCGTGGAGTTTTTTATCCCAAAAGTAAAATACGCTTTACTAAGGCTCAGTTGGCTTGAAATGAGGCTTAAAACAGCTCAGGCAACTTTTTTATGATCCGCCCATTAAAAAAAGCAAGGATATTTGCCATTGACAAATATCCTTGCTGAAAAAAATAGTCCGCTGATCACGCTTGCAAGCTATCACGACTGGAAAGTGCCATAAAAAACGGACTACAGATTCATTACTTTAATTGTGCTGCCACCCCACCTTGAGACTTAACCACTTGCATGGCTCCGGCAATCAGGCCGCTGATATCGCTCAGGTTTGCCGGAACGATAATCGAGTTATTTGTTTTTGCAAGATTACTAAATGCAGCGACGTACTGTTCTGCCACCTTCAAATTGACCGCATCGGCACCACCTGGTTCGCGAATTGCGCTGGCGGTTTTACGCAAGGCTTCGGCACTGGCTTCCGCAATGGCTAAAATCGCCGCAGCCTGTCCTTGTGCCCGGTTGATGGATGCCTGCATTTCACCTTCAGACTTGGCAATCTGAGCCTCACGTTCACCGGTAGCAATATTGATTTGCTCTTGCTTACGCCCTTCTGAAGCGGCAATCAGAGCACGTTTTTCACGTTCAGCAGTGATCTGCGCCTGCATCGCATGCAAAATTTCTTTTGGCGGAGTCAGATCCTTGATTTCGTAACGCAAGACCTTGACGCCCCAGTTCGCGGCCGACTCGTCGATCGCATTCACAATCGAGGTATTGATATGGTCACGTTCCTCAAAAGTTTTGTCGAGTTCCATCTTGCCGATAACAGAACGTAAGGTTGTTTGCGCCAACTGAGTGATGGCAGCAATGTAATTTGACGAACCATACGATGCACGCATTGCGTCAGTAATTTGAAAATACAAGATACCGTCAACTTGTAACTGAGTATTATCTTTTGTGATACAGACTTGCGGAGGTACATCAAGCGGAATTTCTTTTAAAATGTGCTTATAGGCGACCCGGTCTATAAAGGGAATCACGATATTGAGACCGGGCCCCAAGGTCGAGTGATATTTACCAAGACGCTCAACGACCCATGCATGCTGTTGCGGCACAACATTGACGGTCTTGAAAACGAAGACGATGGCTAAAATGAACAAAATGAGCGCAAAACTACCAAAATTTTCCATCATGTATCCTTATGTTTTCTTACGATAAATTAACTTACGAAGGCCTTACCAGCAGACGACTACCTTGAATTTCGTCAATGACATAAGTGCCGGGGATGGCCGCCGAATGCTGTAATTCGACGTCCCACATGGCCCCCCGATACATGGCACGGGCAGTAGAAATGCCATTTCCTTGATCTTGCCAATGCTTTACCAAAATAGTCTGGCCGATGTCCATATTGACATCGGGATTGCGATTAACGTCCGGGTTTCTACGCCAGCCATACTTACTTTTATGTAATAGCAACGTCGCAACTGAGCCAACGATCGCAGCAAAGATCATCTGCAGGTCCATCGTGACACCAAATGCCGCTGCCAAAGCGCCAGCGAGCAGACCAATCGCGATCATGAGCAGGTAAAAGGTCCCTGAAAATAACTCAAGAATAACGACCAGACCGGCCATCGCTAGCCAACTCATCCATCCATTTATCATAGCAGGCACTCCTGTTAATTATTATATTTTCATCATGCACTAATGATACATATAATTCATCGGTAATATAAGCATAAAAAAACCCTCGTCACAATTCAATTGTCCGAGGGTCTTTAAAAAGCGATGATGCTATTCTCGATAGATTTTCATCACATTTATTGACTCATTAGTTTAGTCTATTTATCAAAAAAACAAAATAAAAAAATAAGCGTCCAATAAAATAAACCTTACCTAACTACATTTTGTCACAAATCAGATCCTTCGCAGGCGATGCTGACAAACAAACAGATGTGTACAGCGTCGAACGACAATCTATTTGCCCGCCCTGACCTATTATCGTGCAACTTCTTGCACGTTAACTATAAAAAAACGCGGAACATGTACCTCATGTCCCGCGTTTCAAGTTTCTGATCAATACTGTTTGGCATTGCGTTTGGCATTGCTCCGATGAATGATCCGGATTCGTATCGATCATTATCCTAGTGCAGCTAACTACTTATTTACTGATCTCAGCGAGTTTTTTCCAGGTATCAATGACTGAATCCGGATTAAGGGAAATCGACTCGATACCTTCATTCATCAGCCATTCGGCAAAATCAGGATGATCTGAAGGACCCTGGCCACAAATTCCCACGTACTTGCCTAACTTGCGGCAAGCGGCAATCGCCTGTGATAACAAGGCAAGAACTGCAGGATCACGCTCGTCAAAATCTGCCGCCAGTAAAGGCATTCCGGAATCGCGGTCCAGGCCGAGAGTCAACTGGGTCAGGTCATTCGATCCGATCGAGAAACCATCAAAGTGTTGCAAGAATTGCTCCGCCAAAATGGCATTGGAAGGTACTTCGCACATCATGATCAGGCGTAAGCCATTTTCACCACGCTTGAGACCGTTCTGACCCAGTAAATCGACGACTTTTTGCGCTTGCCCCAAAGTACGGACAAAAGGAACCATGATCTCAACGTTGGTCAACCCCATGTCGTTGCGAACACGTTTCATCGCCAGACATTCCATCTCGAAAGATTCGGCAAAATCTGCTGCCAGATAACGCGCAGCGCCACGGAAACCAAGCATTGGATTCTCTTCATCCGGTTCGTAGCGCGAACCACCAATGAGTTTCTTGTATTCATTGGATTTAAAGTCAGAGAGACGCACGATCACTTTTTTCGGCCAGAAGGCAGCTGCAATAGTGGCAACACCTTCCGCCAGTTTATCAACATAAAATGCCTTTGGTGAAGCATGGCCACGTGCCACAGATTCAACCGCTTTTTTCAATGCCGGGTCAATATTTGGATATTCCAGAATCGCTTTTGGATGAACACCAATATTATTGTTAATAATAAATTCGAGACGAGCCAGGCCGACGCCGTCATTGGGTACCGACTGAAAATCAAAGGCTAATTGCGGATTACCGACGTTAAGCATGATTTTTAGTGGCAATGCCGGCAGTTCACCGCGGATTTCTTCCGTGATTTCGGTCTCCAGCAGACCTTCGTAAATCTTACCTTCATCACCCTCAGCGCACGAAACGGTTACCAGCATTCCGTCCTTGAGCGTTTCTGTTGCATCGCCGCAACCAACGACTGCAGGCACGCCAAGTTCACGTGCAATGATCGCGGCATGACAAGTGCGGCCACCGCGATTGGTGACGATGGCAGCGGCACGTTTCATGACTGGCTCCCAGTTAGGGTCGGTCATGTCGGCAACCAGAACGTCGCCAGGTTGTACGCGCTCCATCTCGGAAGGGTCGTTGATGATACGAACCCGGCCAGCACCAATTTTTTGACCGATCGCGCGACCCGACGCCAGGATAGCTCCCGTGCCCTTGAGTTTGAAACGTTGCTGCGCATCGGTTGATTTTTGTTGCGACTTGACGGTTTCCGGACGCGCTTGCAAGATGTAAAGCTTGCCGTCACGGCCGTCCTTACCCCACTCAATATCCATGGCACGGCCATAGTGCTTCTCGATAATCACCGCGTATTTTGCCAGCTCAACGACTTCGGTATCGTTGAGTGAATAACGATTGCGCATTTCAACAGACACGTCGACGGTCTTGACCGAACGGCCGGCCTTGGCTTCGCCGGTAAATTCCATCTTGATCAGTTTAGAGCCGATATTACGACGAATCACTGGCAACTTGCCTAACTCGAGCATCGGTTTATGCACATAAAACTCATCCGGATTAACCGCACCCTGCACAACCGTTTCACCCAGACCGTAGCTGGAAGTGATGAATACCACATCCTTGAAGCCGGACTCGGTATCGATCGTAAACATGACACCTGCGGCGCCAAGATCCGAGCGAACCATACGCTGTACGCCGGCTGACAAGGCAACTTCAGCATGGGTAAAGCCCTTATGAACGCGATACGATATGGCCCGGTCGTTGTACAAGGACGCAAATACATGCTTCATGGCTTCAAGCACGTTATCGATACCGACTACGTTCAGGAAAGTTTCCTGCTGACCGGCAAAGGAAGCATCAGGCAGATCTTCGGCAGTGGCCGAGGAACGCACTGCAAACGACATTTCAGCCGTTGAATCAGCCACTAATTGATTGTAGAACTCTTCAATTTCTTTTTGCAGACGTGGCTGAAAAGGCGTCTCAACAATCCATTGACGGATTTCGGCACCGGCTTTCGCCAGCTCACGTACATCCTCAACATCAAGGGTGACGAGACGGTCGGCAATACGCTGTGCAAGCGAAACGCCACCATCTTGGCTATGGGATAAAAAATCACGGAATGCTTGCGCCGTAGTGGCAAAACCACCCGGGACACGCACGCCAGCCGTTGCTAATTGACTAATCATTTCGCCTAATGAAGCATTTTTACCGCCGACGGATTCAACATCCGTCATGCGTAAATGTTCAAATAAAGCGACATATGTTGCCTCAGTATTTAATACGTTGGACATAACAACCTTTTTTGATGGTAAGAAATCTTTGCTGTTTCAACTCCGCTTGCTTCGCCTAAAGCTATTTTTTTGTTATTCTTGCTGACGAGGACGAATTTGCTACACTTACCCCATTTTACCTTGTGTATCGGAAAATCCCGCTAACAAGAAGTAGTATTTACGCTCTTTTTTCTCACGAAGAAAGATAATTACCCTCATCCGACTTCTTTTAAACACTACAAATTTGCTATGCCTGACGCCAAACAACAAGCCCTTCCTGCCGCAAACCGTACCGTTTTTTTTGTTTCAGACGGTACCGGCATTACCGCTGAAACCTTCGGCCACTCCCTATTGACGCAGTTTGACCTGAAATTCAAGCAAATCCGCCTGCCCTTCATCGACAGCCTTGAAAAAGCGTACGAAGCGGTTCGAAAGATTAATGATGCCTATGCCGTGGAAGGTAACCGGCCAATTGTATTTTCGACGCTAGTGCAAGCTAATCTGTCGGAAGTGGTGTTTAAATCCAAAGGCTTGCATATGGATTTAATACAAACTTTCGTCGCGCCGCTGGAACAGGAACTGGGAATCAAATCGACCCATTCAGTTGGTCGCAGCCATAATATTGCCGACACGGAAGAGTACAAGAACCGCATCGAGGCAATCAATTTCTCCCTGGCACACGATGACGGCCAGTCACATAAGAACCTGTCAGCTGCAGATGTTATTCTGGTCGGCGTTTCACGTTCTGGAAAAACGCCCACCACCTTATATCTGGCGATGCAGTACGGCATCAAGGCGGCCAACTATCCCCTGATACCAGAGGATTTTGAACGGGGTAAGTTGCCCTCGGCGCTACCGGTTTTTAAAGGAAAAATTTTTGGCTTGAGTATTACGCCCGAGCGCTTGTCCGAAATTCGTAATGAACGCCGGCCGGGGAGCAAATACGCTTCACTTGAAAACTGCCGCTATGAGGTCAATGAAGCAGAAGCGATGATGAAACGTGAGGGAATCCACTGGCTTTCCTCCACCGCAAAATCCATCGAAGAGATTGCCACCACCATTTTGCAAGAGATTAAATCAGATATAAAGACGTACTAATGCAGATACTGATCGCAGCAACGCCATTAAAAATATAGGTACCCCGATCTTTGTTAACAAGCAGGCCGCACAAGAACGGCTGACCCGATTGTTTAATCTATTTTTAAATTTTTAAATTTTTATTAAAGACACAGTATCGGTTTTCACTGGCTTTGCCGCACTTGCTCAAAGAAACAGATCGCCGCGCTGGCGGCAACGTTGAGTGATTCAATTTCCGCCCGCTGCGGAATCGTAACGGTATGGCTAGCCATTGCCATTAAATCTTGCGCAACGCCCTGACCTTCGTGACCAAACAGCCAGACCACTGGCTGGTTCAGGTTGACCTGATAAATAGTCTGGCGAGTGTGAGAACTGGTAGCGAGAATGGGTATCGAGGTATTTTTCAGTACACTCTGCAGATCGACATCTTCAAAAATATTGAGTAAAAAATGGGCACCCATGCCAGCACGCATGACTTTAGGCGACCACGCAAACGCGGTTCCGGGACTGCAAAAAACATGGCGAATGCCGGCGGCGGCGGCACTGCGTAATATCGAACCGAGATTACCCGGATCCTGCAAATTATCAAGCACGACCGAAGACTGCGCGATTACCGCAGGAAACTCTGGCGTGGGAGTATCCACAATGAACATCAGGCCGATGCCATGCTCGACCTGACTCAAGGCGTGGTACAAGGGGTCCGGCAGGCAAATCGTGTTGGTCGCGGCACTGAGGCAGTGTGCCACGATGGCGACAACTTCATGATGGTCTCGACTGCTTTCTGACACGATACACAACTGTGGCGCACCGAGATGCTGCCAGTACGCCTGACAGAGATGCACCCCATCGAGTAAAGTGCGGCCCGATTTACGCCTGGCTTGCGAACTGGTTGCC
>CANIFC010000170.1 GCA_947466695.1 Oxalobacteraceae bacterium | reverse complement strand
TGTCAAATTCAGCTGGATGCGTTGTCATGCGCATGCGTTGAACGTCTTGCATTTTTAATTCGATGTAAGCATCAATCATGCTATCGCTGTAGACACCACCACGTGTCAGGAACTCACGATCGTTGTTGAGTGCATCCAGAGCCTCTTCGAGCGAAGCGCAAACGGTCGGGATCAATGCATCTTCTTCGGGTGGCAAATGATAAAGATCTTTCGAGGCAGCTTCACCTGGATGAATCTTATTTTGCACACCATCGAGACCAGCCATCATCAGTGCTGAAAAACACAGATACGGATTTGCCAGAGGATCCGGGAAACGCGCTTCAACGCGACGGCCTTTTGGATTGGCGACATAAGGAATACGGATCGAAGCAGAGCGGTTTTTAGCTGAATAAGCCAGTTTCACCGGTGCTTCGTAACCTGGAACCAGACGCTTGTAAGAGTTGGTACCCGGATTGGTAATCGCATTGAGTGCTTTTGCATGCTTGATGATACCGCCGATGTAGTACAAGGCGAAATCGGACAAACCGGCATAGCCGTCACCGGCAAACAGGTTTTTACCGTCTTTCCAGATTGACTGGTGAACGTGCATACCGGAACCGTTATCGCCAACGATAGGTTTAGGCATGAAAGTGGCTGTCTTACCGTATGTGTGGGCAACGTTCCAAACAACATATTTCAAATTTTGCGTCCAGTCAGCGCGCTCTACCAGTGTCGAGAAACGGGTGCCGATTTCATTTTGACCAGCGCCAGCGACTTCGTGGTGATGCACTTCAACCGGGATACCCAAAGATTCCAGGATCAGGCACATTTCAGAACGCATGTCCTGAAAGCTGTCGACTGGAGGAACCGGGAAATAACCACCCTTTGTAGTAGGACGATGACCGGTATTGCCGCCTTCGAGCTTTTCACCGGTAGACCATGCAGCTTCTTCTGAACCGATTTTAACGAAGCAGCCAGACATATCAATTTTCCAGCGAACGCTGTCGAAAATGAAGAATTCTGGTTCCGGACCGAAATAAGCGGTGTCGCCGATGCCAGAGGATTTCAGGTAGGCTTCTGCACGCTTTGCAATAGATCTCGGATCGCGGTCATAACCTTTGCCATCGGTTGGCTCGATCACGTCACATTGCATGAACAGGGTAGTCTCTTCCATGAAAGGATCAATATTGGCAGTTGCTGGATCCGGGATCAGCAACATGTCAGAGGATTCGATCCCTTTCCAGCCAGCGATAGACGAACCGTCAAAAGCATGACCAGATTCGAATTTATCGATATCGAAATGAGAAACTGGCACTGTTACGTGCTGCTCTTTACCACGGGTATCAGTAAAACGAAAATCAACGAATTTAACTTCGTTGTCTTTCGCCATTTTCAAGACTTCTGCGGCTGTCATTGCCATGTAAAACTCCTCAAATAGATCTAAAAATAAATTCGAAAATTGCTGAGACGTCTGCTAAAGGGCAATCAACCTTGCTGCACGCTTTCGGGCAAGGCAATTCAAGTTGCAAACAGAACTCAGAATAAGATGATAGCAGAATCCATGCCATCTTTACGCCGAAACCTGTATAGGCTGCAATCACGATAAATGATAGCTTTTATCCTATTTTTAGGTATAACCAGAGAAAATAGCAAAAAAGTTGGCATTCTCTGACGCACTAAAATAATGCGTAAAAATTAAAACGCACTTTTTTAAGGCGTGAAAATAAATAATTTAACAAATGCCTTTAAATAGTGCATTTTAATGTTCGTGAAAAATCCCTTCACGCCCCACTGATGATGTACCGCAGGAAATCCCCTCGTCGCGCTATTTTTGATAGAAAATAACTGAAGTGACCGCCTGACCGGAAGCACATGAGTACCTTGCGCGGGCGGCTTGGCAAGGTGTATCTTCTTATTCACAACATGATTGACCGCACCTCGATCACACCACTTCCAAGGACATCGCATGAATGCCACAATACTTAACACCGCACGAAAAGCAGGAAAAGAACTAGGCTTACCTTACGCCGGGGTCGTCACGCCAGAACAAGCGTGGACCTTATTGCAAAATGATAGCCATGTCATTCTGGTTGATGTACGTACCAACGCCGAACGTGACTGGGTAGGTCGCGTCATCCTCCCTGAGGCACAACATCAGGCGGTGCAATGGAGCCTCTATCCGGAAGGCCAGCCAAATCCTGATTTTATGGCTCAGTTAACCAGCGCCGTTGAGGACAAGGACACCATTATCCTGTACCTGTGCCGTTCAGGCGTTCGCTCACGCCACGGAGCCAAGCTGGCAACCGAGCATGGCTACACACAATGCTACGACATACTGCAAGGGTTTGAAGGAGATAAGGACACACACGGTCATCGCAAGACCGTTGGCGGTTGGTGCAGTGCAGCCCTACCGTGGATGGGTGCCTGAGATAAGCATTCGGGACGGCTGAGACATAGACGAGAGGCAGGCATTAAAAAATTAATCTGGATTTTTTATGGTGGCGAACAACCGGACGCCTGCCCTGAGCGAATCGTTTAATTCAAATAGCGTTAAAAAATACAGGGTATTGAAAATTTACCAGCTCCGGATATTTTAGCCGTCGACCTTAAACTTGTGAAAATACCGGCAGGCTGGTGGGTAAACAGGATGGTCAGGAGCCCTTAATTATATAAATAATATATTTTAAAACGCATTTGGCACCTTCTTTGATGCATAATTTACTATATAACTTAACCAGTTAGCGAGCGCATTATTCAACAGCAACTTGATTTCAAGTCCGGTTTGTCTCTGGTGGTTGATTAATTTTTTATATTTAATAGCGTCAATGACCGATCAATCAAGCACTTCACCAAGTCCGGAACCTGGCCGTATCGCACGGCCATCGCCACTAACCGGCCGGTCCGGATGGCTGCGCTGGTTACCCGGCTTGCTGGTATTGCGGACCTATCAACGAGCCTGGCTCAAGCAAGATATTCTTGCCGGGCTGGTACTCACAACCGTCCTGGTTCCCGTTGGCATTGCTTACGCGGTCGCGTCCGGGCTTCCTAGTATCTGTGGGCTTTACGCCACCATCATCCCGCTCCTGACGTATGCATTGTTCGGCCCGAGCAGAATATTGATACTCGGGCCGGACTCGTCCCTTGCGCCACTGATTCTTACCGTTGTCCTCTCTCTTTCTGCCGGCGATCCGCAGCGCGCCATGGCGTTGGCAGGCATGATGGCGCTCGTCTCTGGTCTCTTTTGTATACTCGCCGGACTCGCCCGGCTGGGCTTCATTACGGAACTGCTCTCAAAACCGATCCGCTACGGCTACATGAATGGCATTGCGCTCACTGTACTGATCAGCCAGTTACCGGCACTATTCGGGTTCTCGATCAACGCCGATGGCATCGGACAAAAAATGCTCGCATTTACTCAGGCGATCCAGGCTGGCCAGATAAACTGGCCTTCCTTGGTCATCGGCAGCACGACACTCATGGTGATACTTTTTTTTAAACGCAGCAAAAAAATCCCGGGAATCCTGGTCGCAGTGGTTGGAGCGACCATTATCGTCATCGTATTTGATCTGGCAACAAAGGCAGGTGTGCCTGTTTTGGGTTCCTTGCCGCAAGGACTGCCAGCTTTCTCCATTCCAAAAATCTACGCAAGTGATATGACTACCGTGCTCTTCGGCGGCTTGGCCGTCGCACTCATCTCGTTCGCAGACACTAGCGTACTCTCGCGCACTTATGCCATGCGTAAGGGAAGTTTCGTGAATCCGAACCAGGAAATGCTGGGTTTAGGGATGGCAAACTTGCTTACCGGATTTTTTCAGGGATTCCCGGTCAGTGCCAGTTCTTCACGGACACCGGTCGCAGAGGCTGCCGGCGGCAAGACACAACTGGCGGGAGTCATCGGGGCGCTCATCGTTGCAGTACTTTTGATGATCGCACCTGATTTACTTAAAAATTTACCCTCGAGTGCCTTGGCCGCGGTTGTCATTGCATCTGCCATCGCGCTCATTGAAGTCGAGGAATTACGTCGTATTTACCAGATCCAGCAATGGGAGTTCTGGCTCTCGATCAGCTGCTTGCTGGGGGTCACTGTATTCGGCGTCATTCCAGGAATTGGTCTGGCGATTATGATCGCTGTTATCGAATTTTTATGGGATGGCTGGCGTCCTCATAGCGCCGTATTAGGGCGCGTTGACGGCCTCAAGGGCTACCATGATATTGCGCGTTACCCGGATGCGCGCATCATACCGGGACTGGTCTTGTTCCGCTGGGATGCCCCCTTGTTCTTTGCCAATGCAGATTTTTTTCAAACCCGGGCTCTTGACGCCGTTGCCGCATCTCCATTACCGGTACGCTGGCTGGTCGTTGGTGCTGAACCGGTCACCAGTGTCGACGTCACTGCAGCCGATATGCTGGCTGAACTGGACGAAACATTACAGGTAGCGGGAATTCACCTTTACTTTGCCGAAATGAAAGATCCGGTTAAAGACAAACTTAAACGATTTGGTCTTTTTGACCGGCTTGGAGAAGAACATTTTTTCCCCACCATCGGAGCGGCCGTCAACATCTACATAAAAAAACATCAGATCCCATGGATAGACTGGGAAGACAGTGGAGAATAAAAAACCCGGATAGCGTCGCCGCTACCCGGGTTTTCATTTAGCCGACGCCTGACGCGTGTCAGCGTTCGTTAACAACTTACTTCAGGCGCATGTCATTTTTAACTGACACGACACCTTTTACCGAACGTGCAATAGCAATTGCCTTATCGACATTGGCAGTGGAAGAGACGAAACCACTTAACTGAACCGCGCCTTTGAAGGTCTCAACATTAATTTCCAGCGACTTGAGAGTAGGTTCGTTAAGAATTTGCGCTTTGACTTTCGTGGTGATGACAGAATCATCAATATACTCACCGGTACCCTCTTGAGTGCTGGTAGAGGCGCAACCGGCGACAGCGATTAAGGAAGCGGCGAATAAAAGGGTGGCGATACGTTGTGCGATTTTCATGGTGTTTCCTAAAAGGTGGATAAAATAACGACGATTACAACTCCCGACAGAGACGGGCAATTGCTCCTGATTACTACACAACGAGGCAATGAACTTCCCTGTCGAAATTTTTTTAGCAGTAGTACGAACTTCTGACGCGCTGTTAGTCAATAAACTACATTGTTATATTATTATCGATATAGTGCCACAGATTTGGCCTGCACGGCCTCTGCCCCGCCTTAGTTTATTTGTACTTTAACGGGTGTTTGTTCGACAATTAAGTTTATTGCAAAACATAGTTGTTATTTCAAATTTACTTTTTGATTGTGGCGAACTTCTACTTCCACACTGATCTTACCGACATGCCATTGGTATTTCCGTTCGGTATCGAACACAGGACTGAGTATATAGCCTGATGTGTACAGGTATAGCGTCGCTCAGATATACCGGATTACTTCAGATACAGGATTCAGACAATCCTGTTGCCTGCAGTTTATTTTTTTAACTATTTTGTGCGACAGCGCACATACGGTTGGTTAATTTTTCGATAATCTGGCTACAAGTAAAAAAAACGGTCAATAATAACGAAACAACCAAAGAGTGTAGTCATGCCAGTCGCACACGTTTCATCTAGCTGAAAAAAATATACCTTGCCTGGATGCGAGTCAGGCAATCCACTTCACCAGATTTGCCGAGCCCATCCGGAGCTTTTAAAGGAAATCATTATGTTATCTACCATCGCGTTCGTACTCATCATTTTATGGCTACTAGGCTTAGTTACCTCTTACACCATTGGCGGCTTCATCCATATCTTGCTCGTCGTCGCTGTCATCATGATACTGATACGGCTCATTAGCGGCCGAAAACCGTTTTAAACGGTAACTGTATTAAGGCTGGCAAACGACGTTATTGCGGCACACTGATTTAGCAAAAATACGCGGCGTCATGGCCAGATAAACTGGAATAGCACGAATTTTCGCAAATCAGCACTATTGTTCAAATACAGGGAGAAATCACCATGAAAAGCAGAGATGCCTATATTGCAAAAATGAAACTTCAGCTCGATGAGTTGAATATCACGATCAAGGAACTTGAGCTGAAGGCCAAGTTGGCAAGCTTAGAGACACGGGAGAAATATGACGTCGAGATCGTGAAGATGCGGCAACAATATCAGGTAGCGCTGGATAAGCTCACCGAACTCAAGCTATCCAGCGAAGACGCCTGGAAAACCATGGTGGCAGAGACCGAAAAAGTGCGCGATGCCTTGGTCAAGTCATATCATTACTTTAAGTCTCAACTATAAAAAAACTGCTTGCTGATTCTGTAGCAAACCGTCAGTTTCAGCACCTGAAACCCGACCGTTAAAAATTAGCAAGCCCATAGCCGCCGTTCTAAAACTCTTCCCAGTCATCGACTGCGTGTGGAGTTTTTTTTGTCTCCGCTTTAGGCGTTTTTACTGCCGTTACACGACTCGCTGCAGCACGCTTTGGCGCACTGGTACGATGCCTTAGCGGTGCAGGTTTTGCTTTGGACACTGATTTCGACTCTGTAGCAGCCATCCCGCCGTGAATTTTAAAAATACTGACCGTTT
>CANIFC010000169.1 GCA_947466695.1 Oxalobacteraceae bacterium | reverse complement strand
TACAGAATTCGGGTTCCGGAGAGTGTCTATGAAACGCCTTCCTTATTTTTGTGTACCAGCTCGTGGATTCACCCTGATTGAAGTACTCATTGCCATTTTCATTGGAGCGGTAGGACTATTCGGTCTTGCAAAAATGCAGGCATTGGCGATTTCCAGTTCGCAAAATTCTGGCAAACGCAGTTTAATTGCGTCTCAAGTAGGCAGCTTAGCTTCGTCGATGCACGCGAACCGCGCCTACTGGGCGCAACTTATCACGCCATTATCGTTCACCGCTACTGGTACCGCAATCACTGATGCAACAGGCGTTCTTGACGCAGTCGTGGCCAGCTGCGCCGAAAAATGCACTCCCGAAAAAATGGCCGCGTATAACGTGAAGGCATGGGTTACAGACATGAATCAACAATTTCCAACTTACTCGGCGAAAATCAATTGCACCGCGATCGCGCTGGAGACTCCAGTCAGTTGCCAGTTATATGTGACTTGGCTAGAAAATACCATTGCAATTAGTAAGGGTACCCAGGCTGGTACGCCAAGCCAGAAACAATCATTTAGTATTTTTATTGAGCCCTGAATGCGCCATTATCTTACGAAAAAAATCAGCAAGAAGCCGGTTATCCGGCATTCTTTAGCGGCAGGATTCACACTTGTCGAGATCATGATTGCAATCTCGATCACCTTATTTCTTTCTGCCGGTATGGCTGCCTTGGTTTTTAGCATGAATGGAAGCTTCAAAACTCAGGACAAGCTGTCGCGCATTCAGGAAACGCAATTGTTTACCTTTGCTATGCTCGACAACACGATCCGGACCACCGGTTATTTTACGGAGCTCCTCACTACCCGAGCTGTAGATGCTTTTCCCGCCACTTTGAACGCTAATCCTGATGGCACTAAATTTGTTGCAGAGCAGATCCTCAGCGGAACAAGCGGTGCAGGTGGTGCAAGCGATACGATCAATATCCGTGTTCAGGCTGGCAGCGGTGATGGCATCATGAATTGCCTGGGAGATACTAATGATTCCGGCGCGAAAGTGACATGGAGCAATAGTTTTTCCATTAACGCATCAAATCAACTGGTCTGTGCAGTCAGCACCAATGGCGCAATCCCTGAAGCGGCCGTTGCACTCGCCGACAAGGTGTCAACCATGAAGATACTCTATGGAGTAGACAGCACAGGTATTGGCAGCATCGACACCTACTTGTCAGCAACGGATATGTCCGCAGATCTTTGGTCAAAAGTTATTGCCACAAAAATAACAATTATTTTCATTGATCAGATAAATTCAACAACTAGCTCAACGATTAGTCTGCCCTCCATCACTCATAACATTAATTTGATGAGTAAATCGTTTTCCAAAAGCTTCTAAAATGTCTTTATATAACTTCATATCACCCGCAAAAAGAATACAGGCTGCCTGTCCAGCCCTGTTTGTCAGACAAAATGGTATGGCGCTGCTAACGACGCTGCTCATTTTGGTCATGCTCACTTTGCTCGCGGTAAGCATGTTCCGTGGTTATGGCTTGCAACAAAAAATCGCTGGAAACATAAGAGAAAAAGAACGGGCTTTTCAAGCTGCACAAAGCGGGCTGCAGTTTTCCGAATCGTGGCTATCAGGATCGGTGTCACAGATTTCCCGCACAAAATCAGAAGGACAAAATGGTGACGCCTGCACGGCAACTGCCAATGTTAATCACGGTGATGCAATGCGCATCTGTCAATCGACACTATCGAACCCTGCTAACCCTGCCAACTGGATTGGTCATCTCGTCTACACCCCCGTATCTTTGAAAGTCGGGAGTGGAGGTGGCACTGTCACCGACGGTAATGCCAACCTCGACATCAACTATGCAGCTGCTCCGCAAATGTATGTCTCTTACATAGGAAAATCAGCTGACGGAAAAGACACACTTTATTCTGTTACCGCCTCAGGTTACGGCGGAAGTCAAAACAGCGTTACCGTTGTGCAGAGCATTATCGCGATCAGGCCAAAAGTTTCTGGCAAGAGTACAGAAGTAGAAAATGAGTAATTCACGTAGTTCAATCAGAAACGTCACCCACCAAGAGATCCGCATAATGAAAAAACTTTCTCTGAAAAAAAACGATCTCAGTTCACTTTGGGCGCTACCGTTGATCGCGATGCTGCCGCTGCCGGTGATGGCTGCTGTCGTTTCAGATACCCTGACCGGAGTAAAGTCTGCTGATTTTTGGGTCGCAACAGGGGGAGCCTGTCTCACGGCAGGGAACGGTACCCCTAGCGCAATTCCTGCCTGCAGCGGCCTTTTCTACTACGATAAGAAGGATCAGGTTGGAGGCGTGAGCGGAACATTACCCGATCCCGTTGGCCAGGGAGCGTTGCGCTTAACTAATGGCGCGCGCGATGGTGGGAGTAATGGTAATAACAATACAGGATCAGTGATTTCGAAGACTCCTTTCGTCATTACCGACGGCCTCCAGGTGACTTATTCCACCGTTACTTACGGCGGGAATGGATATAACAATGGAGTGGCGAACTCTGGGGCCGATGGTATTGCCTTTTTTTTATTGGATGCCACAAAGCAGATTGCCGGACAAAATCCGGCGCCGGGAGCGTTTGGCGGCAGCCTCGGCTATTCCTGCGCAAATGGAAAAGACGCACCAGATGGTGTCAGTGGCGGCTATCTTGCAATAGGAATTGATGAATATGGAAACTTTTCCAATAGCGGGGATAACGGCTCTACAGGCGACGGCAAAGTGCATCCAGGCACCCTCGCAGTACGCGGCGCAGGTGACACTAACTGGGCCGCACTCAACAAACTATACCCAACTAATTATCCTGCATCATTAGCCACAGGTGACCGTGTCAAAGCAGTACAAAATACTTGCAAGACTGGTTTTTTGCAAAACTGGAGCAATGGTAAAAATAATGGATCGACTCAAACGGTCGTTAATAATTACAATCTGATTGGCTCACCCGTAACTGTACCGCAGATTTATAATCAACAAAAGCAAGCCACTCCCCTCCGGAGTAAAGCGAACATTTTTACCTATAATTTAACTATTACACAAGATAGTAAGTTAAGCCTTTCATATAATGTTAATAGTGGTGTAGCAACTTCTGTTATATCAAAACAATCGATCACTGCGGGCAATGGCGCCTTACCGGCAAGTCTGCTCTTTGGCTTTACTTCAGGAACCGGAGGTGGCAGCAATGTTCACGAGATACTCTGTTTCAAGGCCGGTCCAATCAATACGTCGGCCGGCTCAGCCGGAACCAATGTACAGCAATCAGGACGGGCACGGTCAGGTTCTCAGGTCTATCTTGCCTATTATCATCCCCTCAATTCGTGGGGTCAGCTTACCGCATCGAATATTTTGGAAGATAATACAGCAGTCATATCAGTCAATCCAACTGCCAATTGGGATGCCAGTTGCGTGTTAACCGGAGGCACCTGCGTCTCGACCGGAGTGGCAGCTACAGCGCAGAGCCCATCCCTCAGAACCATACTGACCTGGAACGGTACAAGCGGCATTCCATTTCTCTACGATAGCCTTACGACAACACAAAAAAATAGTCTCAATGACGGTAACGAAGACATAGGTAAAAAACGTGTTGACTTTCTTCGCGGGGGACGCACCAATGAGATCAATAATCCTAATGGCTTTTTTCGCAGGCGCGACGGGGTTCTCGGTGACATTATCAATTCCAGTCCTACCCCTGTCGGTCCACCACGTTCAAGCTACGCCGTCACCGGTTTAGATCTGCTTAGTAAGACGGCTATTCCTGAACTGGGAACTGCCTATAAAACATTTACCACTAATAATGCCGCGCGCTTAAATATGGTCTATGTGGGCGCCAATGATGGCATGCTGCATGGCTTTCGAAGCGGCAAGTACAGCTCGACAGGGGTTTTCGACGGCACACTCAACGATGGCAAGGAGATGATTAGCTATCTTCCCGCCGCGAGCGTTGCGAGTATTCACACGGCGTCTACCGGTCTGGATTTTTCCGCGCCACAATATGCGCACAATAGCTATGTAGACGCGACACCAGGTACCGGTGACCTGTACTACAGCGGCGCCTGGCACACCTGGCTGGTCGGGGGCTTGGGCGCCGGCGGTAACGCTGGTGGCGCCATTGGCGACAACACCAGTACCAGCAAAGGTGTGCTCTATGCCATCGACGTTACGAACCCTTCCAACTTCAGTGAGGCTAATGCGTCTACGACAATTTTAGGAGAGTGGGGTTCGAATAATCTTACTTGCATTAATAACAATAACTGTAAAGATAATTTTGGTAGCGTATACGGCACGCCCTTGATCCGCCGGCTGCATGATGGCAGTTGGGGAGTCATCTTTGGCAACGGACGCAACAGCTTGAATGGCACTGCAGGGATTTTCATCATGAAAGTGAGCAGCACTGGTGTGAAAAGTTTTCGTTTTTTAAATACTGGAAACGCCAGTACGGACGACAAAAATGGCATCGACTTCGTTGTCGCCGACGATCTTGATGGCGACCGCGTTACAGACTATGTGTATGCGGGTGACCTCAAAGGTAATATATGGCGCTTCGACCTTACAGATAGTAATCCGGCGAATTGGAGCTCGGGTGCTTCCCCTATATTCTCCACCCCTGCCGGACAACCGATTACTACCCGCCTGATGATCAACACGGTCGAACAATCGAGCGGGCCGGCCAGAAGAGTGATTTCATTTGGCACTGGAAAAAAATTGCCACAAACTCTGGACAACGAGGCTACATACGCAACAGCGCAGCAATCTTTTTATGGGATTTGGGATTGGAATATGGACAGCTGGAATAATAAAAGTTCAACAAAATTCTTATCGTTGACGAGTCCTCAAACCATCACGTCAGCTACGCTACAAAGTCAAACGATGACAGACAATGGATTCACGTCCGACGGCATCCCTAGCCGTACCGTTTCTCAGAACCCAGTGTGCTGGCTGGGCACCTTGACTTGTGGCACGGCGGCTGCCGCCAATACCAAGCTAGGCTGGAGCCTTAATCTTGATAACTCTAAAAACGAACAGGTCATTTACAATCCAGTGCTAACTTATGGCGCCATTTTATTTAACACCGCAATCCCGGAGGTTAATCAAGTTCTCTCTTGCAGTTCTAAACCAGCGTCTGGTTACTCCATGGCCATTTCGCCAGAAACCGGCGGGGCCTTGGCAAAGTCGCCTTTCACAAAATATCCTGGAATCGCAGGACTTGGTCTTAGCGCGACAGGTTCGTTCTCCTCCATTATAAATACAAAGGGAGATGTAACTGGCGTGTCTCAGACCACCTCAGGCCTGCCTGTCACTCTACCTCTTGATCCACAAACAGAAACCAAATCGCGGCGTGTGACTTGGGTTAAGTTACGATAAATACCGAAAGTATGTCATGAACAAGCTCTTTTATTATAATCAATCGCGGTCCGGAAATACTCGGATCGGTGGCTTCACGTTAATTGAAATTATGGTTACTGTAGTAATAATTGGAATACTGATTGCTGTTGCACTTCCGTCTTATAGTCAACATGTTCGTAAGGGACGCCGGACCGATGCGAAAAATGCTGTCTTAGAATTGGCAGCCAGAGAAGAGAAGTTTTTCGCAACCAATAACACCTACTCGATCTCAGGCGTGGCTTTAAACTACAGCGGTGCTTTTCCGCTCGATGTGGGGACAACAGGAGCAACTTATTACTCTATTTCAGTAGCGCAAACTACCACCAGCGACTTTACCGTAACAGCGACACCTGTCGTGGGCAGCGCTCAGGCGAATGACGAATGTAAAAGCTACATATTAAATAATCTCGGGGTTCAGTCTAACGGACCTGGCGCTATTACTACGTGCTGGTAATGTTTTTTTAGAAATAAAATAACTGAAAACCGAAGGGACAGCGCGTATGACTTTTGCGCGTATAAGTTGACCTAAAAGTATCAAATAATGGATTCTGAAGTTCAATGCTCCGTAAGTCTGACATCAGGAAATATCCAATCGCCAATAGTAATGGTGACACTGTTACATATAGCTTGCCTAGCGAGAATTAAGTCATACGCGTGTATCGGACAATACACTTGAGCGCGCCAGTTACACTTGCGTTCACGGCAGATGGTTGATTTCTTATGCGCCTGTATTCTGACAACAGTCCTTTGATCGTGTCCAAATTTTTTGAGGATGTAAATCCGTTATCGTTGCTCGGCAGATAGCTGTCTATATATTAGTTCGAACTACGTTGAATTAGAAATTAGTAATTGAAACGGAATAATTCCCCAGCTCAACGCTTTGAATTTTCGCTGAGGCGAGATAATACGGGTAGCTCCATACGGTGTGCAGCAACATCCTGTATCAGGTCGTTGCCGCACGACATCTGGTCATCTATCCTGAAACGCCCTCCCTTTTTATTGCGAACAAGCGCGACAACACCTTTTATATGTGGAGACAGGACGAGACAACATGACTATTCAGAGGACTGCCATGCTCAATGAACGAGAAGCTGAAAGCTGCTATTTAGGTCAATTTATTCCCTTGCATTATCATCACAATATGCTGATGGACAGCAACCGTATGCAAAGTT
>CANIFC010000168.1 GCA_947466695.1 Oxalobacteraceae bacterium | reverse complement strand
CACGACCGTTCAAATCTAATTGTACAACGAATTTGCCCGACGCAAGGATCAAATGATTCTTGCTCAATTTGGAAGCTAATAAAACAATGGCGCCACCGTAGTGCCGCCATTGTTTTTCATCATTATTACCTGTTGTTATTCATCAAAGAATGCAGCTAAATCAGTGGAAATGTTCGGAGCCCTGAGGTGGTGCGTTTTCCGGCATTTCCGTGTGGACCAGTTCGCCGTCGCTATCGATAAACAAGGGCGCACTACAGTCATCGCAAAATTCCATCGCAAAAATATCTTCAATACGCTGGATATCATCGATTCCACATTCATTCAAAATCGCTGGTATTTCACCCGGTAAATTGTCACTTTCAGAATTACCCATCGCATTTAATTCATCATCTTGCTGATAAAGTGGCCAGACAACGCCATAAATTACTTCTGGCGCTTTCTTGAGTTTAAAACTGACTCTGTACTCATCTATTTGTCCAGGATTTTCCTGCACACCAAAACCGGCAACGATGACGCTAAGATCGCTCGCTTCCACTTCCAGCGTCTGCGTAAGATAAAATACTGCAGAGCGTATTGAAATAGGCCGGATACGGATATCCGCTTCGCGACAACCCGTGTAATACGCTTCTGGCAGCAACGCCTCGATACCGCATCCAGGCAGCAAACGCACGAATGCGGGTGTGGCGTGTTCCTGCCATGTTTTCAAGATCTCACTTTTTGCCAGAGCGCAATCAAACGGTGAGGCTATGGTTTGCCAGCGAAACAACGGCTGGTTCGCCGGCACGACGACGACTCCGATCAAATAACGGCTATCAGCGAGGAACGGTACAGTCGGTGGTAGATCTTTCTTCATCTGAAACGCGTTATCCTTGAGCAAGTCAAGCGCCATCGTTTCCATCAACGCATAGGCTTCACAATGAGTAGGCGGTAACTGATCAATTGCATATAAATTGGGCAGAATACTTAACTGCGCGTGATCTGCCAAAATATATTTTTTCCAACATTCTGAAAGCGTATCGGCAATGCTGGCGGGTATCGGTCCCGAAGCCACTTCAAATCGGCTCCAGGCTAGTACTGGGGCAACCATCAGCAGTACGTCATAATGATTTTTCTGATATTCAATTCTGCTGGAAGTGCAAATTGATTCCATCGTTTCTACTAAAACTTCATAGGCATTTGGTTGCGTCTTGAATAGATGCTCCGCAGCGGCATCGAGAAGATGTTGATGTTTTTGCTGAAGATTTTTAGCTACAAGGGTATCGAGTTGCGCTTGCCAGGCGATATCCTCAATGCGGCTGGCAGATTGGGCTACTGCCATTGATAAGTTGGCCAGGCGCTGGCCATCCGCGACAAGTTTGTGTTGCTTTTTTTCTGGTGGTCGTCGCATGTGTCTTTATTTTTTCGTATATTGGGTTTTACCAAACAAAACATCTTTGGCTTTATCACCGGCTAGTGGTTTACTCAAATTGCTGAGCACTTTGATGCCACGTTGTACCGCTGCTCGCTTGTCAATCGTATCAAACCAGCGTTTTGCATGAGGGAAGTCGGCCCAGTCAATTCCTTGATTGGCCGCCGAACGTGCCCAGGGGTACGTCGCTATATCGGCGATTGTGTAATTGTCACCCGCTAAATAAGCGGTTTGCGTCAGTTGCCGGTCAATTACGCCATAAAGCCGGTTAGCTTCATTGGTATAGCGGTCAAATGCATAGTCAATTTTTTCGGGTGCATAAATGCGAAAATGGTGTGCTTGTCCCAGCATCGGGCCGAACCCGCCAACCTGAAACATGAGCCATTGCAGGACCTGATATTTTTCCCGGTCTGTGTCTCCAAGAAATTTACCTGTCTTGCCAGCGAGATAAATAAGGATAGCTCCAGATTCAAACAAGGCAATTGGCTTGCCATCGGGGCCATCTGCATCGACAATAGCGGGAATTTTGTTGTTAGGCGAGATGGCAAGAAAATCTGGTTTGAATTGATCGCCAGTGCCAATATCTATCGGGATAGCCCGGTATGCTAATCCACATTCTTCCAGCATAATATGAATTTTGTGGCCATTTGGCGTCGGCCAGGTGTAGGCGTCGATCATAGAGTTCTTTCAGAAAATAGATGTAAAAAAAATCGACAGTAGCATTATGCAGATGCTTAGGTTTTTTTGCTTGAGTATTGAAAGTTAAAAAACAGTTGTTCTGGAATATTTGTGGAGTCGGAGCAATTCAAAAATCCCCACTTGCTGTATTTTTATCAATTGTCTATTAAATCATTAAGTAAAGCTATGGTGAACTGAATTACATTGAAATATCGATGAAGAAGCATGATTGTTTTTTACAAGATAGAAAAGAGTTGTCATAGTTTTTTTGCTGTGTTTATAAAATTTGTCTCGCGTTTGTTTGATTAAATTGCTTTTTTGAAAGATATTAAATGGATTTGAATAAATGTACCGGCTTGATCCGGGCCAAAGTGGATAGCTCCAGTAGTCTTAATGCGACTCTTAAATTTGATTGCGGGAGCGACGGGGTCGTCTTCGTTGATGCCTTGGTGACTCCCAATACGGTCAGTAATGACAATCTTGACGCTAGCTGTACAGTTGAAATTTCTTTGGAAAATTTGGCTGCATTGCTGTCGGGTAGTTTGAATCCAGTGAGCGGATTCATGTCTGGTCAGCTAAAAGTTTCAGGGGATATGAGCGTGGTGATGCGTTTGCAGAATGTGATTTTATAATTTTAAAAATATTGTGTTTGATTAAAGGATGGCAGATCGTTATTTCGAATAATTTTTTTGATCTGTAAATTTTTTTATCGCCATTCGCCTGAGGCCATGTCTTGCTTATATTTTCCGAGCAGTGATCACAAAGTGGATAATCGTAGCTTGGTATTTTGTCTTAGGACTGACGGGCTCGTTCTTTCTGTAAAAAACGGCATTTCACCGAATTTTTTAAACACCATAGGCTGAAGATTTACGTTTAGACCTTTAGCCTGTAATTTTGGTACCAATGGTCTCACGGGTTATTGCTCTGAAAAATAGGCGGAATATCAGTATCAGCTAGCCCATCAAGTTAAAGAAGAGAAAACGTATTTTGTTTTCTCTTTGAGGCGGAGACTAGATACTTGAGACCGCCTTATTTATCGTTGAAAACTTCACTAAATAGGTAAAAAATAATAAAAATCGTGACGATTGTTTAAGGGAGGCATACTGCGCCAAATACAAGCGCTGAAGTTCCGTCTGGGTAAAGTGCATCGAAACACCTTGTACAATTTTCACAAAATAAATGTGCTCGTTTAACGTGGCGGTGACGCAATATAAGATTCAGAGGTACATGCCGGCAGTAGGGGCAAACTTCTCTCATCTTTCCCGCAGCAGAGGCGTCGTCAGAGGCATAGCCTTGCTCAAGCATTTCCCCGTCAACTACCTCCCAAGGTGCAATTTGAACCAATGTAAATGACGCAGCACTTTTTCTTCTTCTTTCTGCGTATTCCTGATCGAGATCATGTTTTTTTAATAATTCTGCCGCAACCATTTTTCAACTCCTAAGAAGTAAAGTGAACCTTAAATATAGTAAAAATAATTATTAAATACAAGGTGTAGATGTAGTCATTCATGTTTTTGAGATCACTACAAAGTGTGTGTATTCATCGAATTTTTATTAAAAATAATTTTCACACCGGAATTCGAAGATCAGCGGGGAATTGAAGAGAGTGTTTAATGACTTAAAATATGATGCTGAAGACAAGTGTCTGATATTGCTAGTCTGCTCCTGATTGATCCAATATGGTTTGATATCTCACTGCGATAATGACCAAGGCCTTGCGCACGTTTCGCGCTTTACTTTAATGAACGGTATCGGCGCCGGGATGCCATTTTTAGTGACTATATTTTTTTAGGAGTATTTTAATCAATGAATCAGCCCCCAAAGGTGCTGGCCCGCTTCAAGGCGACCTTGCAGGATCAGGGATGGCAATTTAATGCGCCGTCGGATCTCAGTTTGTTGGAGGCTGCGCTTGCGGCAGGGATACAACTGCCGAGCTCATGCAGGAA
Organism: Oxalobacteraceae bacterium; assembly: GCA_947466695.1. Taxonomy (GTDB): domain Bacteria; phylum Pseudomonadota; class Gammaproteobacteria; order Burkholderiales; family Burkholderiaceae_D; genus Undibacterium. The sequence continues at coordinate 2,570 of CANIFC010000168.1, read as the reverse complement.
CGGCAGTTGCCGCACCTGTCTGTGCCAGCTGATTAGCGGTCAGGTAAAGTACCGGATTGAATGGCCAGGTTTAAGCAGGGAGGAAAAGGCCGATGGCTGTATTCTTCCCTGTGTCGCACTACCTTTGACAGATGTCCTGATCGAAGTGAAGACTGCTAGCCGTGAATATTAATTGCGGATTAATCCCTGACTATTGCAGGTTGTTATTTGATTGTCTTTCTTATTCCAGCAAGGTGTCTTTGCATGTGGGTTGGGTGACGGAATGCCTAGCGGATTAATGTTAGCCAGAACTGTTTCCCACGACTGCACACCATCCCGGGTCAGTCGCATACGAAGTACCCAGCCTTTGGTTTGCGCGTCATTATCCAGCGCATCCATCATGAAATTTCCGATACTGTAAATGATCGGTTTGCCGTGATACTGCTCGACATCCTGGGTCACGTGCGGGTGTGAGCCGACGACGGCATCGGCACCCGCATCGATCATTATCCGGGCGAGTTGACGTTGCCGGTCTCCGGATGTGTGTTCATTCTCCCATCCCCAGTGCATGAAGGGAATGACCAAGTCGGCCTTGTAGTGGCTCCGGGCCAGCCGGATGTCTGCGACGACCTGCTCGTCTTCACTCCAGGCGACTCCAGCCGCGTTTGCGTCAGCCTCAAAACTACGGGGCATAAATTCATCGTAACCAAGTAAAGCAATTCTTAAGCCCTTCCGTTCGATGATAAGAGGAGTGTGTGCCTCCCTTAAATTATGACCACCCCCAAATCTGCCGATTTGTTGTTTATCTAATAAACCTAACATTTCTGCAAACGCTACTCGCCCATAATCACCAGAATGATTGTTGGCAAGTGAGACGGCATCAATATGGCGCTTTAGTACGGGCAGGGTGCGAGGGTGGGCGCGAAAGGTAAAATTTTTATCGGCCGCATCGCCCGTGGTGGCCACGACGCATTCCAGATTGGCTATTCGTATATCTGCATCAGCAAAAATATTGGCAAAGGAGGCAAACGGATCTTTCCCATTTTTGATGGCTTCGCCTGGTAAGTCGTCTAGAACAATGTCCCCGGCGAAGAGAATACTGACACTTTCGTTGTCTGGCATCGCCGCAGAAGCTATTTTTGTGGCCAGAAAAAAACTTAATAATAGACACTGAAGTAAGGTTTTCATGGCTGTACTCCTTGCAGCGTGCATTGATATTGCAGTTCTCTTTCAACTTCACTGGCGTAGAGATAGTTCATGGGCGTGAGCGTTAAAGGAGCGCTTGAAGGAAAAAATGGTGCTAAATAAGTCGCCTGATGGATGGGGCGGTCTTTTTGCTTCCCTTGAAAATAGGCATAAAGCTTGATGTATTCCGGTTGATGATTAGCTCCAACCATTACCGCCTTAAAGCGGAATCGCCCGCCTATGTCGACCGATTGCGCATCATAAGGATCGGTGCTTATTTTGCTTTCTATGGTCTGGGTGGTGCCGGCATAACTGACCAGGCAACGTAACAAGGGCTCAGCATGTGCTTGCGTTGCCGGCAAGAGCAATATTGCCGGAAAGATGCATGAAGCCAGCCATCGTTTTTTAGTGATATTTAACAGCTGTATTAAATCAGGAGTTCGCACGATTAACTAACAAGTTTTGAAATGGTGAGTGTAGTGGTAAATTAACTACTCTAGTGTTGTTCAACGGAACGTTTGACATAAATTTACTGCGCCGCTTACATTGATCCTGTATTTCTTTGCTGTTTGTGCTCAATCGCGTAGTCTATGTCAATGTGTATCTTCAGGATTTTTTCTTGCTCCCGGCGCGTTTTATTGATAAAAATTCTTCTTGATCAATGTCGTTCACTATTTGTTTCATACTATTGTTGGCTTGATCAGGTTTCCGGTTGCGGGTGAGTCACCCCATGTATTGAGCGATACAGCGCTTAAGAAGGTCAGATTCACCAATGATTATTGGCTAAACTTTCAATTTGATCCAAGCCTCGTTAGTGCATCTTCAGTGCAGGGGGTCTCGATTCTGTTTTTAGATCAATCGTTTTTGTAAAAATAATAAAAAAAGAAGACAGTGCGATAAAAAAGAGTAATATTTGTTTGTTCTCATTTAAATTTACCTTGTTGTGAATTTGTGGGTATAATCAGGACATCGTTGAGATTCTAGGTAGTAGTGCAGTATCAGTCTGTCATTCCTTACTTGGTTGAAACGATTTACCGGGCACATGCCCACATTAACTGAATAATAGGAAATTGTAATGGCAACAGGTATTGTTAAATGGTTCAATGATTCTAAAGGTTTTGGTTTCATTACTCCAGACGAAGGCGGCGAAGATTTGTTTGCTCACTTCTCAGCTATCCAGTCAGCTGGTTTTAAAACTCTGAAAGAAAACCAACGCGTTTCTTTCGAAGTAACTACCGGCCCTAAAGGCAAACAAGCTTCAAATATCCAAGGTATCTAAGCTTAGGCTTTTACCCGGTATTAAAATTTGTTGAGAAATCCCTGCTTAGGCGGGGATTTTTTTTGCCTGTTTTTTTGCCGGTATAAATCATGGTTCTGTTTTGAGATCACTGTTCTTGCGCAACCCT
>CANIFC010000167.1 GCA_947466695.1 Oxalobacteraceae bacterium | reverse complement strand
TGCTGGATCAAGCCATTGAACGTCACGATTATTTTTGCCATAAAACTCTCAAAAAAGGTTTTTTAATAAAGTAGTGAGAACGACAGATAGCCGGATGTTGATCACTAACTGGCGAAGAGATGTTCCAGCAAACTTCGTTGGTGTAACTCGGTGATTTTAATTAATACCACTGAAATATTATCGTTACCACCAAAATTATTGGCACTATCGATCAAGAATTGGCAGCATAGTTCGAGTTGATCGGCGTGCTGGTGCATGATGTGATGAATTTCATCGTAATTGAGCATGTCACTCAAGCCATCGGAACATAGCAGGTAGACATCGCCTTTTTCAACCAGATGCGTATGAATCTCGATATCGACCTCGTCTTGCGCACCCACCGCGCGCGTGATGAGGTTTTTGATCGGGGAATATTGCGCATCTTGTTCAGAAATTAATCCGGCATCAATCTGCGACTGCAAGACCGAATGATCGCGCGTGATCTGGACCAGTTCTTCGTCACGCAAACGGTAGGCACGCGAATCACCGACATGGGCAATCAACAATTTATCTTCAAAACTGAGCGCCACCACCACCGTGGTTCCCATGCCAAGATAAGCGTCGTTTTCGAGGGCCGCCACCATGACCTGATGATTGGCGAAGGTGATCGCTTCATTGAGCCATTTTGCAGCGATCGCTGACTGGCGTAAAAAAACCGGTGCCCAAATAGACTGAATTTTTTGTTTTAGCTGATGGGCGATTACCTCTGCGCACATGCTACTGGCCACTTCACCGGCGTTATAACCCCCCATGCCATCGGCAAGTATCGCAAAACCCGATTCAGGACACAGGTAAATGACATCTTCGTTCTGCGAACGCACCATTCCGGTATCGGAACGACCGGCAAATTCGAGTAATGATTGAAATGACATAAGTATTTGTTATATTTAAAATATTAAACAAGCAATATGACAAGCTACCGACTCACCTTAAGAGGGATATTTACAAAAAGAAGATGGCAGAATTGACACTAACTTTACACATTTACTAAAGCTTACCATTAAGTAGGCAATTTTTTAGCAAGATAAATCGTTTTGTCTATGCGCAACACAAGTACCTCATTATTGAACGCCATGTGTGCTCTGAGCTTGGAATTGACCTTATTTTAGTCTGATATACCAAAGTTGACATTCACTGCCGATTGTCGAATCGCAGCAAGCTTTCCAGATTTTTGAGCTTATAGTGAATAGAATTACCGATCAATAGTTGCAATTAATTTACCTAAAGAAGAAGACATTGGAATGAGCTCCTTCCCATTTGTACTTTATTACCCAAATCCGTTGATGCTCGGCTAAATTTGGACTATATTAAGACGCGTACTATCAACAGGAGTAAATACCATGAGCCTAGCGACACAAATAAAGCCGATTTCCTACCTGAAGTCCAATGCAGCAGACATTGTGAAAAACTTTGCCAGCAATCCAGAAACTCTCATCATTACCCAGAATGGTGAAGCCAAGATGGTTGTTATGGACATTCATGAATACGAACGACAACAAGAAACTTTCGCCCTTCTTAAGTTGATTGCCATCGGTAGAAAGGAATTTGAACAAGGCCATTTCCAGGAAGCTGACACCTTCTTTGCAGAAATGGATAAAGAGGAATGAACCGAAAAGTGATTATTCTTGATGTTGCCAAACCAGACTACAGAGAGATAAAAAGCTCTGTGAAGAATCAGTTTGGTGAAACAGTTTGGAATGAAGTCAATCAAGAATTCAAAACCACAATCTTCAACATGGGATTAACTCCAGAAGCAGGAAAAGTGATTGAAGAGTTAAATGATTTGGGTGAAGGAAACTTCAGAATACGATTGGTAAGACAGACCCGAATTGTTTATGAATATGACGACAAGCAAGTCTTGGTTCACATGTTCGTTCACACAAAAAGAGATTTCAGAACACATTTAATGAAGCGGATGCTCAACACATAAAAAGGCTCTACAAAATGACTAAAAAGTGCAGGTCAGAGTCAAAAATGATAAAAATGCTACTGAACGTTAACACTTCCTATGCTGACGTTGACGCTCTACCCGCCAAGCTCATATTGCACAATACGGCCATCCTGTTTCTTGGTTGTACAACCCTGTTTTGCATCAATGATGCGTCATTCCAAGATGTCCCTGAAGTCAGGAAGGGCTCAAGTATCAAGCTCAGAATACACACAGGCTTTCTGAGTAGCAAAATAAAAAAAGGGAGCGTCGCTCCCTTTTTTTACTATAACAACTTATTGTAAAAAAATTACAACATCGCTTTCAACAAGCGCGCCATTTCTGATGGATTCTTGGTTGCCTTGATACCGCATTCTTCCATGATATCGAGCTTGGCTTGCGCTGTATCGGCACCACCGGAGATCAACGCACCGGCGTGGCCCATGCGTTTTCCGGCTGGGGCTGTGACACCGGCGATGAAACCGACAACCGGTTTCTTCATGTTGTCACGTATCCAGTAAGCGGCATTGGCTTCATCGGGTCCGCCGATTTCACCAATCATGATCACGGCATCAGTATCAGGGTCGTCATTGAACGCCTGCATGATATCGATATGCTTTAACCCATTGATCGGGTCGCCACCAATACCAACTGCCGAAGACTGACCCAGACCCAATGCGGTCAGTTGACCAACAGCTTCATAAGTCAGGGTACCGGAGCGGGACACCACACCAATACGGCCAGCCTTGTGAATATGGCCTGGCATGATACCAATCTTGATCTGATCTGGAGTGATCAGGCCAGGGCAATTAGGTCCGAGCAGCTTGGTCTTGCTACCCGCTTTTGCCATACGGTCTTTCAACATCATCATGTCACGGACAGGAATACCTTCTGTGATGCAGATGACGAGATCGAGATCGGCTTCAACCGCTTCCCAGATCGCGGCAGCAGCGCCGGCTGGCGGGACGTAGATAACAGAAACCGTTGCGCCAGTTGCGGCCTTGGCTTCTGTGACGTTACCAAAAATAGGAATACCTTCGAAATCTTCACCCGCTTTTTTTGGATTGACACCAGCGACGAAACAGTTTTTGCCGTTCGCGTATTCACGGCACATGCGTGTGTGAAATTGGCCAGTTTTTCCGGTGATACCTTGGGTGATGACTTTTGTATCTTTATTGATCAGGATCGACATATTGTTCCTTGCGATTATTTAGCTAGTGCAGCAGCGACAACCTTTTGCGCTGCTTCTTCCATGGTGTCTGCGGCGATGATAGGCAGACCTGAGTCAGCCAGCATCTTCTTGCCGATGTCCTCGTTCGTACCCTTCATGCGCACTACCAGCGGCACTTGCAGAGACACGGCCTTGGAGGCGCTAATCACGCCTTCCGCAATAACGTCACAACGCATGATGCCGCCGAAAATGTTGACCAGAATCGCTTTAAGATTAGGATTTTTCAACATGATCTTAAAGGCTTCTGTCACCTTCTCTGCCGTAGCACCACCGCCTACGTCAAGGAAATTGGCTGGTTCGCCGCCAAACAATTTGATCGTGTCCATCGTCGCCATGGCCAGACCGGCACCATTGACCAGACAACCAATATTGCCATCAAGAGAAATATAGGCCAGGTCAAATTTAGACGCTTCAACTTCAGCCGGATCTTCTTCGTCCAGATCGCGGTAAGCAACGATTTCTGGCTGACGGAACAAGGCGTTGGCGTCAAAATTGAATTTGGCATCCAAAGCAATCACCTTGCCGGAACCGGTCAGGATCAAAGGATTGATTTCTGCCAGTGAGCAATCAGTTGCCATGAAAGCGGCGTACAAACCTTTGAGCTGATTGCGTGCATCAACAACAGAGGCGTCAGGTACACCGATTTTACGGGCGATGTCATCCGCTTCAGCGTCTTGCAGGCCGGCAGTTGGATCGATCGCCACGGAATGGAGCAATTCAGGGTGGCTTTCTGCCACTTCTTCGATGTCCATGCCGCCTTCAGAGGAAGCCATCAACACGACTCGTTGGCTGACCCGGTCAGTGACCATACTGACGTACAGTTCTTTTTGGATATCGGCGCCTTCTTCAATCAACAGGCGACGCACTTTCTGACCTTCAGGGCCAGTCTGGTGAGTAACGAGTTGCATGCCCAAAATTTGCTCGGAATATTCACGCACCTGCTCAAGAGTCTTCGCGACTTTTACGCCGCCGCCTTTGCCACGGCCACCGGCATGAATTTGCGCCTTGACGACCCACACCGGACCGCCCAGTGTTTCTGCGGCTTTGACTGCTTCGTCCACCGACAAACAAGGGATACCACGTGGCACTGTCACTCCAAATTTACGGAGGATTTCTTTACCCTGATACTCATGAATTTTCATACGACTTCCCTTCAGACACTGAGGTATTAGTTAAATTAGTAAGGTTTGCTACAATAAAAACTGGACGTTCATGCACCAGACGATTAAATTGCCCAGCGCGGGTAATATTGCAGTACGGCTGGTCCATCCAGACGTAGTGCATGACAACGATTGAGTTGAAACGGTTGTTCAGAGGACAGCGCAGCAGACTCCGCGCCGTCGCGGGTATCAATCACTTCGCCAGAAAACGCCTGCACTGCTGCAGTCGGTAAAATTTGTGCCATTTCAGTGAGATGCGTGCAGCCCTTAATACCGGACATGCGATCCTTCACGCCTTGACGAAACTGTTGCATCAAATTGAGACCGATTAACTTCGTGTAATCCGGACCTATCGTGTTGCAAAAAGTGGGATAAGGAACGGCGTCCGATACAGCTTCCGCATTCACGATGCTAAAGCTGGTGTCGATGGTGATGCGCAGGCTTAAGTCATGCAGCGGCATACCGACCGGACGAACGCCGGACGCAAGGGGAATATCTCTGGTCTTGGTATCAATAATGCGGGCGTCAAGATCCCATAAGCCGTCTTCACGCGCGTAAGCTTCAATGCTAATCGTGCGCGTGTGCTTCAACGTGCGTCGAATGATAGGTGGGGATAGGGGCATAAATGCCTGTCGTGGGCCAATTCAATGTAAAAATAGCCACAATTGCGCGTCAGTACCGCAGCTTCTACGGTAACAGCCGCTCTTGCGGCACTGCAAAAATCTTGCAAAGTCTAACACAGCTCGCTGACTAATTCCATGCCGATCTGCAAGCGCATTGTGTTCATTGAGGATATGTATCCCCTTGAGCATTGCTGGTCAGCGCTCAACCAGAGGCAAAACACCTCTGTAAATACGCTTACAGGAATCATAACCAACGCCGTATTATCAACGACGAATCGACTGAATCGCGACTGATTAGCTGATGCGACAAGCGTTCAACAGCAGATAAGCGGCTCGGTGTGCAGTGCAGCAATACGGGAGTAATGCAGGAGTATTGCGGAGGAAAAACCAGGGCAACACCGGGTCATCCATTGCACCACCCTGTATTTATCGGGCAATTAAATACCTATTGCTGGATGACTACCGTCACGGCAAAGAGAACGTGGTTTTCAGCTACAAGGTCACCGGCGATCAGCGATTCATTAAAAAAGTATCAAAAGATAGCCGGTGTCTTGCCAGGTCATTGATACGAATTTATCGGTGACACTTTCGACGACTTTATCGAGGACGCTAATGAGCGCGATACTTTATTCGTCATCCAGGTCAGCGACATCCGTATCCCGGGACGCACGAATGGCAATCTGGACCGCACTACCAGAAAATCCGCGTTGTTGTAAAAATCGCATTTGTTTGGCACGTTCCAGATGATCGGAGGGTTCGGATAAAAATTTTCGGTGTAACACATTGATCGCCCTGCTTGCCTCCGTATCGGCTAAACCCGACTTGAGCCTATCGATCTCCACCCGCGCCATACCATGACTCTGAAGCTCGGCAATAATACGTTGATTACCAAACTTGGCTTGGCGCCGGTTGACCAAAGATTCGGAAAAGCGCTCCGCCGACAAAAATTTCGCCGCTTCGAGCGTATCAAGCAAGGCTTCCACATCATCAGTTTCCTGCGCATGCCGTGCCAGCTTTCGCGCCAATTCCAGACGACTATGTTCGCGCATGGAGAGGTAACGAAAGGCCCTGGCTTTGAGACTAATTTGTAACTTTTGCATAATAATTATCCAATAAAAAAGCCGGTTTACCTGAAGCGATCAGGTAAACCGGCGTTCTTGGATGCTAACTTTTCTATTCAGTCACTGGTTTCACTGGCTTTACTGGTGTTACTGGTGTTACCGGTGCTGCTGTTGTCGCTGGTACCAGCGGCGGCAGTAAAGGTACACCAAGTTGCACCCTGACCTTATTCTCAATCTCGTGTGCCAGCGCGGGACGCTCTACCAGATAATTGCGCGCATTATCTTTACCTTGTCCGATACGCTCACCATTGTAACTATACCAGGAGCCTGCTTTTTCGATGATTTTGGCATCGGCGCCAAGGTCAATAATTTCACCTTCACGGGAAGTACCTGCACCATACAGAATATCAAAATGCGCTTCCTTGAATGGTGGCGCCACTTTATTTTTGACGACTTTGACTTTTGTTTCGTTGCCGATCACTTCATCACCAGACTTGATCGAACCGGTACGGCGAATATCGAGCCTGACAGAGGCGTAAAACTTTAATGCGTTACCGCCAGTCGTTGTCTCAGGGC
>CANIFC010000166.1 GCA_947466695.1 Oxalobacteraceae bacterium | reverse complement strand
TAAGCAGAGGCGCGACAAACATTCTTATAAAAGCGTCCTGGCATCATCCACGCTGTGAGTGATGCCAGGTCGGCGAACGCCAACCCAAAGATCAAAGCAAATTGGCTAACGCCGAATGTAAATCCGGATACAAAAATGTAAAACCCTGCTCTTGCAAACGTTTCGGCGCGACGCGCTGCCCTTCCAGCAGCAAATCGGCTTGCTCGCCCAGAGCCAGACGCATAGGCAGCGCTGGCGTCGGTAAAATACAAGGGCGATGCAGTATGCGTGCAGCCGTCTGGCTAAACTGCAACTGGGTGACACACTCTGGCGCAGTAAAGTTCAAGGCCTCATCTTGCGCAGGAGTCGCACCAGCCTCTTTTTTGGCCAGACCATCAATAAGGCAAAGGTGGGCAATACCGCGTAACACATCATCGACATGGATCCACGACTGCCATTGTTTGCCACTTCCCAGTGGCCCGCCGATACCCAGCCTGACCGGCAACATCATCATGGGTAACGCGCCCTCCTTACCCAGCACGACACCAAAACGCATCCGTCTTACCTGCACGCCAAATTGGCAGGCCGCCTGAGCTGCCGCCTCCCATTCCTGACAGAGCTGAGACATGAAAATATTCTGGGGTGGACTCTCTTCATTGAGTGCACGTGTATCACCTTGTGGTTGAATTCCGTAGTAGCCAATGGCGGAAGCCGACAACAGCAGGCGTGGCTTTTTGTCAGCGAGCTTGATCCACGCAACAATACTTTCAGTCAAAGACACGCGACTGCGGCGCAGTATCGCTTTACGTTTGGCGCTCCAGCGCCAGCCTAAAATACGCGCACCGGCAAGATTGATAATGATATCTACCGTATAACTGACAGGTAAATCATGCATCGCCTTGACACAGTGGACCCGGCCGCCAAACATCAATGCCGCCTGCTCGGGACTGCGACTCAGGATCGTGACAAGCTGGCCATCTGCCAGCAAGGCACGCACCAGCTTTTGCCCAATAAACCCGGTAGCGCCAGTCACCAGAACACTGACCGGTTGCGCACTAAAATGAAGTTCGGGCATGACAGTCTCTTTTTCTGCATGACTGTTCTGCGAAGATGTATAGACGCTATCACGTGTCGCGTTGAGGACAACGCTAGCGCCAGATGTGACTCCACCCGCTAAACCAGAACGATCAGCGAGCATCGGCGAACCGGCCTGGGGCTTCACTTCGGGCTTATCTGACGCGTGAGGAAACGAAAAAAAATCGCTCCTTCGGCGCAGCCCCGGCACGCATAAATCAAATTGATACGTATTCATTTTTTTCATAAAAATAGCTTCAGTAAACAGAGATAACCCAGAGATAACCCGGACTTAGAAAATTTGATAACCATTGCCCGCAATACAGCTTGAATATCAAAATAGCACAATTAACTAGAGTCACATCGGCACATGCGCGAGTGATACAACCGACGACAGCTTGTGACAACCGATCCATCGAAGCAATAAAAACCAATAAAAAAGTATGCTCTTCTTTACTAATGAGACACCTTTATGAATTTTCATGTACGTGCTGACCTGCGCTTTTTCACATGATGCACCCTATTTTAAAAACAGGTTTGCGATGAACATAATTACATTTCGAAAAAGTAATTCACCACGCATGTAAATAGTGCTCGATTTAATATACTAAAAATCACTTTTATTCTTTTTACGAAGCGCATTCTGATGCATCTTGAGTTCACCATCAGGCTCGCTTCATTACCCGCACCGCACCTGCTGCCAATCAGGATAACATTGACGCGCTCACCGGCACGATCATTGACTACTCAGACACCGGCACACTGATGATAGGTATGGAGCCTGGCGCAATGACGGGACTGGCACATGGGAAAAATGTCAGCTTTTCTGTAGCACCTGGTATTGGCACCGATCATGCTTCCGGTATAGAGACCAGAATGCAATCCGTCGCTGCAGATGTCGGTCTGCCATTCATGTTCCTAAGTGGCGATTATGTGGCGATGTTGAAAACTTGTCTGACAGATCAATGCGGGTAGTTCTGAATAAATTCAAGCTTCAGATTGAGGCATATCACTACAATCTTGCCATCAATCAGTTTCTAAAGCCTGTCTATAGATCATGGCTTGATTTGTCTATTCTGGCCGGTTCGCTGCTGCCGGGTGAGGCACGCACTGAAGCGTAATGCGAATTTGCCCCACCTCGATTTAAATAAATTCACCCATTGCGGGACGTTGCGTTTTAAAAGCCGAAGTTGATGCCGGATTCATAAACAGATCCTCAGTTATTAGCGAACGGGGTGACGACTCCGAGATTGTGGATCATGAGCGCGCCGCCGATCTGTTACGGGAAGAAGAGTTGAATCTAATTGCGATATCAAATAAGCAATCACGAATAGACATTGCGCTGACGTTGGCTCGGACCGACGCTGCACGCATAGATAAGGTGATAAGCGCAGCCACGGAGAACGCAAAACAACCGGCAACACCAGTAGTGAATGCACAAGCGTTAAAGATCGAGGTGGCACAGTTGGAGCTGGCGCTGTCTGAATCGCAATCAGTAAAATATCGAGTCGAGACTACTAAATGAGAGATTGAAGCGGGAAAGGTCGGACTTGCAGAACTACGAGGTTTTTAATTTACCGTCGATGATCGTGTTGGTTGCGATGCCCCCCGTACCCACGGTAACTCGGTTGCTGCTGTTCGTACCGGCGCTGCGGGACTTCTAGCATTTGCGACTGCCCGAAGTCCCTTCTACCGTGGTGGTACGAATTACGTTGATACAGGTAACTCTCAAATACTCGCTGACTGATACGGGTATCAACGTAGTCATTCTGCCTTCGCAGAATATCTCGGTATTCCGCGATCTGGTCCAATGTCGGGCGGTCGTAGAGGATGTTAGCCACACCACCCGTGCCCGAGGCACAAGCCGAATCCCCATACGTCACATGACCGGCCACGGTGCATTTGTAGATCTCAGCACGGACAAGATTACTTATACAAATCATGCTTAAAAACAATAATAGTTTGATCATTGTTAATTTTTAACCACAAATTTTAGTTGTATTTTATTATATTCCAAAAAATAATATTTTAACATTTGTTATAAATAAATAAATAATTATTTTTGGATAATAAAATACTTTAATCCTCACTCTTAAAATCAAAATGATAACTTTTCATATTTAGCAAACTGAAAAATGTATTTTAGCAATCTGTGTAAAAAGTTAAATTAACTTCAACAACCGGCGTCACTGATAGGGCGACTGCTGGCAGCTTCGGACCCGTTGAAGATATCTGATGGTTGATTGAGGGACTCTGCAATCTGAATCAAAAGCTAATGGGCGAACTGAGGGAATTTCACTTAATGACAAGTTGCCCACCATCGCCGAGTATTTGAGAATCTGGTTATCGTTGACCGATCTGGGGTACAGGTAGGGTATACGGCACGATTTTAAGACTCCAGACAAACAAAAGGGCTACAAGCCGAAGCGTGTAACCCTTTGATTTTACTGCCAATTCTTGGTGGGCCTCCTGTGAGTCGAACACAGTACCAACGGATTATGAGTCCGCTGCTCTAACCAACATGAGCTAGAGGCCCATTTTCATATGCTTTATGTCTTAAGAAATGCTTTAATAAAAGATTATTTCATAAGGAGAAAGCTCTAAAAATTGAGCTCATATTGTAATACATTGCACAGTATCAGCACAAGCCCTTTGGCATAGTCTTTGCTTGAATTAACTTAATTTCAATTCCGGTAAGTTGAAATTAAGTTAATTTAGAAAACTATTTTAGGGGATGTCATTGGCTTTCTTTAATTACCCTCTAAAAAGCTTTTCAGCTTATCTGAACGAGAAGGATGGCGTAATTTGCGTAATGCCTTGGCTTCGATCTGGCGGATGCGCTCACGCGTTACGTCAAATTGTTTACCCACTTCTTCCAATGTGTGATCAGTCGACATTTCAACACCAAAACGCATCCGGAGCACTTTTGCCTCTCTTGGCGTCAATGAGTCAAGTACGTCCTTCACCACATTACGCATTGACGCATGAAGTGCCGCGTCAGCAGGTGCCAACGTATGATTGTCTTCAATAAAATCACCAAGATGAGAATCATCGTCGTCACCAATCGGCGTTTCCATGGAGATTGGCTCTTTGGCGATCTTCATGATTTTGCGGATTTTATCTTCCGGCATTTCCATCTTGATTGCCAGCGTCGCAGGATCAGGCTCTGCACCCGTTTCTTGTAAAATCTGACGCGAGATACGATTCATCTTGTTGATGGTTTCGATCATGTGCACTGGAATACGAATAGTGCGTGCCTGATCTGCAATAGAGCGCGTAATTGCCTGCCGGATCCACCATGTTGCATAAGTCGAAAATTTGTAGCCGCGGCGGTATTCAAACTTATCTACCGCCTTCATCAGGCCGATGTTTCCTTCTTGGATCAAGTCGAGGAATTGCAGACCCCGGTTGGTATATTTTTTTGCGATAGAAATAACCAGACGCAAGTTTGCCTCTGTCATCTCGCGTTTAGCGCGACGCGCTTTCATTTCGCCTGCCGACATTTTCTTGTTGATGCTACGCAAATCGGGCAATGGTAAAACTACGCGTACCTGCAAATCAATTAATTTTTGCTGTAATTGCTGAATTGATGGAACGTTGCGACCAAGTACTGCACTGTAAGAGTGACCGGCATTGACTTCACCCACGACCCATGCAAGGTTGATTTCATTACCTGGAAAGACCTTGATGAAGTGTGCCCGTGGCATATTGCATCGATTTACTGCAACATCGAGAATTTGCTTTTCTACATGCCGGACTTCGTCAACCTGACCGCGCAAGGTATCGCACAATTTTTCTACAACTTTAGCGGTAAAACGAATTCCCAATAATTCATTAGAACCTGCCTCTTGCGCCTTGACATACACTTTCGAGTTATAGCCGTCTTTTTCGAATGCTTTACGCATCTTGTCAAAGTTGGTCGAAATAACGTCGAATTTTGCGAGAGCATCACGCTTCAGTTGAGCCAGTTGCTCCGCTGAAACGCCGGCAGCGTCTTCGACACCGTCGTCGTCTTCTTCATCATCCTCTTCGTCACTATCTTCTTCATCTTCGGCGACTTCGGCCACAACCACAACAGGTGGCTTTACCACGACCTCTTCGGTCGCATTAGGATCAACCAGACCATCGACGATATCGTCAATTTTAATCTCGTCATTGGCAATACGCTCAGCAGCGGCCAGAATTTCAGAAATAGTTGTCGGGCAGGCAGAAATTGCCTGAATCATGTCTTTCAGACCTTCTTCGATTTTTTTCGCGATAACAATCTCACCTTCGCGGGTCAATAACTCAACTGTCCCCATCTCACGCATGTACATGCGAACAGGATCAGTGGTGCGACCAAAATCGGAATCTACTGTGGACAAAGCCGCTTCGGCTGCTGCCTCGACCTCGTCGTCGTCACTGGTGACGGTAACTACATTATCAGAAAGTAATAAGGCTTCAGCATCGGGGGCGCGCTCATAGACTGCAACGCCCATATCGTTGAAGGTGCCGATGATGCCTTCAATTGTTTCCGGATCAAACACATTTTCAGGAAGATGATCGTTGATTTCTGAAAATGTCAGATATCCACGGTCTTTACCTAACTTGATCAGGGTTTTTAATTTTTGACGGCGTCGTTCCAACTCTTCTTCAGTTGTTTCCGGATCAGCGGAGAACGCATCTTTCAGCAATGCTTTTTCCTTCGCCTTACGGTCTTTTGCCTTGGCCTTGTCAATCGCCTTCATTTCAGCCCGCTCTACTGCATTGAGCGCCGCCATTTCCTCATTCTCAGGCTGGTATTCCTTCGGCTTACGACCACGACGTCCAGGCACTTTCACACCAGGTAAAATATAACCTGAAGTGTCAATAGCAGCTAGCACAGCCGCATCAGTTGTCTGACTTACCGCAGGGGCAGAACCCGTTTTAATCTCCTGCACTTCCGGCGGCTTTTCAGCTTTTGCTGAACTCTTGGTTGGCTTAATCACGGTCTTTGTGTCGGTTTTATTAATTGTCACAGAAGCTTTCAATGGTGCAGTTTGTGGCATGTCTGCATTTTTGCCAGCGGGCTTACCAGAAGGACTATTTGACATCTCTTCAGTTAGCTTCGCCGTCGGCTTTACATTCCTGCCTTTTGTTCCCTTGCCAGTCGTCAATGCTGTCTCAACGTCTGACTTTGGTTGCTCTTTGGTCACGTTTTCCACTTTTACTACTTCGCTGAACACTTTTTTTACCTCCCGCGTGTCTGACACCTCTATTACTTTAGGCGCTTTAAGCTCTTTCGCAAGTTCTTTTTTTACAAATACTTTTACGTTTTCTACTTTAGCTTCGTCAACATATTGAAGTTCTTTCCGGTTCGCGGTTGTTGCTAATGAACCGGACATCGCTTTTGATGACACGTTACTTGCGGACTCGTCTGAAACCGGTTTTACCGGAATCATCGTTATTGAGGATGTCAGTTTTTTCGCGGATTTCTTCATTGCTTCAGCCATAGAATCAAACCAGCCAGAACGAGAAATAGCCAGTCGCCTATAAAAAATAAAGCACTGACTCCGGATCTCGTGGACCGGAGATACAGCGCAATATT
>CANIFC010000165.1 GCA_947466695.1 Oxalobacteraceae bacterium | reverse complement strand
GCGGTGTGCTGGTTGACCACTCTTCGATCAATCGCTGGGCGATCCGGTTTTTGCCGTTGCTGGAAAAAGTATTCCGCAAAAATAAGCGTCCAGTAGGCGCAAGCTGGCGTATGGATGAGACCTACATCAAGGTCAAAGGTGTGTGGAAATATCTCTACCGCGCGGTGGACAAGGAAGGCAAGACAGTCGACTTTCTACTGACGGCAAAGCCGGACAAGGCGGCAGCCGAACGCTTTTTCGACAAGGCCATGCACGCCAGCGGCGTACCGGAAAAAGTCACGATGGACAAGAGCGGCGCGAACACGGCAGCGATCGACGCGATCAATGCCGACAGGGACACACCGGTCATCGTTCGCCAGGTCAAATACCTCAACAACATCGTCGACCAAGACCACCGCGCGGCGAAAAGCATCCTGGCCGGCATCGAACTCATGCACATGATTCGCAAAGGACAGCTGATGTTTGGTGGCACAGAAGAGATGTCTTTTGCCGACCAGTTTAATGCTTTGGCAGGACAAATCCGTCCAGTTTGAAAGTGACTGGACGCACCTGCCAAAAATTTAACTTGGCCGCGCTAACGCGACAGAACCATAAACCGTTCGTCAGTTTTGAGCTGAATCGCGAAATAAGCGATGCATATATCACGATGATTCGTCCTGAAATACGAGATGGAGCATTTACTGTCACGGTATGTACTAACCGTATGCTTGATAATTTGGGTATGTCCAGCAAGAAATGGGAGGCTGTTGACGGCATGGATGATCTGATCGAAGCGAACGAAGAGCAGACAATCAATGATATTTGCAAGCATGCAGTTGAGTTGGCAATCGCAGATCATCGCATCCTAATTGAACAGGTTGGCGTACCACAATCAGCAGCTAAAATTGCCGCCAAAAAAGCGTGGTAACCATTAGAACGGAAAAGTAGTTAACCACGGGAGAATATACTAAACGGAATATTCTCTCTTTTTTCAACAGCGCTGTATAAGTTCTGATACACTGCCATGTATGGAGAATGAATGAAAGAAAAGCCTATTGATTGGCGCGGCTCATCACAGCGAGACATTAAGGATGATGCTATTTTTACTCCAGGTGCTCGACGTGAAGCTGGTCGGCAACTTAATCAGATCCAATTTGGTTTGGAACCTGATCATTGGAAGCCTTTTAATGATGTTGGTGCTGGCACAAAAGAGATCATTATTGATCTGGATGATGGATGGTTTCGAGTGATGTACGTTGCGAAATTTGCCGAAGCCGTTTATGTGTTGCACTGTTTCAAGAAAAAGACGAATGCAACGAGTCAGCAGGATAAGGAAATCGCAAAGACACGTTACAAAGCAATTATTCAGGAAAGGAAACAAAAATGAATATTGAAACTCAATCAACGCATCTCACTCCAGTTGGAGGAAATGTTTTGCTGATTTAGGTTTTGCGTCTGAGGAAGCTGCTCAATTGCAGGCGGAATCGAAACGAATCATTGCCGAAAAACTGGCTATCAAGTACCAATTGATGACTGAGATTGCTAACTGGATGGTTGAAAAGCAGCTGAAGCAAGTTGACGCTGCAAAGATATTAGGAGTCACCAGACCGCGTGTGTCTGATGTTCTCCATAAAAAAACCATTAAATTTACCATCGATTCATTGGTGGACATGGTGACCAGGACCGGTAAGCAAGTTTGTTTCTCGGTTCAATAATTTAGATTTAAAATCAACCCTCTTTCCTGCAAAGGATCGAGGGTTTTTTCTTGTTCTAAACTGAAATTCGGGTATTATTTGAGAATCAAAGCTAGGCAACTAGCATCGTTAGAAATAGAAGTTAGTTTTACCCGCCTCTTAGAGGCATAGAATAGATCGAGCTGGCGGCTAAACCAGCATCTGCAAGTATCAGGTTATCCTGAACATCCCTTGGCATTCCTGCCAAACTTTCATTTAAACAGAGTCTTGTTGCGTGCGTTTTTTACGCAGATGACAGAATTTTTTCGTGCTTGCACGATAAATGCAGCTGGGCAAACCAGTATTTTCAACAGCACCATTTCAAGTTCATCCATGCCCTGCGCATCGATGAGCCTTGCTCAATTATTTTTCACCGCCGTTTCACGGCATTAATCTCGAAGTCACATATCATCTTTTTGAGGTAATTAAATCAACCCTGCGGGAGCATATCCCCGTATGGGGATATGCCGCATATTTTCTAAGGAATTTTATGTCTAAATTTGTAATCACTGTGGCCATTTCTGTCAATGCAAAAAATGAACCACAAGCCGAACGATGTCTTGAAAGCGCACTCGATGAACAAGAACGAAGTGACAACAAACTTTCGCTCACAGCAGCATTACCTTGATTAACTCAGGGCTATTATTGGCGACACGATTGACTTCACTGGACACGCACCAGGCCTGCATGGGTTCTGCCTCAAAGGGTCTTATCAGCGAACGCAATTGAGATAACGATACGTCCTCAGGCGAGAGCCAGGTTTGCCAGTCATCGCGGCCAAGAATAACCGGCATCCGGTCATGAATCGGCGCCACTAACGCATTGGCGCTTATTGTTAATATCGTGCAGGTATCAAGAAACTTGCCCGTATCGGCGTCCGGCAACTGGCTGGTCTCCCAGATTCCTGCCAGCGCCATCGGTGTCTCGTCTTTAAACGAAATATAGTAAGGCTGCTTGGTCTTTTGTCCTGGTATCACTTGCCATTCGTAAAAACCTGAAATGGGAATCAGGCAGCGCCGCTTGAGAAACGCCTGTTTAAACATGGGTTTTTCGCTGACAGTTTCACCGCGCGCGTTATTCATTATCGGCAACTTGCTCGCATCCGCTGCCCACGGCGGGACTAAGCCCCAGCGCATCAGCGAGCCAACTCTACTACTTTTGTCATCCTTGCCATCGCGGATCGTCAAGATCTTGCTTGAGGGCGCAATGTTGTAGGCCGGGTCCAGTTTTGGTAGCGCGCTGACGCTGAACCAGTGTTCCAGTGTCTCTTTGGGATGCGCCAGTGCAAATCGTCCACACATCAGTCTCTCCAATAAATAGTCATCGTTATAGTAGTTTCATCTGCCATTGTTCAATTATACTGTATGTTTAATCAGTATATTTATGAACACGCCAACGCCACTCTCCAACCTTGCCTTACCCATTACCTTGTTTGCGGCCACCGTCAACGCGGGCTTTCCTTCGCCTGCGGCCGATTATGACCAAGGCAAGATCAATCTTAACGAACACTTGCTGCTCAATGAAAACGCCTCGTTCCTGTTTCGTGTCCGAGGTGAGTCGATGATTAACATCGGCATTTATGACGGAGACACGCTCATCGTAGATCGCTCCATCACGCCTGTGCACAATCACATTGTGTTGGCCATCATTGATGAGGAATTCACGATAAAACGTTTCTACAAGCGCGGCCAAATAGTCAAGCTCCTGGCTGAAAACCCCGTCTTCCCACCCATCGTACTGCAAGATGGTCAGGAACTGCGTATCTGGGGCGTGGTCACCTTCAACCTGCACCGACTTCTCCATGTGTAGAGCATCCTATGAAAAATCAACCACGTAGCATCGGTCTGATTGACTGCAATAATTTCTACGTGTCCTGCGAGCGGGTGTTCCGGCCAGATATCTTGACGCGCCCCGTCATCATTTTAAGTAACAACGACGGATGTGCCGTCTCAAGAAGTAATGAGGCCAAGGCATTAGGTATCAAAATGGGTGTGCCTGCATTCAAGATCCGCGACCAGGTCAAAGAGTACGGGATCGAAGTGTTTTCTTCCAACTATGTGCTGTATGCCGATATGAGTAACCGCGTGATGTCGATTCTTTCTGAGTATTCTCCAATTCAGGAAATTTATAGCATCGACGAATCCTTTTTAGACCTGACCGGCTTTTCGGACATCGCAGAACGCGCCAAGGAGATGCAGGAGCGCGTGGTCCGGGAGACCGGAATTCCTGTTTGCGTGGGCATCGGGCCCTCAAAGACTTTAGCCAAGCTCTCTAATTTCATCGCCAAGCGCCATCCGAAGTCGCGTGGCGTATTCAACATCAATCGGCTCTCTCCTAAGCAAGTAGAAAGCGTACTGACTAATATTCCAACGGATGAAGTCTGGGGTGTCGGCAGAAAACTTACCACCTCCTTAAGTGAATTTGGCATTGACACAGTATTGCAGCTGCGGGACGCCGATGTTGCCAGCATGCGCAAACGCTTTGGTGTGGTCATGGAAAAAACCATCCGGGAATTACGCGGTGAAGCTTGCATCGAGCTCGATGACATGGCCTCAGCTAAAAAGCAAATCATCAATAGCCGTTCCTTTGGAAAGTCGGTCGGCACGATTGAAGATGTGCAGGATGCCCTTACCCATTTTGTGAGTAACGCCGCAAAGAAGCTGCGCGATCAAGGTTCGATTGCCGGCATGATGC
The DNA here is from genome assembly GCA_947466695.1 of Oxalobacteraceae bacterium. Lineage (GTDB taxonomy): Bacteria > Pseudomonadota > Gammaproteobacteria > Burkholderiales > Burkholderiaceae_D > Undibacterium. The sequence continues at coordinate 2,250 of CANIFC010000165.1, read as the reverse complement.
AGGTATTCCTCCTGACCGATCGTTTCAGGGCGGAGCAACCGCAATACTGTCCCGGCGTCACAATTCCGCTGGTGATGCCGACGTCCAACACCATGACATTGCAGAAATGGGCGCTGGCAGGATTGGATTCGATTTTCCGTTCCGGCTACTTATACAAGAAGGCGGGGGTGATCCTAAGTGAGATCTGCGACGCCTCTTCTTATCAGGGTGACCTGTTTGCCGGGGCGCCGGAGAATTCGAAGATTATGCAGGTGTTTGATCAAATGAATGCAAGGTACGGCAAAGGCACGATAAAACTGAGTCAGGACGGCTCCAGACAATCGTGGCAGATGCGCCAGGAAAAAAAGTCGCCGGAATACACAACAAACTGGGATGAGTTGCCGATTTGTTTTTAGATTTGAAAAAATAGAACTACTGAAAACAGTAAAGAAAATTTAACTGTTATATTAGCAATAAAAAATACCCTTAGGATCGACGAATTAAACTCTTATTTGAGAAAGCCGTGCGAAAGTCGACATACATCAAGAAACAAAAAATTCATGCGAAACGCCTCAATGTCGGCACGGCCTCCTCTGCTGACGAAACTGACGACGAGTGGTCGTTAGGAATAGCGCGAGCGCGAGCTTATTTAGAGACTAATAGAGAGCAAATACTTCACAGACTGGCATTAGCCAAAACTACGAAAACGCTGCCACAAGCAGGTGCTTTAGCAGGCCCGATTGCAAAGGGTCGATAGTTGCGGCTATCGATATGGTCCGATTATCTTTCGGTTCATAGCCGTGCACAATACCTAAAAAAAAGTGTATAAGTCAAAGGCTGCTGCGAACAATGACTAAAAATTCTTTCTTTCTTTTCAACTCTGCAGTAAGAACTGTATAAAAATTTTCAACATTACAAATGATATTGTAATTTGTCTCAATAAAATATTTGATCCGATGGGCAAGATTTCGCTCTAATTGAAGTGCCTCTCTTAGTCCACCTCGTTTAATGGGCGAGTATTCTTTATATTCTGGAAAGTCAGTTTCGACTAAATAAGTACCGTCGATCTCGACTATGCAGGGTAAATGTATTTTTTTATTATCGAATTCGCTTTCCGCCCACAAAACAAATTTCTCAAGTGCTGCAATCAACTGCTGCTTTTCACTTACGACTAAATCCATCAGATGTTGCTCCTGGGTACTCAGCCCTTTAGGTATTCGGTTCTTTATCTAGTAACGGTAAAACAGCCTCCCTGACGAATGCACTGCACTTACCATCAGGGTAGGGGAACCTCTGCGTAGAACTCTTCGCCTGTGTCCGCTATCATGCCGATACTTATTAGGATAGGATTCATTAAGTCGGTAAATTCGGTGTCAAGGTAGACGTTCGTTATCTTCTCTATAAGAAAGCATATTACAAATAGCATCGTGTAACGCGTGATGGTCCTCGTCATTAAACAATAATTCCATATTGTGTTTGAAGAGATCCTGGTCGATTTGATGCCAAATATTCCAGCTACGAATCCACTTTGGGATATCTTTGTCTAGCAAAAAATACAGGTGAGACCAATCACCCATGTAGTCATAACAGATGCAAGGATTCTCGTTTTCATAAGTCATCAAAAAATTTCGGACGGCGGCTGATAACGCGTCTCTGGTTTCGTAAATGTGGTCCTTATTTTTTCCTAATTTTGGAATTACATTTTGAATCACGAAGTCGCTGCATTCTGAAAGTGCAAATCCGACATCGGGAATAAGTTCACCATAAAATTGACGATCGTTTCCGCTGACGAGCGCAATCGAAATTAGCTCGCTCGCTCCAGTAAAATCACCAAATTCTGTATCGATAAATATATGAATTTTGGGTAACCTTTTTCAGTAAAATTTTTTTAAAATAATTTGGAAAAATATAGTGGATCCACAAATCCGTACACAGTTTAAGCTAGTGCCTGTCGAAAAGGCAAGAGGCAGGACATGAGTGAAGTTAAGCGCAAGAATTTTACGGGTGCAGAAAAAGCCAATAAAAATCAAAATAGATCAGGTGCCAAACAATTATTTTGAATAAAAAAGGGTATGAGATATTTCAAAAGCTATAACCGAAAAATTTCAGAGAAATCTAGAAATAATATGTGATATGGTTGCAATGGTAAAAAAAAGATTTCACGAAAACATGTCACCCAGCCCAAAAATACATCTGATTTCTGACATTCATTTAGAAACACATCACGAATCTGAAAATCCAAAATACGAGATCCCGCCAGATCTTGAATTT
>CANIFC010000164.1 GCA_947466695.1 Oxalobacteraceae bacterium | reverse complement strand
CGGACCACGTGTTCGCGCTGACGCATACGTGTTTTCTCTGTGTCGAAATTTTTTACATTCTGATGAACGGCCAATCGCCACTCCGGTCTTGATATGTGTCAAGTATATGATTTCATTTGGATATATTTTCTGCATGAAAGTTTGGCACGATAAGTGCATGAGCATTGAAGGCACTTAACTTAACTCAACCGAACCAGGATCAATACCAATGACACGCAATAGAAAATGGAATAGTTTCACAGCCACCGCAATCGCGACTGCAGCTTTGATTGCGGCAGCAGCCTTACCAACGTCCAGTGCGGCTGCACCCATCGGGTACACCTTCGACTTCTATACAGGCAACGGCTACGGAACGACTCCGGGGGGGGCGAGCTTCACATACGACGATGTGACTCACCAGTTCTCGGACTTTCTCATTCCATTCACGGTTCATGACTACACGCACATTTTCGACTTCACGAACACGGCGAATAGCCAGGGTTCGCAAATTGGCGGCACGCGATGCGCAGGTTCGACAACAGCGGCGGAACAGATGTTTGACTTTCTGTCGCAGCGTTCGTGCTCGCTCTTCAGCACTAGCGGACAAACTTGGCTGCCTTGGGAAATCTCATGGAATAGGACCTTTAGAGTCGTTGTAGAGGGCGGGTTTTACAACAATGGTTACTATGTGCGCCAAGATGATCCAATCCCTGGCTACTATTACTTATTCGGTGGGGACTTCTACGGCAACTCGACAATGATTCAAGCTGTCAGTGGTGATGTTCCCGAGCCTGCATCTCTTGTTCTTGTCGCCTTAGGGCTTGCCGGTCTGGGTTTTGCACACCGTCGACGCAAGAGCTGATTCGATGCGGCCTACACGATAATGTTCCGCAACAGCGGGGCTCTCTAGCTTTGCCGTGTTCGCGCGCTCTGTGGGCGGCGTCACCTATCTCTGCCCGTCCCGACGGCCCGACCGGCCTGAAAAGCCGCTCGTAGTTCATCTTGCCCCGGTGGCACTCTCGTGAACGCCCTCCAGGCGCCTGCGCGGCGCATCACACCTTTTGGGTGTGGGTCAGCGTCGATCCGCGAGCTTGGACCCACGCCTCGCGCCCAAACTGGACCAGCGGCGGGAATTTCTGCTCAAGGAAAACTGAACAGAAATTCCTGTCTCATGGCGAAGGGCAGCTTACGCTGCTTTGCGGGTCCACTTTACCTGACGTTCTTACGGTTGTGGAATCAAGGCGACTTCGACAAAACTCGTCGTGAGTAGCCAGAAGCGCCAGAGGGCGTTTACATTGGAGCAGATCCTCTGCACCCTGGAACCACAGCGCAAGGAAAAAATTGTGGCTGTCAAATGGTGCTACCGGAAACCGTATAGTTTGATGCGCAAGGATTACGTGACCGTAGCGATGCCACATGATGAGAATGGTGAAGCCGTGGCAGGATATTGGTTGTCATGGTCTCCATTTATTGAAGCCGGAATGGAACGCCTTGTAATGAAGAAGATTTAAAACAGTGACTGTTGCTATGAATTTTACTGACAAGCAGTGGCCGATATCTGGATAGTATCCTGCTTTTATTATGCGTTGCTACGAAACGACAATAAAACAGCAATTGACGTTTTATTGCCATTACGCGACAATGAAGGCATGAAAACATTTGACGACATACAGATTAGTCGGCCACAACTAGCAAAAGCCTATTTGGCGATGCTCCAAAGCCAACTCGGTCGACCTATCGCCCTTTTTGCACCACGCCGCATAGGGAAAACCTATTTTCTTCACAACGACCTTACCCCGATCGCCACTAAAGAAGGGTTCCTGCCGGTCTATGCGGATCTTTGGTTGCAGCGCGGCTTTCCGTTGGAGGCGATCAATTATGCGCTTGAAACAGCGTTGGATGATGTGACAGTGCCTTCGGGGGTAGTAGGGAGAATCGCCAAAACGCCTGTCAAAGCTATCGCTGGCGTTCAGTTTGGAGAGGAGCCACAACGTCGACCGTTACCAGAAAAAGCCGAACTGCGATTAGATGCTCTAATTGTCAGACTCTCCAAAGCATCAGGCAAGCGCGTTCTACTCATGCTAGACGAAATTCAAGCACTTGCCACTGCCTCCAATGGAGATGCCATGATGGCATCGATCCGAGCAGTCCTGTCGAATAGGAAGAACGAAGTTTGTGCTGTTTTTACCGGGTCATCCCAAGATGCTCTTAGCCAGATAATGTCATCGGTCGGCGCTCCAATGTATCAGTTCGCACAGATTTTGGATTTCCCCTTTCTGGACGACAAGTATTTGCAACTACTCATTGGTCATTTCGAATCGGTTCACGTAAAGAAGTCGATAGGTTTAGCAGATTTGCGTAAAGCATTTGAATATATCGGTTACAAACCAGAATTAATTAAGGATATCGTTAAAGAGATGTCGGCAGAAGGAAGTTCAGACGTTGAGTTTGCGTTACAAAAATTCATTACTAGCGAAAAACAAACGACAGGGTGGAACGCCAATTTTCATGTACTACCTACGCTTGAACAAACGTTGCTAGTTGCGCTGTCGCATGGATTAGCGCCTATGGCGAAAGATACGCTGGCCGCCTTAACACGTGCCTGTGGCGAGCCGGTAACAATTTCTAAGGTTCGAGCTGCGTTGGATCGACTCAGAAAAGCAGGTGTTTTGGCCAAGTCTGAAGGTATATATTTGATAGAAGATAAATTATTTGCTGGCTATATCAGTCGATCCAATACATTAAAACATGTTCAGGGCGACAAAAAAATACTGCCCACAAAGTGAAGAAATAATTCGTGGCTGAAATTACCGACGATGACCGACAGGTTCTGACCCGTTGGCTCACCGGTTCACACGCAGCCCAAAACGCTAGTGACGTTATTCGATTGCAAGATATAGCCAATCGTGTTGCCGACGACGCTAAAAACGATGAACACATAACGCAGTTTTATAGCGACCGAGTTAACAAAACGAAAGATAGGGTCGGCTTAAGCGATTCTGCGGTACAAAACGCAATTATTAATATTTTGAAATTGTCCTGAATCTGTTTTCGATAGGAAAAATAAACAAATGACCTCAGAACTGTTTGGACTCATTGCTGTTGTGTCTGTAATAATTATTGGATTTATTGCATATTCAAAATTTCGCGAAAGTAAAATTATGGAGTCAACTAAAATTCAGCATTTACCATCAATTCCACTAGTTACTGCTCCACATCAGACTGAAATTTCTAAAAATAGTGCTGATGCACAACCGATTTCTTATGCCCTAGTTGATCTTGACCACGGGTCTGGATAGTGAAAATGATCGAATCACTGAAATTTGCGTCTGTATAGTCACGCCAGGTACTAGTTCTCATGATGCAAAATCCACACTATTGACATCCTCCCCGCCCTAAAGGACGGGGATTCCTACGGCGCTGCGCGATGATTTGCGAGTCACTTCGGTGGGTTCCTGCTTCACTGAGCGGCCTGACTGCGCCGACTCTCCACAGGCTAACAAGCGGTATCCCCGCTCTAAAACATTGATCGCGCCAACGACATCAGCGTGATTTCCATAGCCGCAATCGACACACAAGAATTTTGCTTGCGTCTGTCGATTGAATTTTGATACGTGACTACAACATGGACACGTCTGACTGGTGTGGTGAGGTGGTACGGCAAGCAATATACCGCCATGCCACTGTACCTTATAAGCCAGTTGCCGCCTGAACTCGCCCCAACCCTGATCGAGAATGGAACGGTTTAGGCCGGACTTTTGCGCTACTTTTTTGCCGTGCTGTTCGCTATTTCCTTTGGAAGACTTGGACATATTCCGTACCTGCAAATCCTCAATACATACGAGCGCGTGGTTTTGGCTGATCGTTGTGCTGGTCTTGTGCAGGAAGTCTTTTCTGGCGTTAGCGATGGTGCTGTGAATTTGCTGGACTTTAGCTTTCGCCTTTTTCCAGTTGCTGCTGAACTTCACCTTACGGCTCATACGCCGCTGGTAACGTGCAAGGCGTTGCTGGTGTTTCTTGAAGCTGTTAAGTGGCGCGATATAGCTCTCATCGCTCATGGTGACGAACCGCGCAATGCCGACATCGATGCCGATGGCGCTTGTTGCCGTGGGCAATGGCTGGTCAACTTCACGCTGCGTCTGGATCGAGGCGAACCATTTGCCACCTGATTGGCTTATCGTGACATTACGCACTTCGCCCAATACATCACGGCTGTTGCGGTAGCGTATCCAGCCAAGTTTCGGCAGGAGGATGCGGTCGCTGTTCTGATCGAGCTTGATCTGCTTCGGGTCAGGGTAGCGGAAAGCATCGCCACTGTCCTTCTTTTTAAAGCGCGGGAAGTCGGCGCGTTTAGCAAAGAAGTTTGTGTAGGCTTTGTCCAAGTCTTTTAACGCATGTTGCAGTGCTTGAGAGGGTGTTTCTTTAAGCCATTCCGTACCAGATTCACGCTTCCAGATCGGCAGATTCGCCGCCATTGGCACGTAACCGATGAACTTGTTTCCTGCTTCGTGATTTTCTTTTTGCAATCCTAAAGCCTTGTTATAGACGAATCTGCACGACCCAGCGAAGCGACGCATATCGCGCTGCTGTTCGCCGTCTGGCATCAGTTCGTATTTAAAGGCTTGAAGTCTTTGCATGGTTCGATCATACTTTGGTCTATGAGCGAAGACAACAACGATATTAGGACTGGAAGACACTGTGTTTTTAATATGCATGTACATCTGGTCTTCGTGACAAAATGCCGACGCGGCGTATTCACAAAAGAGATTCTTGATGATCTGCGCCCAATATTTGCTAGTGTCTGCAATGACTTTGAATCGGAACTGATAGAGTTTGACGGTGAGGACGATCACGTTCACCTACTGGTGAACTACCCACCAAAAGTGGCAGTGTCAAAGCTTGTGAATAGTCTCAAGGGAATATCAAGCTTGATGATTCGGAAGAAAAAATATCCGAGCATTCAAAAGAAGTTATGGGGTGGCGCTTTGTGGTCGCCCAGCTACTTCGCGGGAAGCTGCGGCGGTGCGCCTATTGCTGTTATTCGCAAGTACATCGAGCAACAGCAAACGCCGCATTAAATCGAAAGTTCAATGCAAGGAAGGCTTCGCCTTCCGCGCTTACATCCCCGCCCTGAAGGACGAGGTTTTACGCGCAGAGCGGATAAATCCAGGGCGACCATTAACAGAATTCATCACCGAGCTCACTGGAATCACGGATGAAATGTTAAGAGAGTGTCACGTAAATATTAATCAATAAAATGTAGGCTTTATACTTGATTACCAAAACTCTAATTGAGCCAGATATGACTGCTACCGTGCGGTACCCGACGGATATGAATGACGAACAGTGGATGGTAGTACGTCCTATTTTGGAGCGTGTTGGGGAGAACACAGGAAACGGAAAAAATCAGGCGCTAAGGTAAGGGTATGATTGGATTAATGCAGCAAACTAAGCGACTTCCCGGTATCGGGAATGGTCCTACGAGCAGTTCCCGGCTGTTGAGTCAATCCGACATGGTTTTTCGTATCTTTTATGAGGGCTAGTCCAGGCATCCTAGAGCTGCTGCTGTCAATATCGGAAAACACTTGTTTTACGACAGGCCAATAGACGCGACGAGGTTGATGGTAGTCAAAAACTGACGTGGAAATCCTGAGCTCCCGATTTTTTTCCGAATCCTATGTGGCCCCCTTGGATCTTGGACTGGACTTAAACATAAAGTTCTTGCTAGCCTGACAGGCACGGTGCGGCCGACGTTGGCAGAATCGAACTTCAAAAAAATTCTTATGGGAGATCAAGATGGTGGCAGTTCCCGCATTGCTCGGCTTTTCCCTGGTGGCACTCGGTATGGTGATCACGCCGGGGCCGAATATGATGTACCTCGTCTCGCGCTCGATCTGCCAAGGCCGCAACGCCGGCCTAATCTCGCTCGGCGGAGTCGCTTCGGCCTTCATCGTGTACATGTTCGCGTCTGCCTTCGGTATCACGGCGCTCTTGCTCGCGGTGCCGTTCGTCTACGATGCACTGCGCTTCGCCGGCGCCGCCTATTTGCTCTACATGGCCTGGCAAGCCTTGAAGCCGGGCGGCCGCTCGCCCTTCCAGGTGCGCGAACTTGCGCAAGACAGCCCACGCCGCCTGTATGCGATGGGGTTCATGACAAATTTGCTCAATCCCAAGGCTGCGATGCTGTATCTGTCGCTGTTGCCGCAATTTATAGATCCGCAGCAAGGTAGCGTGTTGGGCCAGGCCATCACTCTGGGCAGTGTCCAAATCGCCATCAGCGTGACGGTGAATGCCTTAATCGCCTGCGCGGCCGGATCGATCGCCAGCTTCCTCGGTACCCGGCCTACCTGGCTCAAGTTGCAGCGTTGGCTGATGGGCACCATGCTGGCCGGACTGGCCCTCCGCATGGCACTCGATGGACGGAAGTAGTCTAATTGGCGTGGTGCAAACGAGGGCCATGAAACACAAAGTTGCTCGTAGAAGGTGTAATGGTCTAATAAAAACGGACACCGAGATAGGTGGATAATTCACCTATTGAGGAAAACCACATGATAAAGAAACGCAGAACATTTGATGCAGGCTTTAAGCTGCAAGTGACGCGCATGATTTTGGAGCAAGGCATCAGCGTCACGCAGGTATGTCAGGATATGAAGCTGAGTGAAAGTGCAGTACGGCGCTGGGTCACG
>CANIFC010000163.1 GCA_947466695.1 Oxalobacteraceae bacterium | reverse complement strand
CAGTAAATAACTCTTTATATCGTTTTTGCGCATTTTCTCCCATCGTCTGCGCTTCATTGGGATGGGTTAATAAGTATTGCATGGCCTGCCGAAGTGCGGGTGGATCATCAGGTGGCACCACTAATCCAGTTTCATTCGCGATATTAATGTACGTTGTTCCAGTGCCAATTTCACAAGAGATCATGGGCTTACCAAACATGGCACCTTCGAGCAAAGAAATCCCAAAGGCCTCTGATCGCAAATGGGATGGAAAGACCAAAGCATAACAAAGCGTTAATAAAGCCACTTTATCTTCTTCTGGCAACGCGCCAAGAAAATGCACGTTTTCTAACCCTAAACTTTGCGCTTTGCGTTTAAGTTCCATTTCTACCGGGCCATTGCCGACAATGACCACAGGCATTTGTGTTTCAGCGACAGCTTCCAGCAAGATATGAAGGCCTTTGTAATAACGCAACATGCCAACAAAAAGAAAAAACTTATCTCCTACGCGCTTGCGCCATTCGTTCAACGAGGCTGCCGAAGGGCTTGGATAAATACTTTTATCGAGACCATAGGTAATAATTTCCGTTTTATCTTTATATTTTGCTAGCACCGGACTAGTTGCAAGATAATTGGGAGATGTCGCAACGATACGGCTGACATCATCCAAAAAACGATATTTAAGTGGTTGATATAACTTAAGTAAGAATTTTTGGCGGACAATATCAGAGTGATAAGTGACCACTGTTGGTTTATTGACTTGACCTAAAAAATGTGCGATATCCATAAAAGGCCATGGAAAATGATAATGAATAATATCTGCTTGCTTTGCCAACTCTTTAAACCGCGATAAGGCTGTCCAAGAAAATCCAGTCGAGGCAATTTCAAAGTTAAGGGGCGCCCTGTGCACTTTATGCCCTTCAAATTCCAACTCAAGATGATCGTGATCGCGTGTGAGCGTCAGAACTTCGCTGTGAACGCCAAGGCGAATACCGCCGACGACCATTTGACGAATTACCTGCTCTATTCCGCCAAAACTATCGGGATAATAGGTGCGGTAGAAGTGCAATATTTTCATGATGATTTCTTCATCTCGATTTGTGCACCGATTGATAGGCCACGACTGTCTTTTGCACGCACGCATTCCACGTGAGCTCACTGGCACGCTTTTGGCCTCTGTCTATCGCTATTGCGCGCCAGCCATCATCATCGAGCGCTTGCATTAATCCCTCATAAATCGATATGACATCACCTGGCTCAACCAACATTGCGGCACCAGCAGCCACTTCCGGCATCGATGAGCAATTTGATGTGAGAACTGGGACACCACTTGCCATCGCTTCCGCTATTGGTAACCCAAATCCCTCATACCAGGATGGATAGGTGAACAATCTGCAACCGGCATAAAACACAGGAAGTAATTGCTGATCAACAAAGCCTAAATATTTCAGCCAACCTTCATTTTTTGCGCGTTCAATTTCAGCGTGAATTTCATCACTTTGCCAACCAGCGCCGCCCACCAGAACCAATGGCCAAACTGAGCGCATCGCAGTTGGTAGCTTGCGATATGCTGCCAATAAATTGAGGAGATTTTTACGCGGCTCAATAGTTGAGACAAAAAAACTATAGCCGCCGGGGCGGAGGCCAAACCGGGCAAGAATGGATCTGAGATCCTGTTCAGTGCGCGAATGAAAGGACTCATCGACCCCCAGAGGTATCGCACAAACCTGTTCATTTGAGAGATTAAACTCATGCATTACTTCAATCTTCGTTGCGATTGAATCTGTTAACACTAAATCTGAACGCTTCACAGATTCTGGAATAGCCGATCGCATGCGTTCAATTCGCGTACGTGGATGCCATTGTGGATAACGATAAATCGATAAATCATGAATAGTGACCACACTTGGTAATTTAGTCTTGGGTACAAAATAATTTGGCCCATGAAAAATACCATTTTTAACTGTATTTAGTTTGTACGAGGCAATAAAAGGAACTAATTTGCTATACACGTTTGAAACAGGCGAGAGGCGGCCAAGACGTTGTCGCAGCCGCCCTTTGTAATTAAGTTTTGGCATTTCTGGAAGTATAGTTGCCGGCGCTTCATTCACTAACTGTCCATTATCCGATTCGATTCTGGGTAAATCACGCCACAAACCATCTGAAAGATAACGAATCGCGTCAATTTCCGAATGGAGTGGCAGACGCGTGGCCAGCTCCCACGCGTAGCGTCCGATCCCTGCAAGAGGTGGATGGATGGCTTCAATCGACAAAACAACGTTCATACGTTGCCTCGAGAATCATCGGAAGCTAACATCCATGCAAGTGTGTCAATCAGTGGTATCTCTGGTAACTCTCCGATAAATTGAAGTAATTTTCCAGCATCGCCCATCAGTTTATAGACTTCGTTAGCGCGTACAAAAGCGGGATTAACCCGCACATTAATCTGATAACCGGCCAAATTTTCGACCATGGTAATGATCTCGCGCAAGGTATATGCTTTACCGGAACAAATGTTAAAAGTATGACCTGCGGGTGATAGTTGAAGTAAACGAGCGTAGGCCTTGGCTACTGTTCTCACATCGCTGAAGTCTCGCGCCACATCAAGATTACCCAATTCAATGTGAGCCGAATGCTGTTGAAAATGACGGACGATTTTTGCGAGTAAAAAGTTCTCAGGTTGCCCGACACCGGTATAGTTAAATGGCCGGGTGATCACAATGGGTAGTTTGTCCATCCAGAGTCTCGCCATGTGTTCCATCGCCAGCTTGCTCACGCCATAGTCATTGGCAGGTAAGGCAGGCTCCGCCTCACTAATGACTTCAGTGTTGGTATTACCATAAATATTGGCGCTACTGGCGAGCAACACTGCACGTGGTCGATGTTTTAACGTATCCAGACTTTCTAACAAATTACGCGTACCTAGCACATTGACACGGTAAATTGCTTCGGCATCGCCATGCGCAACGAATGAAATCGCAGCCAAATGAGCGACCACATCTGGCCGAACCTCGTCAACAAGGGCTTTGACACCAAGTCGATCATTCAAATCAAGAGAATAGACACCTTCGTCTAACGCCTGCTCTCCTTGAACAGTACCATATACCTGATATCCAGCCAAGGTGAGTTCTCGCGCCAAATAGTGACCGGTAAAGCCCTTTAACCCAGTAATCAGTGCCCGTGGCTTAGCTACTGACATCTCAAAAGGACATGCCATTAGTGTTGCGCCGCATATCGGCTTCGACCATCATCAGACACAACTGCTCCAAGGTAGTCGTTGGTTCCCAACCCAGTATTTTCTTGGCTTTTTCTGGGTTGCCTATTAATAATTCAACTTCAGCAGGACGATAAAAAACTGGGTTCACTTTGACTAAAAGTTGATCTGTTTTAGCGCAGCGTGCCGTTTCATTTTCTGCTGCTCCTTGCCAATTTAATTGAATGTCGACAGCCTTGAAAGCCATAGTGACGAAATCTCTCACTGTCTCAGTACGATTGGTCGCCAATACAAAAGTATCCGGCTCATCCGCTTGCAACATACGCCACATACCTTCTACATATTCTTTAGCGAAGCCCCAATCACGTTTGGCATCGATATTGCCCAGTTCAAGACAATCGAGCTTTCCTAATTTTATCTTGGCAACTGAATCAGTAATTTTACGCGTCACAAACTCACGACCACGCAAAGGTGATTCGTGATTAAAAAGTATGCCACTACAGGCGAAAATACCATACGATTCACGGTAATTAATCGTCATCCAGTGCGCATATAATTTGGCGACACCATACGGGCTGCGTGGATAAAACGGTGTCGATTCAATTTGCGGAACTGCTTGCACTTTTCCGAACATTTCAGAAGTAGACGCCTGGTAAAATCGGATATTCGTGTTAATAATACGAATGGCTTCCAGCAGATTGAGTGCACCAAGACCAGTAATCTCAGCGGTAGTAATAGGTTGATCGAAGGAAACTCCGACAAAACTCTGCGCAGCCAAGTTATACACTTCCGTGACACCTGTACTTTGCAATAAACGGATGCTGGAAGAAAGGTCGGTAAGATCATGTTCAACCAAATGAAGATTCGGGTGATTTACAATACCTAGCTCTTCCATCCGCCAAAAGTTGACTGAACTGGTTCTGCGGTATGTTCCATAAACCGTATAGCCTTTTTCCAACAATAGCTCTGCCAAATAGGCACCATCTTGTCCGGTAACACCAGTAATTAAAGCTTTTTTACTCATTCATAAACCTCTTCACCTAGGCGAATATTCAAATTTTCTTATTATTAAGTTGTTAGTAACTAGCAAAGAACAGTGTCACTGTTACTAACGAGTTTCTGTGATTTACGCCATTTTCCCTAAGTATACAATACTGTGCTGAGCAGCTTGCAAACTCTTATAGAAGAATATAAAAAAATAACTTAAATACAATCAAATTATTTACACTGACGATAAGTCCCTGCTGCATCTTTATATTGGACAATTTTCTTATTGGCGTCTGCAACGGACAAACATTGGAATAAATCATTCAAATTTGCTATCTAAATAACAGGAATCCCATAAATTTGGCTTACTTCTTGAGCGGTGGAATAAGCAGGCAGATTATCGCTCTTGCCTGAACGCTCGATACAATTTAACGCACTAGTCACCGCAGCAGGAGTTGCGCCAACATTCCGTACCATTTTGACTGGTTCGAGCACTGAAGTGTCTGCTGAGATACCGTCATTGATAAAATTGTTTAGATTAGTGGTGCTATGCATTCCTTACGAATCATCGACGCCAAAGGTCTTAGGCAAATTTCTGATGTTAGAACACTGAAAAAGAGCATCAATGAAGTCATGATAGCCAATCAGCGATCAGTGGATGAGTGCCGTAATGGTAGAATCTTTGATCGGGCAAGCCATAAAAGCGAGCAAGGCGAAGGCAATCCTGCACAGATAAAAGAATGATTTAAGAAAAAATTGGCGGATTAAATTTTTTCTTCAGGTGCTTGTATAAAAAAATGGCACAACAGCTCATCTGCGATGCCATTTTTTACGTCTTCGACTGATGTCTAAACCTCAATTCACTGCAGAAAAATATCCTGCGACCGCCTGTAAATCATCTACGCCCACAATACCTGCGGCCATGCGCAAACGCAAGAAACTAATCAGGTAAGTGTAGCGGGCCAAAGCCAGATCACGCTTGCTAGTTACCATCTGCTGCTGTGCATTCAAGACATCAAGGTTGATACGCACCCCCCCCTTGACGCTTTGCCTGGTTGCCTCTACCAACAAGGTCGAAGAGTCAACTGATCTTTCCAAAGCATGCACTTTGGCTACGCTGCTTTTGACAGAATTAAACTGTTTGCGCAGTTCTATCATAATCTTGCTGGTGGTAGCATCAAGATCAGATCGCGCCTTGTCGCGGTTAGCGACAGCCTGATTTGAAACGGCGCTCACATACCCGCCAGAATATAAAGGGATCACCAATTGTATGCCAATGCTAGCGGTCGTGATATCTTGTAATCGTGTGGTGTAGCTATCAGCAACGCCGCGATTGTAGCCGACATTTAAATCCAGGCGAGGCGCATGCCCAGCCCTGCTCTTGGCGATCTCTTGCTGCGCGACTTCCACAGAGTAGCGTCCGGCAGCCAACTCGGCATTGTTCGCTTCAGCTAAACTTTCCCACTCTTTAAAACTACCCGGAGAAAGTAGCATCACATTAAATTTTTCAGCCAAACCATCCAGTTGCGTCACGTCGCTACCGGTCATTCCAGCAAGGGTGTTACGTGCATTGATGAGGTTATCGGTGTACTCAAGAACTTGCGCCTCAGCGACATCCAACTTTGCCTGCGTCTCGAGCATGTCGGTTCTAGTGCCCTCGCCTTTTTCAAACATACGGTCGTTAACACGTTTTTGCTCGGCATAAGCATCGCGCTGAGTGGAAATCAATATTAATTGATCTTTGGCATATTTCGCGTCAACATAGCTCGATACCAAGCGGATCATCAGATCCATGCTTTTACTGCTAAATTGCGCGTCACTATAATTACTCTGTGCGATGCCTTGCTTATAACGTGCAAAGGCATCGAGGTTGAACAGAGTCTGACGCAAAGAAATATTATTGGTGATACTCCGATAGTCAGTATTACTTGTGGTTTCGTTTCCCTGGAAATTGGGTGCCGTTGTCTCTACCTTATTCTTGCCAGTTGAATAACTGTATTGCAACGTCGGCAATAACCCAGCACGGCCAATAGCCTTATATTCCTTACCCGCCACATTCTCGGAAATGGCCGAACGATAAGTAGGATCATTGAGTAAGGCGGCATTGTAAGCTTGCATTAAACCTATTGCTGACGCTTGCTCGGCAGGTGCCATGAGCAAGGCGCCTGCGACTGCAATCAAACTGAGTTTTATTGAACTTGTTGACATCGTTATTCCTCAGTCATGGCAGAGTGCGAACGATCAAATATCGGTTTAAGTAAATAATTCATCATGGTACGTTCACCCGTTTTAACGAATAATTCAACCGGCATACCTGGGCGAATTTCTAGTTTGGCAAGCATCTTTACCCCTTCTGGAGCAACCTTTGCCTTTACTTTATAAAATGGCTGGCCAGTGCGTTCATCAGTCGTTCTATCAGCAGAAACCTGTGTAATGAGGCCGGGAATATGCGGTGTCGTATTCGTGTTAAACGCAGAAAAAATCAGTTCCACTTTCAAACCTTTAT
>CANIFC010000162.1 GCA_947466695.1 Oxalobacteraceae bacterium | reverse complement strand
TGCGCCCAAGCATCAAAAATTACCCTTGATTTTCGCGTCATGCTCGCCGATGATCATCACTTATTTAGCTAAAAATTTTAGTAATCAAAAGTCAAAATTGATCTAACTCTTATTTTAAAAACATTAATTCAACAAGCACCACTGAAGTAAAAGTAAGCAATGCAGTCCGGATGACACCCGCAGTTAATAAAAAACACCTATTGAGATCACTACTATGAATAACTTCAGTTTTTCCGGGCTCAGCGTCAAGGCCCGTATTTGGTTAAGCTTCGGCTTGATTCTTGCCATGATGGTTGTTGTGACCATTATTGGCGTGATGCAGGTGAACTCCATCGCCAGAGATCTCATTGTCATCAGCGAGGTCAACAGTATCAAACAGCGCTATGCCATCAACTTTCGTGGCAGTGTGCACGACAGGGCAATCAGCGTGCGCGATGTCGTCTTGGTCGGTAGCGATCCCGAACTGAAGCTTGTCACCGACAAGATAGTGACGCTGTCGGCTGATTACGAAAAATCGGCCATCCCGCTCTACAAGATGTTTAGCGAGCGCAGCGATAACGATGACAAAGAGCGGCAAATTCTCGCCAGCATTAAAGAGATCGAGGCAAAAGCCCTTCCAATGATCAAAAAAATGATTAGCTTGCGGCAGACTGGCGATATCGAACAGGCTAAAACGGTCATGCTCCAAGAAGCCAGCCCCACCTTTGTTGAGTGGCTAAGTCGCATCAATCAGTTCATTGTCTTTCAAGAGGTTGCAACTGAAAAAGGATCTCGACATGCCCTTTCCATTGCCAGTAGCTTTGAAAAACTGATGCTCCTTATTTGCATTGTCGCTCTGGCAATAGGCATCGTTATTGCGGCGGTCATTGCCAGGGCAATTTTACGTGCAGTCGGCAGCGAACCGGGTACAGTGAGCCAGATCGCGCGCAGCATCGCAGGCGGCGACTTGGCAGTACCCATCACAACTGAGCGGGAGGATAATTCGAGTGTCCTTTTTGCCATGAAAGAAATGCGTGACAGCCTGGTCACCATCGTGGGCGAAGTGCGTACCAGCACCAACACCATCGCCAGCGGCGCTTCTGAAATTGCAGCGGGCAATCAGGATCTGTCATTACGCACGGAACAGCAGGCTTCATCGCTGGAAAAAACTGCCTCGTCGATGGAGCAGCTGACCGCGACCGTCAAGCAAAATGCCGACAACGCAAGACAGGCCAACCAGCTGGCACTTTCCGCCTCGGAAGTGGCCGTCAAGGGCGGCGACGTCGTCACCCAGATGGTCGGAACCATGGGCTCGATCAATGCCTCTTCGCGCAAGATCGTCGACATTATTGGTGTCATTGACGGCATTGCCTTCCAGACCAATATCTTGGCATTAAACGCCGCAGTAGAAGCGGCCAGGGCCGGTGAACAAGGCCGCGGCTTTGCCGTAGTCGCTACCGAAGTGCGTAATCTGGCCCAGCGTTCGGCCGCGGCGGCAAAAGAAATCAAGTCTCTCATTAGTGACTCGGTAGAAAAAGTCGATGCAGGTAGTCAACTGGTGGCTGTAGCAGGTTCAACCATGGAAGAAATTGTTGGCAGCGTCAAGCGCGTTACTGACATCATGGCCGAAATCATGGCTGCCAGTCAGGAGCAAAGCATTGGCATTGACCAGGTCAATCAGGCCATCGGACACATGGATCAGGTTACCCAGCAAAATGCGGCATTGGTCGAGCAAGCCGCGGCCGCAGCGGAATCCCTGCAGGAACAAGCTGCCGGCCTGGCGCAAACCGTTGCCGTCTTCACCCTGGACCAGCATGCCTGGGCAGATGTTGCGCCGGCACAAACCAGCGTAAAGATCAGTAGTGTCACGCACGCAGCCAAGCCGCGCCCTGCCCTGAAAAAAACATCACCAGTAAGGCGCTCACCAGCGGCAAAACCGGCACTGACCGCCAAAAAAGACGTTACTGGCGACTGGGAAGAATTTTAATTATTTTGTTTTAACTTTTTATTGATTTTTCGTTCGATAGATAACAGTACATTAAGGGCCTTTCGCCATTGATGTACTGTCATCCAGATCTCCTGACTGACCCAATCCCAAGCTTCTTTCCATGCCGGCCAAGAGCATTTTGCCGGCCCGAGCCGACCACACTTAGCCTCAATAAATAGTGACCAACATTGGTTGATGCCAATCAATGCTGATAAAAAACCGCTCTGCGTTTTGTCGACAGTGATTCTTTTTTTACATCGCACTATTTTTCTGAAACACAAGGCTGAGCCCGATCGCGAGCCGGAATCGATTGACCAATTCAATTGGAACTGGTATTCTAATTGGATGGTAAGAATCGCTAAATTTAATGAAGACTGTTTTATCGATGCCGCTATTGAGATTGCGGCGCACTGTGGCGTGCCAGCGGTATCCATCTCAGCGATCGCCAGTAAGGCCGGCGCGCCGGTTGGTTCGGTGTACCACCGCTTTGAATCGCGCGATACGATACTGGCCAGGGCGTGGCTCAAGGTGAAAGCCCACTTTCGTCACAAGGTGGCAAGCCAGTGGGCTGATGGCGACACCTGGCAGGCGGTAGCCGGTTTCATGGGCTGGTGCCGCGACTATCCACTCTATGCGCAATTTTTGCTGCAATCTGAAAATGCCCCATTTTTACACGACACCGTAGCGCCTCAATTGCACGCACAACTCGAGGCGGAGCAAGCCGCACTCGATGCCTGCTTTCAGAAATGCATGCAAAAGAGCGGCCACGAACTGGAACACGAACAAAACGAAAGCATCTTGCGCTACCTGTTAATCGATTCACCGATTGCTGTCGTCAAGCCTTACCTGATGCAAAACCGCCCTATTCCAACCACTATTGATGCCATGCTGCGCGCCTCTCACGATGCCGTATGTTTATGGGCAACTCCAACGAGGTAACCAGATAATGACTACGACCACTACCGCCACTACGGCCACTACGGCCAAGCGCTACTCAACACAAACCGAAAACGGCAAGAAGATCATTCTGCATGACGAAGCCGACATCCAAGCCATGCGTGTTGCCGGAAGAATCGCCGCAGATACACTCGATTTCATCGCGCCCTATATCAAGGTTGGCGTCTCCACGGCCGAGCTCGATAAACTCTGCGAAGACTTCATGCGCGCAGCAGGCAGTATTCCGGCAACGATTGATTACCATGGCTACAAGCATGCCACCTGCATCTCGGTCAACCATGTTGTCACCCATGGTATCCCGTCAGATTCAAAGTTCCTGAAAACCGGCGACATTCTCAACATCGACGTCACGCCAAAATTCAATGGCTGGCATGGCGATACCAGCCGTACCTACAAGGTCGGTGCAGTCTCCATCCTGGCGAACCGCTTGGTCGCCAAGGCCTATGAAGCGATGATGGCAGGGATCGCTGAAGTGCGTCCGGGGGCGACACTCGGAGACGTTGGCGCGGCAATCGATGCAGTCGCCAAGGGCGCCGGATTTTCTTCCGTCCGCGACTTCTGCGGTCATGGCGTCGGTGAGGTTTTCCATGACACACCGCAAGTTCTGCACTATGGCAAGCGCGGCGCCGGCACCGTTCTTGAGGCGGGCATGATTTTCACGATCGAACCAATGATCAATGCCGGCCATTATGACGTCAAAGTGCTCGGTGATGGCTGGACCACGGTCACCAAGGATCACTCCCTGTCGGCACAATTTGAACACACACTGGTGGTTACTGAAACCGGTTCAGAAATTTTCACCCTTTCGAAAACACCTGAAACCGAACTTTTTTAATCTTTTTTAAAAAAGTTGGTACAGCCGAAACAAGACTCGGCAGCGGCGTGATCAAAAAGCTGAAATACCCCGCTGGTGTTTCAGCTTTTTTATTTCAAATTGTAATGTTCTATGACCTCATCGCATCTTTTTTTATCCCTCCTTTTTTCATCCCTCTTTATCTTCTTTCAACCCGGAAATCCGGGTCAGCACTACTGAACTGTCCAGAGTCAATCCAGATTCACATGTCGACGCCGGCTTGCGCTCAAGACACTGGCGCGACGGACTCAATGTCCATTGATTTATGTCAAGCGATAGCGTTTTCAAGAGCAGCCGCGCCGTCACCGCAAAAACCTTCACGGGCATTGCAGTGTATGATTGACAAAGTTTGATATTCATCATTTTAGTTTCGGTTTTCTGATGGTATTTTTTGTAGCTACACGACATAGACGCGACCTGCCCCTTGTCACCGGGCCTGGCCCCAATTTTCATGTAACGCTTTTCCCTTAGACAAAACTATGACAGCCCACTTATCGTTCCCCAACAATCCGGTCACGGCTGACGATGCCGAACAGCCTATTAACAAGGCACAGCAAAAGCGCTTTAAGTTACAGCAACTACAAGAACTCTCTGCCGGCCTGCTGGCCGAACCTGCGTGCGTTTCTCCTAAATATCTGTACGACGGCCTCGGTTCTGTCTTGTTTGAAGCGATCTGCGAGCTGCCGGAATACTATCCAACCCGAACTGAAGCCGATATTTTTACGCGCCATTTATCAGAAATGGCGCAAGTCATCGGTACCGGAACGACACTCATCGATCTCGGTGCTGGCAATTGCGCCAAGGCGGCGCGGCTCTTTGCACAACTTCACCCGCAACAATATGTGCCAATTGATATTTCTGCCGGACACCTGAACGAAGCGGTAAGCCGCTTGCAGCAACGTTTTCCGCATATCGAAATGACGGCGCTAGGACTCGATTTTTCCAGCCAGTTAGCGCTGCCCGATGAAGTGCGCAGCAATAACAGGTTGTTTTTTTATCCCGGCTCATCGATCGGAAATTTTGACCCGCAGCAAGCGCTCGATTTCTTGCGGCAGCTGCGTGCTGCCTGCCATATCGACACGGGTAACTCCGGCGGAATCCTGATCGGAGTCGACCTGATCAAACCCCCTGCCATGCTCGATGCGGCTTATGACGATGAACTGGGCGTGACTGCGGCATTTAACTTGAATTTATTACGTCATATCAACCGCATCTTGCACAGCGATTTTGACGTGCGCCAGTGGCAGCATGTCGCCTTTTTCAATGCCGCGCAGTCACGCGTGGAAATGCATTTGCAAGCGCGTACCGACCTGACGGTTCGCTGGCCGGAAGGTCAGCGCCGTTTTGCCGAAGGCGAACGCATCCATACTGAAAACAGTTATAAATACACGGCACCTGCGTTTTTGGAATTGCTTGAACAAGCCGGTTTCGGGCGCGCCCGCTACTGGTCAGACCGGTCGAACTGGTTCGGCGTGTTCCATGCCAACGCAGTCTAGGTAATGCCGGCAACAATCATGCCGGCATTACCAGTGATTCCAGCGATGGGATTACTTGAGCAATGGCAGCAGGTAAGGCAACGCTCACTAACACTGACCGCGCAATTATCCGCCGAAGACTGCCAGGCCCAGTCCATGCCCGACGCCAGTCCGGTCAAGTGGCATCTGGCCCATACCACCTGGTTTTTGGAAACCTTCATCCTTGAAGCACGGGAACCTGGATTTATTCCATTCGACCCGGCGTTCCGGATACTCTTTAATTCCTATTACAACGGCATTGGGGAAAAGCATCCGAGGGCACAACGTGGCTTGCTGACGCGCCCCGGTCTTGAGCAGGTACTGGCCTACCGTCGCCACGTCGATGCACACATTGAACAACTGTGGGAAACAGACGGGAGCGCCTTACTGGCCGGTTTGCTTCAATTGGGTATGCAGCATGAACAACAGCACCAGGAACTGATGCTGACCGATCTCAAGCATCTGTTTTCCTGCAATGCCACCTTCGCCACGCAGTCGCCGCAAAAGTCTCTGCAAGAGTTTCCGTCAGGCAATCTGAGCACAGTACCGCGACAACCAACTGAAAGGCAATGGCAGGCCTTTGATGCCGGTCTGGTTGACGTTGGTCACACCGGAGCGGATTTTTGCTTTGACAATGAAACACCGCGCCACCGGCAATTTGTTGAGTCGTTTGAATTTGCCACCCGTCTGGTGAGTAACGGTGACTATCTGGCCTTCATCGAAGCGGGAGGCTATCAGGATGCCACATTATGGCTGGCGCAAGGCTGGGACTGGCTGGGTAATGGTCGCGACGGCGATCGCATCATGCATCCCTTGTACTGGAAGAAAAATACGGCACAACAATGGCAGGAATTTACCCTCGATGGCATGCACAATCTAGACAGCCAGCAACCGGTATGCCATCTCAATTACTTCGAAGCTGCCGCCTACGCCCACTGGGCCGGCGCCAGACTACCAACAGAAGCCGAATGGGAATGGGCCGGGCAACGATTTGCCGCGCAACGATTTGCCGGGCAACACTTTGCCGCGCAACGATTTGCCGGGCAACACTTTGCCGCGCAACGATTTACTGATCAACACTCTGCCGGACAACACTCTGCCGGACAACACCCGACTGCGCAACGTCACGACCTGCAACAAATGTACGGTCATTGCTGGCAATGGACCAGCAGCAGCTACGCGCCCTATCCCGGCTTTGCCACACCAGAGGGCGCTATCGGCGAATACAACGGCAAGTTCATGGTGAATCAATACGTGTTACGTGGCTCATCGTGTTTCACCCCGCCCGGTCACGCACGACTGACCTACCGCAATTTTTTTCCCACCACAGCGCGCTGGCAAATGACAGGTATCCGGCTGGCACGCTCGCTCATCACTGCAGCCCCATAAATCCCAAGGAG
>CANIFC010000161.1 GCA_947466695.1 Oxalobacteraceae bacterium | reverse complement strand
GATCTGTCCTGGTATATGCGCTGTTTAAACGAAACTATCGCCCGGCGTGCGAATCAAGAGGATCACTGCACCGGGCGATTCTGGGAAGGGCGTTTCAAAAGCCAGCCGATTTTAGACGAGGCTGGCTTGCTGGCATGCTGCGTGTATGTGGGTTTAAATCCGGTGCGCGCTGGTCTCGCTGCGACACCGGAAGCGTCTGATTTCACGGCGATACAACAGCGCCTGCAAACCTTCGCGGCGCAACGCGCAAGTTCTGACTCCAAGAAAGCTTCACCGCAAGCGCTTAACGTAGCGCCGCCACTTCACCCGTTTGCCAATCACCTCAATGTCGATCCGGCCAGGGGTATGCCCTATACCTTGCTCGATTATGTCGAGTTGGTCGATTGGACTGCCCGCATTATCCGCGCAGATAAAAAAGGCGCAATTGCCAGCAAGACACCGCCCATCTTGCAACGCTTGGGATTTAGCGCTGCAGAATTTCATAAACACATGCAAGCGCAGGCGATGACGCGCGGCACGGCAATCGGCCAGGTCGAGAGATTAAAAGCCTATGCAAGCAGCCTCAAGAAGCGTTGTGTGAGGGGTGTGCGTATGCCTGCGATGTGCATGACAGCGTAGAGACCAATCAAAAAAGTAGTTCAGGCGTTTTCCAAGTTTGAATTTGCGTAGTGATTAAGGCACTGCGAGGGTCAGATGTTGCGTAAAAACTCGCCTTGCGTGTATTTCTTACGATTTTTTAGGCGCGGGTGTGAATTTTTGCGCGGCTGAAAGCAATTAATTGCGTTAAATGAGTCGATGCGGTTATTGAATCGACTATTTCAATTGGTTTTTGTTTATTATTGAGATGGGTGTCTTACTAATTTTTAGTTACTAATTTTTTTAAAGATGGGTGTCTTACTAATTTTTTTGCTATCGGTTGTGTTGATAAATTTTCTTTTTCAGACAGTTTTGATCTGGGCTTCACGCATTAGGCGACGTACTTTGTAGCGGCCAATGACGATACTCTTGGCCTTCAGTGCACTTGCCAGACGTCGGCTACCATAACTGCGCCCACTGGCAGCGAATGCTGCTTTTAGATGCACTGTCGTGACGCATATTGAAGTCATTTTTTCTTTCGCTTTTGCTGCGTAGTACCCAGACCTGCTCGCTCCTAAGACGCGGCAGAGTTGTGTTACCGAGGCCTTCGTTTGCCAATGATCGACTAACTCGTAGATCATTTCATTTCGCGTGCAAAGAAGGCCGATGCTTTTTTTAATAGGTCATTGTCCGAACGTAGTAGACAGTTTTCTTGTTCGAGTTGACGAATACGTTGTTGTTCGGCAGAGAGCGGTTTCCCTATGCCAGCTTGGCCAAGTTGTTCTGCACGATATTGCTCAACCCAGCGCCGCACGGCCGTTTCTCCTATGTCCATATCTTTGACAATTTGCGACACTCCTACGCCTTGATCCACTACCATTCGGGCGACTTCAAGTTTGAAAGCAGTTTCGTATTTCGTATTTCTTATTTCCGTTCATCTTTATTTTCCTCGTTTAGGTGATTATTCCCCCTATTGAGGTGTCCGTGTTCATTAGACCATTACATACCAAGTCGTCGCCAACTCGACACTCACCAACGGTTTGCTCAACGCTGTCGATGGTTGGAATACGCTAGGTGGTGTATCGGTCGGCAATCATAGAACGCGTCTCCCAAGAGCAAATCGCCCGTTTCTAACGTGTCCAGTAGCGAGCGTAAAAGCCCAGGTCGATCGTATGAAACTTTCAACTGATTGATTTTTAGAGTATTTTCATAAAGTTGTAAAAATTAAATTATTAACCAATTCAAGTAATTACGCCTTTTGATGCGACAGCCCTGATCTATTTACCTTGAGACAATTTGATTATTGGATCCGAGTTATCATTCGGCTTTACAGTTTTTGCGAAAAATAATTATGGCTTCCACCACACTTCCGGCTCAACCGGGCCTGCCCCCGCCACAATACAAGATCGTGCTGGCCGCCTTTGTCGCTATCTCGGTTCTCGGTTTGCTGATACAGCAAATGGTGTCGCTGCGCATGGCGCTCTTGTTTGTTACCGGGACGGCGCTCGGTATTGTGCTTTACCACTCACTTTTTGGCTTCACGTCGGCGTTTCGGGTCTTGCTGTCGGACCGGCAAAGTGCGGGTTTCCGCTCGCAAATGATCATGCTTGGTGTTGCCTGCCTGCTGTTTTTTCCGGTACTGGCAAACGGTACGTTTTTTGATCAGACGGTGACCGGTTTCGTGGCTCCGCTGGGTATTTCTGTCGCCTTTGGCGCTTTTTTGTTTGGCATCGGCATGCAGCTTGGTGGTGGCTGCGCTTCCGGCACCCTGTTTGCGGTGGGCGGGGGTAATACCCGCATGCTTGTGACGCTGCTGTTTTTTATTGTCGGTTCGGTTATTGGTATCAATCATCTGGCATGGTGGCAAACGACGCCGGCCTTTGCGCCAGTGTCGCTGGTCAAGTCGTTAGGATGGCCGGTGGCACTGGTTCTGAACGTCGCGCTGTTTGCCATTGCCTATTTCACGGTCGCGCGCATGGAACGCAAACGCCACGGTTCGGTCGAGTCAATCACCACGATTAAAAACGCTTCCTGGCTACGCGGTCCCTGGCCTTTACTGGCCGGAGCGCTGGCGCTGGCCTTGCTCAATTTTGCGACGCTCTATCTTGCCGGTCGTCCCTGGGGCATCACCTCCGCATTTGTGCTCTGGGGTGGCAAGGGATTGCAACTGATGAATGTGCCGGTCGAAACATGGTCCGGGTTCACCAGCCCGGCCATGCAGCAGTCATTGTCTTCCAGCGTACTGGCTGACATTACGTCGGTGATGGACTTCGGCATCATTCTCGGTGCGTTGTTCGCTGCCGGTCTGGCCCGCAAGTTTGTTCCGGGCTGGCATATTTCCGCACGTCATCTGGCGGCGTCGGTGATTGGTGGATTGTTATTGGGTTATGGCGCGCGGCTTGCCTACGGCTGTAATATCGGAGCATTTTTCAGCGGGATCGCATCGGGCAGCTTGCATGGCTGGATGTGGATAGTGTTTGCGTTGTTGGGTAATTGGGTTGCACTTTTTCTGCGGCCACTGTTCCATTTGCCGGTAACACTACGTCAGAGTGCCTGCTGATTGTTGAAGTTGACCGGATCGTTGATCGTAATTGCCGGTAGTTTGTCTTGCGCAGTTGATATATGTCTAGAGAATGGCTGATATAGCGTAAAAAATATTGGCTATTTTGCTGCGGTGCGATATAGTGATTGTGTCTCCTCCAACACCTCCTAAGGTTTGGATTTCAGCCCGCACACTCTGCGGGCTTTTTTTTGTGCTCGTCATCAGGGCAGTCTCCGAAGTGCTTGATGATTACGATCATTTACTTTCCTTTTTGCTCTCGTTCCTCTTGTTGGTAGTATTTTTTTTCGCTGGCGCTGTACCAGGAATCTTGCCTTGAATAAAGCAAGAAAATAATTCTGCAATGGCCAGTCAACTTTCAAAAATTTGATTCAATGTTGATATATGTCTGGAACATGACTGTTATCGTGTAAAAAATATTGGCTAATTTGTTGCGGTGCGATATAGTGATTTTGTCTCCTCCAACACCTCCCAAGGTTTGGATTTCAGCCCGCACACCCTGCGGGCTTTTTTTTCGCTTTTTTTGTCTTTCCTGGCTCTGTCACGCCTCCGTAAGTCCGGTAGCCTCGCTTCTTTGGAGCGGTATTTGAGCGGTATTTGAGCGGTATTTATAAATATTGTTCAAAAACATGGTTGTCGCTATGTAGAAATTTGAAATTTGAAATTCAAAATTCAAAAAAATTAATATAAAAATAGTCATTTAATGATCTGCGTTAAAGTCTCGCCCCGCAAGACGTGTTGTAGTAAATGGCGTACTGGCTTTGCAGAAGATTATTCTCCGTATTGCAATGGGAAAAAATCACTCGACCAAGGAATTGACAATGAATACGATCCAGGTTTTTGATCCGGCAATGTGTTGCAACACCGGCGTCTGTGGTGTCGATGTTGACCAGCAGTTGGTCATCTTTTCGGCTGATGTCGATTGGGCGAAAAGTCAGGGAGTGCCTATTGAGCGTTTCAATTTGGCGCAGCAACCGATGGCGTTTGCGCAAAACCCTGCCGTCAAGGATTTTTTGGAGCGTTCCGGTCAGGAAGGCCTGCCGCTGATACTGGTTAATGGAGAAATTGCCCTCGCCGGGCGGTATCCGGTCCGTGCCGAACTCGTTCGTTGGGCCGGGCTCAGTATTTCTCCGGGAGTAACTTCGGCAGCAACGACCTCGCCAGGCGGTTGCTGTGGGGGAAGTGGTGGATACGGTGGTGAGCGGTGTTAATTTTTTTGTGTCCCAATGGCGTCCTTTGCTGTTCCTATTTTGAGCTGGATCATTGCACTCGTCGGTGACCCGTATGGGCCGGTACCAGTCAATATCAACCAGGGGAACAACGTGCTTTTTTTAAAAGAGTTACCGCAATTTTTATTCTTTACCGGCAAGGGTGGCGTCGGCAAGACCTCTCTGGCCTGTGCTTGCGCCATTACATTGGCAGATCAGGACAAGCGCGTGCTTCTGGTCAGCACCGACCCGGCATCCAATGTTGGCCAGGTGTTTGGTATCCCCATCGGTAATGTGATCACACCGGTGACTGCCGTGCCCCACTTATTTGCGCTGGAAATTGATCCGCAGGCGGCGGCGCAACTCTATCGGGATCGCCTGACGGGACCAGTGCGCGGCGTGCTGCCTGACGCAGTCGTCAAAAGTATCGAAGAGCAACTGTCCGGCGCCTGCACGACTGAAATTGCCGCCTTCGATGAATTTACCGGCTTACTCACGAATGACGCCATTCTTCATGATTACGCGCATATTATTTTCGATACCGCACCCACGGGGCACACCATACGCATGCTGCAATTACCGGGTGCATGGTCGGGATTTTTGGAAAACGGGAAAGGCGATGCCTCCTGTCTGGGCCCGCTGGCGGGGCTGGAAAAACAACGCGAGCAATATCATGCCGCCGTCGAGGCGCTGGCTGACCCTGCACGTACCAGAATGATTCTGGTGGCGCGTGCACAAAACGCCGCCTTGCGCGAGGCGGCGCGCACGCACCAAGAGCTCGCCAGTATCGGCTTCACGCACCAATATCTGGTGGTCAACGGTGTCTTGCCCGAAAGTGAGATTGCCGGCGATCCGCTCGCCGCAGCCGTATGGAAACGCGAGCAATCTGCCCTGGCCGACATGCCCGCGATCTTGCGCGATGCACCTACCGACCTGGTTGCATTGCAGCCCTTTAATCTGGTCGGACTCCATCCCTTGCGCGCACTGTTGTCAACCGGGCCGCTGCCGGTTAATGCGGCGCAATTGCCTTTCGAGGTGCCATCTGTACCCAGCTTACCTGCGCTGATTGACACGCTGGTTGGCAATGGCCACGGACTGATCATGACGATGGGAAAAGGCGGCGTTGGAAAAACCACTGCAGCGGCGGCGATTGCCGTTGAGCTCGCTAGCCGGGGGTATGCCGTGCACCTGACGACATCGGACCCGGCGGCGCATTTAATAGAAACTTTGGCGGCAAGCCTGGACAATCTGAGCGTCAGCAGGATTGATCCGCATGTTGAAACCGAGCGTTACCGCCAGCAAGTGATGGCGAGCAAAGGCAAAGAGCTCGATGCACAGGGCAGGGCCTTGCTGGAAGAAGACCTGCGCTCGCCGTGTACTGAAGAGATCGCCGTGTTTCAGGCTTTTTCAAGAGTCATCCGGGAAGCGGGCAAAAAATTTGTCGTGATGGACACCGCCCCAACCGGGCATACGCTGCTCTTGCTTGATGCTACCGGCGCCTATCACCGGGAAATCGCCCGTCAGATGGCCAAGACCAACGTGCATTTCACCACTCCCATGATGCAGCTGCAAGATCCGGCCCAGACTAAAGTGCTGATCATCACCCTGGCCGAAACCACGCCGGTGCTGGAAGCTGCCGGATTGCAGGCCGACCTGCGCCGGGCCGGTATTGAGCCGTGGGCATGGATCATCAACAACAGTCTGGCGATGGCCAATCCCGGTTCGCCCCTGTTACGCCAGCGTGCCCGCAATGAGCTTTCACAGATCGATGATGTGGCCACCAGATACGCGCAACGCTGGGCGGTGATCCCTTTGCAGGCCGAGGATCCGGTAGGGCTGGTGAGGCTGAGAAAACTGATTCATGGCGATCATGATGATCATGGCAAGCGCTGAAATTGTGTCATTTCGCCGGTGTATGCGCCGTTGTACATTTGCGCGATTGACGCATGCTTTTCCCTGCACAGTGCTTCATTTCATCTGCTGCAACTCGTAGCTGCTGATTTCCCGCATGTGTTCCGATTGATGCACCGGATTTTGTCCGTCAAAATGGATATAGCTGGTCGGCGAGCCATCGTAGCGGGTGCCGGTAGCGGTATCTTTGGTGCCCCATGGATCGGTTTGGTACACCTTGCCGCCTTCGAGATCGGAGACCCAATAGCTGTTGCCACGGGCGTAATCGTCCCACTTCGCCCCTGAGGCGTCTTTGCTGGCAGAACGGGCTTCGTAGTCACGCTGATTTTGTTCAATGGCGCCATACAGGCCTTGAATTGCCTGACGCGTTTGCGCCTGCATTTCACGCAAATGGGCCAGCCCTTGTTCGATATAGCGTTTGGCATACGCGTCATTGATTGAAAATGAGCCTG
>CANIFC010000160.1 GCA_947466695.1 Oxalobacteraceae bacterium | reverse complement strand
TCACTGCAGTCGGTAAAAACGGTAGGCTGAACATAAGCACCATTGGCATACGCCGCCTCTTGCACGCGTTCCCCGCCAATGAGCAGACGAGCGCCTTCGGAGCGGCCCGCAGCGATGAAACGCAGAACGTTTTCCATGTGGGCCAGGCTCACCAGAGGACCGAAATTGGTCTCCATCTGCATCGGGTCACCGAGGCGTATGCGCCGCACCCGCTCAATAATTTTTTGTTCAAACGACTGCTTGACGGAGCGATGGACAAATACCCGGGTGCCATTGGTACACACCTGGCCGGAGCTATAAAAGTTCGCCATCATCGCCACATCCGCGGCGCGATCGAGATCGGCATCTGCAAACACGATCAAGGGTGACTTGCCACCGAGTTCCATCGTCACATCTTTGAGCGTCGAAGCCGAAGCGCTGGCCATCACTTGCTTGCCGGTCACGACACCACCGGTGAACGAGATTTTTTCGATACCGGGATGCTCGGTAAGCCAGGTCCCCACTTCGCGCCCGCTGCCGTTGACGACATTAAAGACGCCGTCCGGCAAGCCTGCCTCGGTATATATTTCAGCCAGCCTGAGCGTACTGAGCGGCGTCACTTCGCTGGGTTTAAAGACCATCGCGTTACCGGCAGCCAGTGCCGGTGCCGACTTCCACAGGGCGATTTGTACCGGATAATTCCAGGCGGCGATTCCCGCCACCACACCCAGTGGCTCACGCCGGGTATAGACAAAGGAGCTGGTACGCAAGGGCACCTGGGTGCCTTCGATGGACGGCGCCAGACCGGCATAATATTCCAGCACATCAGCGCCGGTGACGATATCGACCGCGCGCGTTTCCGACAAGGGCTTACCGGTGTCCAGCGTTTCGATTACAGCGAGTTCATCGTTGCGTTCACGCAAAATATCGACGGCGCGACGCAAGACGCGTGAACGCTGCATCGCGGTGTAGGCACCCCAGATGCGCTGGCCCTGATTGGCACTGGCAACTGCGCGGTCGACATCCGCCCTTGATGCCGATTGCACCTCGGCCAGCACCTGTCCGTTGGCCGGATTGATTGTTTCGAATACATGACCGCTGCTGGCATCTACCCGGCGGCCATCGATATAAAGTTGCTGCTGTTTAAAATGGGGTATTTTGTAAGGTATTTTCATTCGTCATCCGTTAAAAAATATTGCGTCAATTGACGTGAAGGGGCGAATTTAAAACGCCTTGGCGAGCGATACGATCAGCGTACCGGCCGCAGGATTGGAGATTTCTGCGACACCTGCCGAATTGAGAATGCCGGTCGTGTAGCGATCGTACACATTGGTTGCGCCACTGGCCTTGGTGTAGGCACCGGCGAGGGTCCAGCCACCTTTGAAGGTTTTGCTGATACCGATCTTGCTGTCTTTCCAGTTCCAGATCGCGTTATCAGCAGAACCCTTACTCGCCACGCGCCCTATGCCGTAATGCAGATTGAGCGTGTAACCGGAGCCGAGATCATAGTTGGCGCCCAGGTCGAAATAACCGGTGCCGCGGGCATCCGTTATGCCGAAATAATCGCGGGTAAAGGTGTAGTTATATTTGGCATACAGGAACTGATAGGTCAGGCCCAATGCCAACTCGCCATAATCATAGTTAGTGCCGGAAGCCGCAATGACGGCATCCGGATAATGGTAGTACAGAGCCGTCGCGCTATAGCCCAGCGCACCTGCGCTAGCGGCATAACCGCCGTAGACATCCCACTCTAGCGAGCCATTTTCGATATAGCGGCTACTGACATTGGATAACCAGGTTCCGGCAAAAAAACCATCCGGACGGACGTAGTCAAAGCCACCTTGTAAAGCAGGCTTGCCCCAGGTCTGGCGAAAGCCGCGTGAAACGTACTGTGATGCCAGCGTTATATTGGCTGTGACCGGTGTCGCGGCGGCGGGAGTGACGGCAATACTGGATGAATCCGGGGCCGGCGCTGAAACAGTGTTTTTCGTATCAGCGGCGCTTGTGCCAGAGGGCTCTGCAACTTGCGCAGCCGCTAATGGTGAGGTCAGGTACAAGACCGATAAACATACAGCAGCAAAAAATGGGCTGGTCAGTGTCATGCTTGTTCCTTTGGGAAATTGAGGGAGTAATTTATGTGATACAGGTATTTTTTTGCTTCTGTAATGGGCACTGGATTGTCAGATTTTCTTTTTTTGAGGACACACTTTACCATAATTAATCTATTTCCTAGCTCGAGCATTCTTATAGCTGATATTCATTTGATATTTAGCAAGATATATTGCGTTGCATACCGATAGCAACAATAAGCCGACATTTACGCTACATTTTAATTATATGCAATTTTTATTTTATGCGTATACAGAACACATAGTATTATCATTTCAAAGCTTATCCAAAAGATAAAAAGAGACTAACTTCGCAGCCGGATACTGTGACTCCAGTTCATTAATTAATTAAGCGTGATCACACCTTCGCGGCGAAGAATGTGACGCCTATAATTTACTTAAGTTTTACCGTGAAAAATTGTTAAATAGAAATCAAAATCGCTTTTATCAGCAACCACATTGATGCAATCTTTTGAACGAATACTGATACACGTACTCCTAAACGGGAACGTCACCGCTCAGGCAGTCAATCCGGTAGACCACTCAGTCTTATGAGGCACTTTCAGGTGGAATTTAAATCCGGCACGACAACCCGTTTTTGAAGGGTAGCGCAGGAGGGAAAAAGGAAAGGAGTTACGCCCGTTGGCATACTGCCGTGCCCGGCAAGATATCCGAACGGATCGTGACCTGAAAGCAGATTGAATCTTTGGAGCCTGCCGGTTCAGCAAATTGGTTTACACGCAATAGCAAAGAGGTGTTCGACAGTAAATGTCCTATGCAAGAAAAGACCGGTATTGTTGCCTGATCATGGACGCCCTTTAATCGCCATTTTTTTGTTTGCACCCGGCACATGGCTGATGTCTGATGTCTGATGTCTGATACTAGCGCCGGGCATCCTTCAGGTCTTTGAGGTAGCGCCCTGAGACTCGAGTAACTTGCGTATTTTTTCCGACAAGTCGGCTCTGGAGAACGGTTTTGTCAAAAAATCCTGCACACCGGCATCATTACTTTTTTGCAGCAATTCGATGTCGTCCAGTGCCGATAGCATGATAATAGGAATAGCTTTTGTAACGGGATTTTCTTTCAGTTTTCGGGCAACCTCGCAACCATCCATCCCGGGCATCATGTAATCGAGCAAAATCAAGTCTGGCGGACATTCCGCAACCGATTTCAACGCCAGAGGCCCATCAGCGGCGGTGCGAAACAGATAACCCTGGGAATGAAGCAAGGCACTAAACAATTTACGGTTGTGGACATTATCATCGACGATAAGTATGGTCGCGGCTGGCAGTGTCATGATGCCTCTGAGTGATTATTGCCGTTACCATGAGTAGTTTTGGCGAGAATGGCATCAATGGTTGAATACAACTCCTGATAACGCAAAGGTTTTGAGATATAGGCGTCGCAGCCAGCGGCCTTGCTTTTCTCCTGATCTTCTTTCATGGCAAGCGCCGTCAGGGCAATAATAGGGATCGCAGCTGTAACAGGATCTTGCTTCAGCAAAACTGTTGCAGCCAAACCATTCATCCCGGGTAACTGGATGTCCATCAGTATCAGATCGGGCAGATCGGTGCGCGCTATCGTCAGGCCAGTCTCGGCATCTGACGCGGTCAGTACCGTATGCTGTGCGGTAACCAAAAGCAGGCAGGTCAACTTCATATTGGTCGGATTGTCTTCGACTATGAGTACTTTAGCCATTTGATGAATGTTCCTGTGAGATTGACATTGCGTGCCGGATCTGTTCAATGAAGTTGGCGCGACTAAAGTCAGATTTTTGGATAAGGTGAACGTTTTTTCCTGGATTACTGCGAAGTATGACGTGGTCCCCGGCTACCATTTTTTTTGCAGTTTGGACCAGAATAGGGATATGTGTTGTGTGGGGATTGCGTTGTAGCACTTCAATAACATCAAATCCCGTGACATCAGGCATCATCAAATCAAGAAAAATCAGGTCCGGCAGCAGACGTTCTGCCAGCGTGATGGCTTCCTGCCCGCCGTGTACGCGTACCACTGCGTACTGTGGGCTCGGTAAAAAGGCGGCAATGACTTCAATAGACTTTCGGTCATCATCGACAACCAGTACCGTGTAGGTCCGTTCCGTCGAGGCATCCAGGCGAAGATGCGTAAGTGCCGTAAGTAATTCCATGCGTTTGACAGGTTTGTGCAAGATCGCTGCGGTGCCACCTATCAGCGCCATCCTGCTGTCATTTTTTCCGGCGATAATAATGGCGGGAACATGAATCAAGTTGTGATTTTCACGTAACTTCTCCAGGGAAAACCAGATACCGTTACCGGGATCATCCTGGCACATGGTAATGAGGCTGAAAGTATGGAGTGACGCTAATGCGACTGCCGCATCAATACTGACAGGACGAAATACCGTAAAGCCCTCCTCTTTAAGTAACTCACTGACGCTATTACCGGCTCCCTTCACATCCTCAAGCAAGATAACCTTACGCTCTTGAACGGGAACCGCGGGCGTGACCGGCGTATTTTCAGCCTGTTCTTCCATCTGCGTAACCTGCCTTTGGGTCCGTAACGGCAACCACACGGTAAAACGCGATCCTTGGCCTTCTTCGCTGGCAACGGCGACACTTCCCCCTTGAAGGTCGGCAAGTTGTTTCACCATCGCCAAGCCCAGTCCAGTACCTTCAAACTTGCGCGCGAGACTGCTGTCGATCTGGCTAAAAGCTAAAAAAAGCTTGTTCATATCCGCCTGGGCAATACCGATTCCATCGTCCGAAACACAAATTTCGAGAAAGTCCTGATATTCATTATTGAGAAGTGGAAAATTATAGACAGGCCAGGTCCCCGGAAGCCTTCCAACTTCGCCCAGTGTGGTCTGCCGGGCGCTTAAGGTCACTTTGCCGCCATTGCTGCTGAACTTAACGGCATTGGAGAGCAGGTTGTAGATGATTTGCTTGGTCTTGCGCAGGTCCAGTTGGGCGACACCTAAATTGTCGTCCATATCGAGTGTCAGCTCAATGCGTTGCGAGATCGCTTTCTCGCGGACAATCGAGAGGCTGTTCGAGAAAAGAATGTCGAGTTCGACCGGTTCCAGTTCCAATGTCATCATGCCGGCCTCGACCTTGGACAAGTCAAGAATATCGTTGATCAAGGACAGCAGATGCTGGCCACTGGTAAAGATATCGCCGGTGTACTCATATTGAATTTCGCTCATGGTGCCAGCGAGCCCCTCTTTGAGCGCTTCCGAAAAACCGATGATGGCATTCAAGGGCGTGCGTAGCTCGTGCGACATGGTTGCCAAAAATTCTGACTTCATCAGGCTGGCATGCTCAAGCAAAATATTTTTATCCTGTAGCGCGCGTTCGAAACGTTTGCGCTCGGTCACGTCACGCGCCGATGCCACGACTCCTTTCACCTTGCCATCACGGTCGCGGAAAGTAGCGGCATTCCATGACACCACAGTTTCCTGGCCATCCGAGGCGCGCACAGTCAATTCATAATCACTGACCCGATTTTCAGTCAGCGTCTGCTTGATCGCCTCATCGGCCCGCAGCGGTTCAGTAAAGAAAATTTTGCAGGGAGAACCGATCAGTTCGCTACGCGACCGCCCGGTCAGTACCACCATTTGTTCGTTGACGTCTGAAATAAGGCCCTGCGAGTCGGTCATCATGATGCCATCGATACTCGAATCGATCACGGAACGCGTGTAAAACTGCTGATCGACCAAGCGCTGGTGCTGATCAATCAGCGCTTGCGCAGCCTCCACTTCCTTGCGCGCCGTATTATCCGTGCCAATGAGCAGGTAACCAATGATGCTGGTACGGTCATCACGCAGCGCAGTGACGGATACGATCGCCGGGAAACGGCTGCCATCCTTGCGAATATAGGTCAGCTCGTAAATATCTTCAATGCCCCGTGAAGCCTTGAACACCAGCGCCTCAAAACCGGGCGTGATCGGGGTATTGAGTTCCAGACTCAGCGCGGCAGCACGGGCGACAACTTCCTGCGGATCGGAAATATCGGCCGGTGTGATTTTATTCATCACGTCCGCTGCCGCATAGCCCAGCATGCGCTCTGCACCCACGTTAAAAATCTGGATCACGCCATTGGCGTCAGTCGCGATACTGGAAAAATTAGCGCTGTTAAAAATCGCGTTTTGCAAAGCACCGGCCTTGATCAGCGCCTCTTCCGCTTGCTTACGGGCCGTATTGTCAGTGCCGATCAGCAGGTAACCAATAATGACATCGCGGTCGTCGCGCAGCGCCGTGACCGATACCACTGCCGGGAAACGGCTGCCATCCTGACGAATGTAGGTCAGCTCGTAAATATCCTCGATACCCCTTGATGCCTTGAACACCAGCGCTTCAAAACCGGGTGTGATCGGGGTATTGAGTTCCAGACTCAGCGCAGCTGCACGGGCGACGACTTCTTGCGGATCAGAGATATCGGCAGGGGTGATACGGTTCATGACGTCCGCTGCTGCATAACCCAACATGCGTTCTGCACCCACGTTAAAAATCTGAATCACGCCATTGGCGTCAGTCGCAATACTGGAAAAATTGGCGCTGTTGAAAATGGCGTTTTGCAAGGCACCGGCCTTGATCAGCGCCTCTTCCGCCTGCTTGCGTGCCGTATTGTCAGTGCCGATCAGCAGGTAACCG
>CANIFC010000159.1 GCA_947466695.1 Oxalobacteraceae bacterium | reverse complement strand
ATGCGCAGTATGAGCGAGTGCTCAAATTTGACCTCTCCACGGTCGTGCGCAATATCGCTGGCCCGTCTAATCCGCACAGCCGAGTGCCAACTTCTGAACTGGCCGCACGCGGGATCAGCGGCGTAGTCGAAAATGAGCCGGGCCGTATGCCTGACGGTGCCGTCATTATTGCCGCCATCACCAGCTGCACCAACACCAATAATCCGCGCAATATGGTCGCTGCCGGCCTGATTGCCCGTAACGCCAACGCGCGTGGCCTGACTCGCAAGCCGTGGGTGAAGAGTTCGCTCGCACCAGGCTCTAAAACGGTAGAACTTTACTTGCAGGAAGCGAAGCTATTGCCTGAATTGGAGAAACTCGGCTTTGGTGTCGTTGGTTTTGCCTGCACTTCGTGCAATGGCATGTCCGGTGCGCTTGATCCTGTCATCCAGAAAGAAGTGATAGAGCGCGACCTGTACGCCACCGCTGTGCTGTCCGGTAACCGCAATTTTGACGGACGCATCCATCCGTATGCCAAGCAGGCTTTCCTGGCCTCGCCACCGCTCGTCGTCGCCTACGCGATTGCCGGCACCATCCGTTTTGATATTGAAAAAGACGTGCTCGGGATTGATGCCGATGGCAAGCCAGTGACACTCAAAGATATCTGGCCCTCTGACGAAGAGATCGATGCCATTGTCGCCTCCAGTGTCAAGCCGGAACAGTATCGCAAGGTGTACGAACCCATGTTTGCAATTGAGGTAGATAACGGTAAAAAGGTTAGTCCGCTGTACGACTGGCGACCACAGACCACGTATATTCGCCGTCCGCCGTACTGGGAAGGTGCACTGGCCGGTGCGCGCACGATGACTGGCATGCGTCCGCTGGCGGTGCTGGGTGACAATATCACGACCGACCACATGTCGCCGTCCAATGCCATCATGCTGGACAGTGCTGCCGGTGAGTATCTGCATAAAATGGGTCTGCCGGAAGAGGATTTCAATTCCTATGCAACGCATCGCGGTGATCACCTCACCGCCCAGCGCGCCACGTTTGCCAACCCGACCCTGAAGAACGAAATGGTACTCAAGGACGGCAAGGTGCAGGCTGGTTCGCTGACCCGTCTTGAGCCAGAAGGTAAAGTGACGCGCATGTGGGAAGCCATCGAGATCTATATGGCGCGCAAGCAGCCGCTGATCATCATTGCCGGTGCCGATTATGGCCAGGGCTCCTCGCGTGACTGGGCTGCCAAGGGTGTGCGTCTGGCCGGTGTGGAAGCGATTGTAACCGAAGGCTTTGAGCGGATTCACCGTACCAACCTGGTCGGCATGGGCGTGTTACCTCTGGAGTTTAAAGAGGGTGCCAACCGTCATACGCTCAACATCGACGGCAGCGAAACCTTTGATGTCACCGGTGAACGTACGCCACTGGCAACGCTCATTCTGGTGATTAATCGCAAGAATGGTGAGCGGGTTGAAGTGCCGGTAACCTGCCGCCTTGATACCGCAGAAGAAGTCTCGATCTACGAAGCGGGTGGCGTGTTGCAACGCTTTGCGCAGGATTTCCTCGAGTCGTCCAAAGCCGCCTAGACGAGCAATTAACAGCATGAGCCTCATTCCCGTGAAAGCGCGGATGAGGCTCATGTTTATGCTTATGCCTATGCCTATGCCTATGCCTATGCTTTTGCTTGCGTTCACGTTTGCAGCATTGAACACTGTCGATCTCTGTTTGCGCAGGATGGCCCGGACCTTATCAGGATTAACCCGGCTAAATCAGGCTTAACCCAGGAAAAAATACCATGACTCATGTACCTCAAATCAGGATTGCCGCCACCTACATGCGCGGCGGCACCAGCAAAGGCGTATTTTTTCGCCTGCAGGATTTGCCTGCAGTCGCCCAGGTTCCCGGCGCGGCGCGCGATGCATTATTGCTGCGCGTGATCGGCAGCCCGGACCCCTATGGAAAACAGATCGATGGCATGGGCGGGGCGACCTCAAGTACCAGCAAGACAGTGATCCTGTCCAAGAGCGCTCAGCCGGGACACGACGTGGATTACCTGTTCGGCCAGGTCGCGATAGATAAGGCATTTGTCGACTGGAGCGGCAACTGCGGCAATCTTTCTGCGGCAGTCGGGGCCTTTGCCATCAGTAGCGGCCTGGTCGAGGCCAGCCGCATTCCGGAAAACGGTGTTGCCATCGTGCGCATCTGGCAGGCTAATATCAGCAAAACCATCATCGCCCACATTCCCGTGAGCGCTGGTGCCGTGCAGGAAACGGGCGGCTTCGAGCTTGACGGGGTGACCTTTCCCGCCGCCGAAGTCGTGCTGGAATTCATGAACCCTGCCGCTGATGAAGATGGCTCGGGCGGATCCATGTTTCCGACCGGAAACCTGGTGGATGACCTTGATGTGCCAGGCATTGGTACATTGAAGGTCACCATGATCAATGCCGGCATACCGACTATCTTCGTCAATGCAGAGGCGATCGGTTACACCGGTACCGAGTTGCAGGATGACATCAATGGCGATGCCGCTGCGCTGGCCAGATTTGAGGCCCTGCGCGCGTACGGTGCAGTCCGCATGGGCCTGATCGGGCACATCGATGAGGCGGCTAATCGTCAGCACACCCCCAAAGTCGCCTTTGTCGCGCGCCCGGCCGATTACGTCTCTTCCAGCGGCAAGCCGGTCAAGGCGGCGGAGATCGACTTGCTGGTACGTGCCATGTCCATGGGTAAGCTGCATCACGCCATGATGGGAACGGCAGCCGTTGCCATCGGCACTGCCGCGGCGATTCCGGGTACGCTGGTGAACCTTGCCGCCGGTGGCGGCTTGCTCGAGGCGGTGCGGTTTGGCCATCCTTCCGGCACTTTGCGGGTGGGCGCACAGGCCAGTGAGGTCAACGGCGAATGGAGCGTTACCAAGGCGATCATGAGCCGCAGTGCGCGGGTACTAATGGAGGGCTGGGTGCGGATACCTGGCGACGCATTCTGAGCCATCCTCCGGCTAAATACATGATCACGGCTGGCTTGTTGTCACGGATGAGCGTGGATAAATCCGGCACGTTGCGGTGCCGGGTTTGTCCAGGATTAAAGCAGGGTAGCACTTTCTCTGTTTGAGTAAAGATAATCGTCGCAGGGCAGGCGATGTGCCCCGCTGCGGCTTCAGACAGCCAGTGCTGCCGTCAAGGATTTCAGTTCTAGCTCTGATTCTTCCAGGATGTTGAGCAAGGTGCCGTTGCCGACAACAAAATCAATTTCCGAAGTGTAACGATTCGACTCGGTGTCGGTACGGGTATCTAGCGGTGAGGGTGTCTTTGCCAGTTCGTTTGCCAGCAGCAGCGTGTCGCCCAGGGATTCCGGCGGCATGGCGCGTAAGCCAAACCAGAGCGCTTCGACGGCTTCCACAACCGGTTGCGGCAGTTGCAGATTTTTCAGTACCGCCCGTCCGATGATTGCCTCAGCCGATTCGCGGTCAATGATCGTGTCGACAAAAGGCGGCAGGTCACCGGGCGCCGGCTTGGAAGTTAAATCGTCCTTTTCCAGCAGGCATGGATACTCCTCGGCACGGGAGAGCATATAAAAACCACCCACCTCATGCACGATACCGGCAAACATCGCCGTATCGGGATCGAGCTTGGTGACACGACGTGCCAGCACCTGCGCCAGCGCTGCCACTTGCGCTGAATGCTCCCATAATTTATTGATCATCGTCCGGATTGCCGGATCTTTACTGGAACCTGCCAGTTGCCGTATTGCCAGTGAGGCGACAATTGAGCGCAAGGTACGAAAACCCAGACGTGATATGGCACCACGCACGTTGGCTACATCGTTTCCCATCCGGCTGTAGACGGCAGAGTTGGCAATGGCGACAACCCGGGCTGAAAGCAGCGGCTCATTGAGAACCAGTTTGCTGGCGGTGTCGACGCTGCAATGAGGATCGTCCAGGGCCTCTTGAATTTTAAGGGTGGTGGCGACGTTGGTGGAAAATATGAGTTCACCGCGGTTTGCTTCAGTAACGAGAATATTGAGCGCTTCAGTTTTAGTCATGACAGAATTTTGCTTTAC
Source organism: Oxalobacteraceae bacterium (assembly GCA_947466695.1). Lineage (GTDB taxonomy): Bacteria > Pseudomonadota > Gammaproteobacteria > Burkholderiales > Burkholderiaceae_D > Undibacterium. The sequence goes on along the minus strand of CANIFC010000159.1, from coordinate 2,679 downwards.
ATTAATATCAATACAAACAGAGTCAGCCGGACCAGATGTACACCCCTTGTCCAATGGCTGCATTATTGCAAACCCGATGTTTCTTAGTTTGAGCTAGTTGCGGCGGCAGGTCAATGAGCAGTAGCGCCTGCACCACGCCCGGTAGCGGCCGTTGCCAGATATCGTCAAGTTACCAACGCGCCGACAGATTTATTGCCAGTGATAATGCCCAATAGCGCCGCAATTAGCGCGCTTCAAGACTGGCGATGACCGGTGCGTGATCTGACGGTTGTTCCCATTTGCGTGGTATCCGGTCAATCTCGCAGGAGATGCAGCGTTCAGCGAGCGCTGCCGATAATAAAATATGGTCAATACGCGCGCCTTTGTTGAGCCGAAAGCCAAGCTGACGGTAATCCCACCAGCTGAAGGATTTTTCTGCCTGCTCAAACATCCGGAAACTATCCTTCAGGCCTAAATCGAGCAGGGCTTGCAAGGCGGCACGTTCTGGTGGCGACACCAGATTTTGTCCCTCCCAGGCAGCCGGATCGTACACGTCGCGGTCTTCTGGCGCAATATTGTAGTCACCCAGCAGCGCCAGAGAAGGGTGTTGCGTCATTTCCTGCTTTATCCATTGCTGCAAGGACGCCAGCCAGCTCAGTTTATACGGATACTTTTCTGAATCGAGTGCCTGACCATTCGGTACATAGGCACAGACAATACGCATCCCCTCGATGGTGGCGGCGATGATGCGCTGCTGCGGATCGTCAAACAGCGGGTTGTTTTTTTGTACGTCCGCTATCGCATGACGCGACAGGATCGCCACGCCGTTGTAGGTTTTTTGTCCGCTGAAAGCGACCTGGTAACCGGCCGCTTCAATCTCGGCCTGGGGGAATTTATCATCTGTCAGTTTGGTTTCCTGCAGGCACAAGACATCGACAGGGTTCGTTTCCAGCCATTGCAGGACTTGCGGCAGGCGTACTTTGAGAGAATTAACGTTCCAGGTGACTAATTTCATAGGGCGACTCGAATAAGTATAAAAAAACCGCGTTCTGCAGTAATACAGGACGCGGTGGCGATAGATTTACTTGTCAGACACTACTGCATGACATTGTCAGGGTGGTCACCCTTTGACATCACGCAACAGGAAATCTGGCGTAGAGCATCTTTAGTCAGCACGGTTCATCAGGAACGTGGTCAGTAAAGGGACCGGACGACCGGTAGAACCTTTGGCTGCACCAGATTTCCATGCTGTACCGGCGATGTCGAGATGGGCCCAGGTATAAGACTTGGTAAAACGCTCCAGGAAACAGGCCGCGGTGATGCTGCCGCCTGCAGGTCCGCCGATATTGGCCATGTCTGCAAAATTCGATTTCAGTTGCTCGTTATAAGCCTCTTCAATCGGCATGCGCCATGCGGTGTCGCCAGTGTCTTTACCGGCAGTGAGCAATTCTTCGGCCAGTTTGTCATGGGCTGCGTCGTGACGTGTGAACAGGCCGGAATTATGATGGCCCAGGGCAGTCACGCAGGCGCCGGTCAGCGTCGCAAGATCAACGACAACGGCTGGTTTCATGCGTTCTACATAGGTGAGCGCATCGCACAGTATCAAGCGGCCTTCTGCATCGGTATTGAGAATCTCGATCGTTTGACCGGACATCGATGTCACGATATCACCAGGACGGGTCGCGCTGCCAGACGGCATATTTTCGCAACTTGGAATCACCGCGATGACGTTGAGCTTGAGTTTCATTTCGCCGATTGCGCGCATGGTGCCCAGTACTGATGCCGCTCCGCCCATGTCGTATTTCATTTCATCCATGCCCAGGCCACCCTTGAGCGAAATACCACCCGAGTCAAAGGTAATGCCCTTGCCGACTAAAACGGTTGGCGCATCTTTGGCTTTGCCGCCCATGTGCTTGAGGACGATGAATTTTGGTGGCTCAACCGAGCCGTTGGTGACCGATAAAAAGCTCTCCATCTTGAGCGCCTGCAATTGCTTGCGTTCCAGTACCTCAATGCCCATCTTGTAGTCAGTGGCAATTTGCCGGGCGCTATTGGCAAGGAAAGTAGGGGTGCAGATGTTCGGTGGCAGATTGCCCAGGTCCTTGGTCAGGTCCACGCCATTGGCCATGGCGACACTTTGCATCAGCGCCACTTTGGCAGCGGCCGCTTCAGCGGCGGTGACAGCCAGCGCCACTTTTTTCACACCGGTAGTCGAGACCTCTTTTTTACTCTTCATGCCATCGGCACGGAAGATTGATTCGCGTAATGCCAGCACCGTGGTGCGGATAGTCCAGGCAGTGTCACGTCCGGCGACGTCTGGCAGGGCGAAGATGGCGTCGCCTGCAGCCAGCGTTGACAGCGCGCGCGCAGCGGCTTGAGTAGCCTGAATAAAGGATTTTTCTGTAATTTTTTCGACATCGTTACCAAGGCCGACCAGCAAAACACGTTCAGCGGCGACATCGCCCACGTTACGCAGCACTAGGAAAGAACCGGCTTTGCCTGTAATATCTCCCGATTTCAGGGCTGCGCTGATATCACCTTTTTTGTCGAGGGCGGTAGCGGCAACGGATAATTTTTTATTTTCAAACACGCCTACAACTACGCAGCCAGTTTTACTTGTATTCAAAGTGCTTTTGGCGTCGAATGTTTTTATGCTAAAGTCCACGTATTACTCCTCTTTGTAAGTATCGTAAAACAGGT
>CANIFC010000158.1 GCA_947466695.1 Oxalobacteraceae bacterium | reverse complement strand
GGTTTGCAGGAATTACTGAACGATCCTGGTGCAATGAAAAAATGCATCATCAAAGAAATTGAGACCGATGCCAAACAATTCGGCGATGCACGCCGTACCCTGATCGAGGAAGCCCAACGGGCCTCAACCGAACAAAAGGTGGTCGATGAGCCGGTCACTGTCGTTATTTCAGAAAAAGGCTGGGTCCGGGCCCGTACCGGCCACGACCACGAGGCGGCGCAATTCACCTTTAAAGCCGGCGATTCGCTCTATGGGACATTTGAATGCCGTACGGTAGACACAATGCTGGTATTTGGCTCGAACGGCCGGGTATATTCAGCGCCTGTGTCGGCCTTGCCGGGTGCACGCGGTGACGGCATTCCCATTACAACGCTCATCGACCTGACCAGCGGCAGCCGCATCCTGCACTACTTTGCAGGCAATGCCGAACAGACGCTACTACTGGCATCCACAGCCGGTTACGGCTTCACCGCCAAGGTCGGCGACATGATCGGCCGCATGAAGGCTGGCAAGGCATTCATGACGCTCGAAAATGGTGATGAACCACTACCTCCGGCCCCCGTTGCGGCGGACGCCAGCGCGATTGCCTGCCTGTCTGAAAAAGGCCGGCTTCTGGTATTCGGGCTGGCAGAAATCAAGTCCCTGGCAAGTGGTGGCCGCGGTGTCACGCTGATGGAACTGGAAGAGAATGAGAAACTGCTGGCAGTCAAAGCCATCAGCCAGAAGGGCCTCAAACTCAGCGGCGTGGGCCGTGGTGGGAAACCACAAGAGGTTCAGCTTAGTTCCGGCAGCCTGGTCCTGCATGTCGGTAAACGTGCACGCAAAGGCAAGGTGCTGGAATCAAAAATGAAAGCAAGCGAGATACATCCCCTCTAGCCAAACCCAAATAGTAAAGGCATTGACATCAGAAAAATGCATGCGATGCCTTCCTTTTGCCGGTTCTAAAATAACGACGACACCCCCCTGTCGTCCGAACTTCCAACACCATCGTACGATCAGGCTCAGATTGTGGCCTGATCGCACTCGATATTAACCAACGCAATTCCATTCGCCCCCTTTTGTACGTGCCCTGCAGTGGCTCGCAGGCAGAGGCATTCAATGCGTCAATGCGTCAACGCGTCAATGTCACGCTGCCCCAATGTCTTGCGCTCGATATATTGCCGGAGCACACCAGATAGATGCGTCATGATCCCGCCTTATTCTCCTCTGCAAGCGCTGGATGATCCGATACCAGCGGATGATCTAAAACGACGGTTGCACCTGACAGAGAGGCGCGCACATCGGTCGCAAATTGGGCCAACTCGACGAGCGTCCACGTCAACCCCGTTAGTAACGGCTTGATTCGCGCGTCAAGTTGGCGTGCCTCGGTGCCCAGCTGGTCAAACCCAAAGGTTCCCGCCGAGCCCGACATGGTATGCAACAGCCGGTGTAACAGTGCCAATGCCTCCGCACTTTGTGGATGTTGAACAAATTGATCCAGCGCCGTTTCAATCTCGCGTAATCTCGACGGTAATTTTGCGGCAAACAGCGCATCGAGCTTCGCCAGCGCCTCCTCCAGACTGTCGGGTTGCTGGCCGGGTTGCCCGTCCGTCACGGCGTCCATCTGCATGTCCGTTTTCGTGCTCATTCAAGCCACCTTGTTCCATAACGTTTTTACCTGAGCCGAAAGCGCCATGGGATCGAACGGTTTGGCGATCACTCCAATGGCACCGAGGGACGTATAAAAATCGAGTTCTGCGGCTTGTACCTTGGCGGTCATGAAAATCACCGGCGTGCTTGCCGTTCCGGGTAATTTTCGTAACTCAGATAGTGTCGTCGGACCATCCATACCGGGCATCATGACGTCAAGCAACAGCAAGTCAGGTAACAAGCCGGCTTTGACCTGGGCAAGCGCCCCGGCACCGGAACTGCACGTAGTGAGAGTAAGTCCACCGACGATCTCCAGAGCGATCTGGGCGACCGTCTGAATATCAGGGTCATCTTCAACATAGAGAATGGTGGCAAGTATTTTTTCAGACATGATCATCCTTTGAATGGGAATCTGAGTAAGTGGTGAGCGCTACGTATAAATGCACTGTTTTTACCGCTGTTTTTACCGCTGTTTTTAAGACCGCTTTTAAGGCTACTTTTAAGGCTGCATTTAAGACCGATAGAGACTGTTCAACTACCGGCCATCCATTCACCTCATGCAAAAGAGAGCACATCTTTCATACATCAGTGCGACCGAATTAAAGACCCCATTCATTAAAAAAAGTATTCCGATGTCGCTCTGCCGGCTCTTTTTTAAGCTCAGTTAAGTGAAAAATCGACCCGGTTCGGCGCACCCTTGTCCTCTATTCCATCGCTATTGAGTCGTGGAGCGATCAAAAATACGCGTTCGTTACTGATACTTCCTTTATGTAGCAAATAATCGCGTACGGTATCGGCGCGCTCATCGGCCAAATCACGCAAGTCCCGCCTTGCTATGGCGGTATTACTCAAGACAAGTTGAATGGCATCTTCAGGAGATAATGTTTTTGCAAACCCAATTATATTGCGTGGCTTGTCAAACTTTTCAGCACGATAGACCTCTTGCACATAGGCATTCCTGTCCTGATGCGTTATCAGCATATTCTCGCCACGAAATGCCGGATTTTTCTTTTGTATTTCACGTATCATCACCGTCTTGATTTTCGCGTCCAGACTGGCCAGACGCAAGCCCTCGGTATCGGTGAGCGTATCAGTGCGCCCCGTGATATCCAGACGCAAGCCGGCGCGTTGCTGCAAGGCGGTGATAAGGCGATCAAGCTTCTCTGTGGCGGCAACAGATAGTACCGCGCTACCCGGGCTGAACTCGGCAAAGGCCAATTCTTCGCCGCCACCAAAGGCCTCTCCAAGCCAGGCAAACGGTGAAGTCACCGCCTTCATGATCACGTTGCTAAGTACTTTAAAAAAGATACTTCCAACAGAAAATTGCGGATCGGATAAAGAACCGGCGATTGGCAAGTCAAGCGTCACAAGACCATCATTGTCACGCAGTAGCGCCAGCGCTAAATTGACGGGTAAATCGAAGGCATCCGGACTATTCACCTTGCGGCCAAAAGTGAGCTGGTCGAGCCTGACATTATTGTCCGCCTCCAGATGACCATCTTTCAGACGATAGGCAACTTGCGCAGACAAATGCCCTTTTGTGATGTGATAACCGGCGTACTTGGCCGAATACTGGCTCAGGCTGGTCAGTTCAATCCCATTGGCACTGCCCTTGATATCGATGAAAATCGGCGTACTAAAAGGGTTGACGGTTCCGGAAATAAGCAATGGCGCGTCACCGTCAATCTTGCCGGACAATTCAACGGCTGCGGGCTCTTCCCTGCCGGAGGAAATTATGCCTATTTTCCCACTTAATCCGGTCAGGTTCGCCTGGTAATTTGGCCTGATAAAATTATCCGTGAAGTCAATGTTGCCGCCTTGAAGCAGCGTTTCCGAGATCGTAATTTTCAGTGGTACGGAAGTTTTTAGCACGACCGGCACTGCGCCGGCATCCTGCGATTTTTTTAGCACGGCAGCTGCCGTCGCCGAATTTTGAACCAGGATATTTTTCAGGTTAAGCTGGCCTTTATCAGACAGGACCAACTTTGCGAAGAAGGCATTGAGCGCTAACTTACGGATCAAAATCGCCTGTTGATCATCACCAAAACTGGCCTTGATACCTTCCATCCCGACACTTTTCCAGGACAGGAAATTATTTTTCTCGCCTCGTTTGAGGATCTGAAAATCATTCAGTCGCAACATCCCGTCATACTCACTGACCAGCGCTTTTCCCGGCATATTTATCAAACCCAGCGTTCCTTTTGCGCTGACATTTCCGGTCGCTAACTCGACATTCAAAAAAGAGGAAAAATAGGGATGCAACGAGGCCACAGGGAGCGCTTGCGCATCCAGATTGAGCGCTACCTGCGTCAAATTGGCACTCGCCTTGCCGTCAAAAACAAGCTTTCCTGCCCGATTGACTGTGGAGTTCCATTTCAGGCTAAGAGGCTCGCTTAAATCACTGGTAAGGCCGGTCGCACTGAAAGCGATTTTTTCCGCTTTCAACGTTACTGCAGGACTTACCGCCTGATCTGTAAAAGAAACTCTGCTGTCGTCAATGGCAAACTCTTTGACGCTGACAAGCCAGTCTGCCGGTTGTGAAAGTGGAATAAGCTTTGCCACAGGCAAGGCAGGTAATGACGCTGCAACCGGTAAAATTAACGAGTTGGGGGGTATTGGCAGCATTGCTGTTGATGGCGTTGCTGTTGACAGCATCAGCTTTTGCAGGCTCAGGCGTGACTGCGCATCACGGCGGATATCGGCATTGATACCGGCGATCTTGACACCGTCAACAATAATTTTTTTACTCGCTACATCAAGGCTTAACTTGTCCAGCGCCAGCGACCTGATTGCCAGCTGACCTTCATTTTTCGCCTCCGGATTCAGTAAAAAATCAGTAATTTTTCCGCTCATACCGGCCAGCGATAACTGTCCTTGCTGTATGTTCAGGCTAGAGGAAAGTGAAACCTGACCGCTCGGTTTTGCCGCTAAAAAACGACTCAGATAGCCTTGATAGCTGGCAATATCGAGTTTTTCCACAGTGACTTTTCCGTTAACATCGCCGTTCGCCGGAATAAATTGACCCGCAAATTGCACGCGCTGGCTTGCTTTACCCTCTGCATGAAATACCATTGATGCTGGCTTCGCACCTGCTGCCGTAGAAAATTGTTTGGCGTCAAATGTCATGTTACGCAACTCAATGGTTTGACGCGGAGTGGCATACAGTGCGTCGGAAAAATGCAGGACACCGTTCTGCACTTGCAAGTCATCCAGCAAATACACCGGAATCATGGCGTCTATTTTTACAGCTTTGCTAGCGAGTGCTGTGACAACGGGTGATTTTTGCTCGACCGGACGCATCGGTAAATTCCAGTTGAACTCACCGCGCGGATTAAGTGTAAGCCAGACTTCTGGCGCATCAATCTGCAATTGCTCAATACTCGCCTCAGTAGTGAATACATTCAATTGCCTGATGTGCGTCTTGAGACTGCGCACTTTCAGCAAAGGCTGCGCTGCCTTGTCGCTGAGCGCCAGGGCATTGAGCGCAATGTCACCTGAAAGCAATAATTGCGGTTGATTATTTTTACGGCTAAAACTTAAATCAAGTTTCGTACTGAGGCGGGCACTGTCTATCTTCACAGGAACAGGCAGCGGAATATAACCACGGTAGCTGGCCAGATCAAGCTCTTTGATGTCAATAGCGAAGGTGGTCTCGAGACTGTCGGTAAAAGGCTTGCTGCGGCCGCTCAGGGAAAATGGGGTGCCATTAATGGTCGCCGATAACAAAGGCTGGACAAAACTGTTTGCCGAGGTGGGAAAATTGGACAAGAAAGGCAAGCCCAGATTCAAGGCCGCCACTTGAAATTTTTGGCCGATAACCTGGTCATCAAAATCGATCTTGCCGCCCTGCACTTGCACATTGGCCAGTGAAAAATGAAAGGGCGTGGCACTGGCCGGCATGGCGGAGATACGCTCTACCATATCGGAAAAATTATAACGCCCGTAAGTTCCTCCCGCAGTTCGCACTACCTGGAACAGGGGCTGTTCCAGCAAAAGTTCATCCATCACCAGCGCGCCACGCCAAAGTGAGGCGGACGAGAGATTGATGACGGCCTTCTTGAGTGTCACTGCCACTGTCTTTTGATCCGCCTCAAACAAGCGTACGCCGCTGGCGGTGACAGAGAGCGAGAGCGGAGAGAAGCTCAGCCCGGCAATTTCGAGCTTACGCCCGGTCGTTTGCATGACTTGTTCAACGGCGATATTTTTAATCAGCGACGGCAGCGCCAGCCAGCTGACAATCATGATCAGGAATGGTACCGCAAGCAATCCAATAACGATCCTTTTTGTGCGACCGCGACTAAAATACTGCAAGAATCGTTGTAAATCTGGAAGAGCAAATCGGGCCACGGCATGTCCTGTCTGGAACTAAAGCGACAGTGTAACCAAGCCCGCCGGATGTGTCATTCCTATTCGCTCACTCGCTAAGATTGTGATGATTTCAATCGTTTTTAACCACGCTATTTTTTACTTTTTTACCATCAGAGGATTCTGGGAGAGCCGCCAAATACCGTCGTAACACAAGGATTGCCGCCAATGGCGTACGCCAGATCAGCGGGACGCTCAATATTCCACAGGGCAAAGTCGGCCGCCTTGCCCACTTCCAACGTTCCTATCTGATTTTGCCGGCCCAGCGCCTGTGCAGCATGACGCGTTACCGCCTGCATCGCTTCCAGTGGCGTCAGGCGAAACAGGGTGCAAGCCATATTCATCGCCAGTAATAGCGAGGTCATGGGGGAAGTTCCCGGATTACAGTCCGTCGCAAGCGCCATCGGAACACCTGCGGCACGTAATTGTGCGATAGGCGGCAACTGTGTTTCACGCAAAAAATAATAAGCACCCGGCAACAGGACGGCGACCGTCGACTGTGCTTGCATGGCCGCAATACCTGCCGGCGAGAGGTATTCGAGGTGATCGGCTGACAAGCCATGATAGCGCGCCGTCAGTGCAGCCCCGCCCTGGTCAGAAAGCTGCTCTGCATGCAGCTTGACCGGCAAGCCGGCATGTTGTGCCGCTTGAAAAACACGCTCAGTCTGCGCCACAGAAAAACCAATATTTTCACAAAAGGCGTCGACCGCATCGACCAGGCCTTCGGCCACCAGCGCGGGCAACATGC
>CANIFC010000157.1 GCA_947466695.1 Oxalobacteraceae bacterium | reverse complement strand
GATATGGAAGAATGGGATGCCGTCAAATTACACGCTTCTTATACCGAGACTATCCTGTCACGCATTGCCGCCTTTACCGAGCTGGCAAACGTGGCCGCCGCACACCATGAGCGACTTGATGGCAAGGGATACCCCCGTGGCCTGATGGCGCAGGATATTCGCCTGGAAACCCGCATCATCACGACCGCTGATATTTTTGATGCGATTACGGCAGAACGTCCCTACCGGGGTGCAATACCGATCCCCAGGACATTGGAAATGATGGCTGAGACAGTAGGTACCGCTATTGATGCAGAATGTTTCGAGGCACTCAAGACTGCCCTCATCCGGCTGTCTGAAGAACCTCCCCAGCCAGCGCTAGCACCTGTAACTGCGGTGTAATCAAGTACAGCAGCACTACAAAGTAGCAAAATAAAAGACCAAGATATGACACCACCATGCTTCACGCCGGGCAAAGGCAAAGAGGGCTCAGGCATCTTTCAGCACCGGCCATAAATCTCGACCGGATGCCATTCAGACACCCATGCCGGCATGATAAACGACCACCTTGTCGCGACCACCGGCCTTGGCATCATACATGGCGATATCGGCAAGTTTGGCAAGCTCGATGCCGTCGTGACCGTGTGCAGGATAAAGTACCACTCCGATACTCGATGAAATCGATAGTGTTTCACCAGCGACCAGACAGGGCTGGTTCAAGGCTATACGAATTTTTTCCGCCATCCTGAACGCATTTTCCTCACTGCCGATATCGAGTAACAGCACGACAAATTCATCTCCGCCTATCCGTCCTACAGTATCGGATTCGCGCAAACAGCCTGACATCCGCATTGCCGCTTCCTGCAACACCAGATCACCGACCGCATGCCCGTAGGTGTCATTGATGGGCTTGAACTTATCAAAATCGAGATACATCAGGGTCAGCATCGTCTTGTTTCTTTTTGCCAGCGAGATGCCCTGAGTCACGCGCTCAAAAAACAGGACGCGGTTAGGCAGGTTGGTCAGTACATCGTAATGGGCCAGGTGCTTGAGTCGCTCATGGGCACGTTTGCGCTCCGTAATATCGAGCTTGACGGCAACATAATTACACACCTCACCCAGCCTGTTTTTCACCGGCGCGATATGCACTTCTTCCCAATAGATTTCACCCGACTTGCGTTGATTCACCAGCTCACCAGTCCACAACTGCCCACGTCTGAGATGATTCCACATCGCTTCATACGTAGCGCGCTCGGTGAGTCCCGATTGCAAAAAGCTTGGCGTTTTCCCTAGCGCCTCTGCCGAAGAGTATCCCGTGTCGCTGGTAAATTTCGGATTGACGTATTCGATGATATTGTCCGGCCCGGTGATGATGACCGAGGTAGGCGCCTGTTCTACAGCAATCGAAAAAATTTTCAGCTGCAGTTCAGTCTGCCTGAGTTCGGCAAGACGTCGTTTTAGCTCTTGGTTGATGCGGTAAATATAAAAAGCAATACTACCGGCCAGGACACTACCGCCAAGCACTGCCGCCAAAATCACATAGAGCCAGGTGAGATCGCGCTTGGGATCAGGGTCGTATAAAAAACCGTCAAATGAAAAATTGTCCGGCAACATGCCGGCTTCGGCATAGACGTCGGCGATATGCTGCCATCTTCCCGGATTCATATATCCGGCAACGATCAGGTCGGTTCGCAAAAGAGGTATCATCGCCGTGGCTTCGTAAGAGAGCATTTCACGTGATTTTTCTCGTGAATATTTTTTCAACATCAGATCAATTATCTCTTCCGGGTGCAGCATGGCATAGTCCCATCCGCGCAGACTGGCAGCGCGAAACGCCTTCACCCGGTCAGGATAGTTGTCAATCGCGTGCTCGGAGGTGAACAAGGTATCACCATAAAAATCGATGCCGGCTGAGCGGGGAGTATAAATTTGATAAGGGAATTTGGCCTGATCAAGATGATACGGTTCATTGGTCAGGTAAGAAGAGGAGGCATCGGTCTTGCCGGCGATCAGATCCTCCAGATTAAAACTGTGCGCTTGTTGCCGGATGCTGGCAAGCGGAATATTTTCACGCTTGAGATAAACCTGTAACTCGTCCGAATGCGGCTCAAGCATCAGGCGCTTGCCGGCCAGATCATGAATATTCTGACTCACCCCGTTGCCGGCAGCGATCAGCACCTGGGCGGAGTGCTGAAAAATAACCGCCAGGGCAACCACCGGTTTACCTGCGTTTCTTTCCAAGAGCAAACTGCTGGTACCGATCCCGAAATCGGCTCTGCCTGACATGACTTCGTCAACGGTATCGAGGCCCGGTCTGGCTTCCCTGATCTCGACCTCAAGACCCTCCTGGCGATAATAGCCACGCTCTTGCGCAGCATAATACCCGGCAAACTGAAACGCATGACGCCACTTCAGCTGAAGCGTAACGTGTCCTTTAGCCGATGCTGATGCTGATGCTGGCGGCAGCGCAAAACCCGGTGCTTGAGCCAACAGCATGATGAGACCTAAAAAAACACACGAAAAATGTTTCATACAGAATGACCTATTTTTTTCCGGTAATTTAATGAACGTCACACTTTGCCAACCAGAGTAAAAGATTATTTGTTCCATGTGCTATCAGACACAATTCATTGGCGGCGCTATCGTCGACTGACACCATTCAGGCGGCAAACTGCAAACGGTACAGGTTGGCGTACACCGCATCTTTCGCCAATAATTGCGCGTGCGTTCCGATCTCGACAATGCGCCCTTCAGCCAGCACAACGATACGACTGGCACGCTCTATGGTCGAGAGACGATGCGCGATGACGAGCGTCGTGCGGCCCAGCATCAGGGTATCGAGCGCAGCCTGTACCGCACGCTCGGATTCGCTGTCCAGGGCCGAGGTCGCTTCATCAAGAATGAGGATAGGTGCATTTTTATAGATGGCCCGGGCAATCGCCAGACGCTGACGCTGACCGCCGGATAGACGCATGCCATTGTCACCGATCATGGTCTGCAAGCCATCAGGCATATCCTGTACCACCTCAGTCAGGTAAGCCGCCTTCACTGCCGCGGCAATCCGCGTCGCGTCAGGGCTTGCATCACCATAAGCGATGTTGGCCGCGACCGTATCGTCAAACAGGATGACATTCTGCCCTACCATGGCGATCTGATCGCGCAGGCTGGAGAGTGAAATGTCTTTCAATGATCGCCCGTCAAGCAGGATATCACCAGAATCTGGCACGTAAAAACGTGGCACCAGATTGACCAGCGAGGTCTTGCCGCCACCCGACATACCGACCAGCGCTACGGTTTCACCTGGTTGTATGCACAGGTTAATCGAGGAAAGCGCCTCTTGCTGCTGCCCGGGATAAGTAAAGCAGGTCGCGACAAATTCAAGCTTACCCTGCGCCTTGGCAGTCAGCCTTTGTCCACTATCGTGCTCGCCTTTGGCGTCAATCATGGCAAACACCGATTCAGCCGCAGCCAGTCCGCGCTGCATGGGCCCGTTCAAATCAGCCAGATGTTTTAACGGCGTTAAGAGCATCAACATGGCAGTGATGAATTCCACAAAATTACCTACTGACGTGGCACCCGTTTTGGCCTGAGCAACAGCGAGCATGATCACAATGGCGACGGCAACTGCCGCCAGTATCTGGGTAATCGGTGTCGTCGAGGCGACGGCTACCGTGGTTTTCATGACATAGCCACGCAGCTTTTCATTTTTTGCATCAAAGCGTTTTTGTTCATAGCGCTGGCCACCAAAAATGCGGATCACCTGATGGGCGCGGGTCGTTTCTTCTATCACTTGTGTCAGCTCACCGTTGACCTCAAGCTGATTCTGATTAAGCTTGCGCAGTCGCTTGCTCACGCTACGCACGAGTGCCGCCATGAGAGGAATCAACACCACAGTCACCAGTGTCAGTTTCCAGTTACGCCAAAATAAAAAGCTCATCAGTGCGATCACCGTCAGCGAGTCACGGCACAGCGTGATGATCGAGACTTTCACCATCTCGACAATTTGCTGGGCCTCAAACATGATGGTATTGATGATGCGACCGCTCGATTCGGAGTGATAAAACTGAACCGGAACACTCAACATTTTGGCAAAAATCTGAGCCCGCAGATCATTGAGCAAGCGGGTCGTGATCCAGCTCATGAGATAACTGGTGGTAAAGGTACAGATACCACGCAGCACAAAAATACTGATGATGGCGACAGGTATTTTCCATAGCGCCAGCGTGGTATGTTCACCCTTGAAGCCGTTATCGATCAGATAGCCAAAGACGCGCGGAAACGCGACCTCCGTGAGCGCGGTGCCCAGCATGGTCAGCAAGGTGACAAATAACATTTTTTTATGCTGACGCACGGAAAGCCATAAACGGAGGAAAATGGCTTGCGTAAATTTATTCATTAATTTTTTTCTCACTGAAGCCGTCAGGGCAAATCGACCCTCGACCTTATTAACGGCGATGTAATTTCAAACACGCCTGCCTGTTCAACTTTTCAGCTAATGTCGCGCTGCAAGCACCTGAGCCTGAGCCTGAGCCGGAACTGATAAGCCAGTGACATAACGGGCACCACCAGCCAATAACAGGCTAGCGACCAGCGAAGGTAAAAGCCGAGACCAGCTCAGATTCACGTTATGAAACACCATCAGGGCACATAGTAAAATAAAAATCAGGCTGGCGGTACGTGCTTTGGCCAATAGCAACAGAGCAAGCACCATATACACACCGGTACACCAGCACACCAGCGCTAGAGCGCGCCATACCTGATGGTTCGTTGTGCACCACCCAGCGTCACGCGTAGTCAATCTGCACGTTCTGATGCCCCAGCCATACTCCAAGCCTGTGCCGCAGCTCATCATCAGGATTGATGCGCCACTGGTCAGACAGATACAACTCGGCGCTGGCATCGAGATTTTGATAACGGATCAGTACCGGACAGCCATCGGGATTCAAGTGTGGCCTGAGCACTTCGGCCAGTTTTGCCGTCTCGGCATCAGCGGTCATGGTGACGCGCAAACCCTGGGAAAACTGGACCCGAGCCCGCCCGATGTCCATGACTTTTTCGGCAGTGATACGCAAACCACCAGAAAACCGGTCTTCCGAGACTTTCCCCAGCACCGCCAGAAATTCATCTTCTTTAAAAATTTTCTTGAACTCGTCTGCCAGTTCACTATAAACCGTGACATCTACGGTGGCAGTACCATCATCGAGAGTGATAATCAGGATTCTGCCACGCTGTGTCATCTGCGTGCGCAAGGATGAAATCACACCACCGAGCAAGCGCAAGTCGCGCGAGGGATCAAGTTTGGCCAGGGTCGTCTTGACAAACTGCCGTACTTCCGGCGCGTAGGCATCAAACAGATGCCCGGAAAAATAAAATCCCAACGCCAGTTTTTCTTCCAGTAAACGCTGGCGGTCTGTCCAGACTTCGGCCTTGATATATTCCGGCGGCGGGATCATATCATCGTCATCACCAAACAGGCTGACCTGGTTCGCTGCAGCTTGCGCCTGACCTGCCGCTTCCATCGCGTAACTGACAGTCGCCAGCAGAATGGCGCGGTCTTGCTTGAGGCAATCCATGGCACCCGAGCGGATCAATGAATCAATGGTACGGCGGTTCACCTGGCGTTTATCCACCCGTTTACAGAAGTTAAACAAATCGGTAAAAGGGCCATCGAGATTGCGCGCGGCAACGATGTTTTCAATCGCATTTTGTCCCGAGCCTTTGACTGCGCCCAAGCCGTAGCGAATCTGGGTCGCTTTCTTGCCCGCCTCGGCTACCGGGATAAAGCGGTATTCGGATTGATTGATATCTGGCGCCAGCATTTTCAACTTGCAGATATCGATCGCATCTTCGACCAATATCTTGACCTTTTCGGTATCATCCATTGCCAGCGACATGTTCGCAGCCATGAAAGCGGCCGGATGATGCGCCTTTAAATACGCGGTGTGATAAGACAACAAGGCGTAGGCAGCGGCATGCGACTTGTTAAAACCATAGCCGGCGAACTTCTCCATCAGATCGAAAATTTCGTCTGCCTTTTGTTCGCTCAAGCCATCTTTCGCCGCACCATCACGGAAAATCTGGCGATGCTCCGCCATTTCTTCCGCCTTCTTTTTACCCATCGCCCGGCGCAGCATATCGGCACCACCGAGCGAGTAGCCACCCACGACCTGGGCCATCTGCATTACCTGCTCCTGATACACCATGATGCCGTAGGTTTCCGACAAAATACCTTCCGTGCGCGGATCAGGATAATCAAACTTTTCGCCATGCTTGCGTTTGCAAAAATCGGGGATCAGGTCCATCGGACCCGGACGATACAAGGCCACCAGCGCAATGATGTCTTCAAAGCGATCGGGGCGCGCATCCTTGAGCATGCCCTGCATGCCGCGGCTTTCCAGCTGAAACACGGCAACGGTCTTGGCCTTGGTCAGCAACTCGTAGGAAGGCCGGTCATCAAGTGGGAGTTTGGAAAGATCAAAATCGGCCATGGATGGATCAAGCATCTTGATGTAGCGTACTGCGCGGTCAAGAATGGTCAGCGTTGTCAGTCCCAAAAAGTCGAACTTCACCAGACCGACGGCCTCCACGTCGTCTTTATCGTATTGCGACACCACGCCGGAATCGCCGCCTTGCGTGTACATCGGACAAAAATCAGTAAGCTTGCCGGGCGCGATAATGACACCACCGGCATGCATCCCGATATTGCGCGTAATGCCCTCTACCTGCTGCGCCAGATCGAGCAGAGTTTTGACTTCCTCTTCATTTTCCTGACGCTCTGCCAGCATCGGTTCTTCGACAATGGCCTCGGCAATTGTCACCTGCTTGCCGGGCTTGAATGGAATGAGCTTGGAGACGCCGTCG
>CANIFC010000156.1 GCA_947466695.1 Oxalobacteraceae bacterium | reverse complement strand
CCGACGAACGAAAAGCTGGCCATCTACGACGCGGCCATGAAATACAAAGCCGACAACGTACCGCTGGTCGTGCTGGCAGGCAAGGAATATGGTGCAGGTTCGTCACGTGACTGGGCCGCCAAGGGCACCATGCTGATGGGCGTCAAGGCCGTCTTTGCCGAGAGCTTTGAGCGCATCCATCGCTCCAACCTGGTTGGCATGGGTGTACTGCCATTGCAATTCATCGCAGGCCAGAGTGCGCAGTCACTGGGTTTGAAGGGCGATGAGTCCTTCGATATCAGCGGTCTGCTCGACGGTGCCGGTAAGGTCGCCGATGTCGTGGCGACAGGTAGTGATGGCAAGGTGACCGCATTCAAGGCAACGGTATTATTGCTGACACCGAAAGAAATCGAGTACTTCCGTCACGGCGGGATCTTGCATTACGTTCTGCGCCAACTGGCAGCCAAGTAAGCGCATTAAGGGATGCAGTAAGGGACGCAATAAGCAACGGACTAATGCCAAGCCACTGAGCCGCCTGGTTATTAGTTTGCTTAAGGTAGTCTCAAGACAGTACAGCAGCAAGGCAACTCCGCGCCACGGTCACTCTTCGTACTTTCCGGAGAATGGCCGTGGCGCGCTCTTTTCAGCCCGGTGTCGTTGATACCGGAAGATCCGTCTGACTGGCAACATCAACGCGTATCCACCCGATAAGCCATCCGCACAGTCGTGATACCGGGTTAGCGTCTGTGCGCCCTGAGCTATTTTTTTCACGCTCGTCAAGATACAAAGATTGATCTGCATCAAGGTAGCATCTGGCTATTATTTCACCCAAAAGTAGTAAAAAATGCTCTCAGCAGGAACTATTGCAAAAAGGAAAAAGCTTGACAAATTTAGAATGATCGTTCATTCTATAGGAGTTAACAGTAATTTCTAGTCCCATCAGCACCAATTCATATCAATTCATCCTCATAGGCAGCAGTTGATATGAATTGGTGCTATCTGCACTATTCGCAGCATACGTACCATTCGCTTTATTTTGCATTACTTCGCATTCATCTCATTTCAGAAAGTTCACGATGGAACCAACTACTTTCCTGCCGTCGATCAAGTCGACCGGGGCGTTTGCCCTTATTCTCAGTAGCCTCATTTTGGCTGGATGCGGCAAATCAGCCGCGCCTCCGGCCGCACCAGCAGCACCTGAGGTCACGGTTTTTACCGTCAAGCCTGAATCTCTGACGATCACGACCGAACTGCCTGGCCGCACCTCCGCCTATCAGGTTGCCGAAGTACGGCCACAAGTAAGCGGCCTGATCCAGAAGCGCCTGTTTGTTGAGGGTACCGACGTCAAAGCCGGTACTTCGCTCTATCAGATTGATCCATCCACTTATGAAGCGGCGAACAATTCAGCCAAGGCTGCGCTCGCCAAGGCCAAGGCGAACTTACTGACAAGTGAGCCGAAACTGGCCCGCTACAAGGAACTCGTTGCCATCGAGGGTGTCAGCCGGCAGGAATACGACGATGCCGTCGCTGCCAATGCTCAAGCCAAGGCCGATATCGAGGCCGCTCAGGCTGCACTGGACATGACCGCGATCAATTTACGTTATACGAATGTAAATGCGCCTATCAATGGTCGCATCAGCCGCTCAAGTGTCACTCCGGGCGCACTGGTGTCCGCTGGTCAGGCCTTGGCACTAGCCACAGTACAACAGCTTGATCCGATCTATGTTGACGTCACCCAGTCGAGCAACGACTTGCTCAATCTAAAACGTGAAATGGAAAGCGGTAACTTGAAAAAAACCGGTAATGGCCAGGCAGCAGTCAGCTTGCTGCTGGCAGACGGAACCAAGTATTCACAACAAGGCAAACTGCAATTTTCGGACGTCAGTGTTGATCCGAGCACTGGCAACGTCACCTTGCGCGCCCTGTTCCCGAACCCTAAAGGCGATTTGCTGCCGGGTATGTATGTACGCGCCATTCTGGACAGCGGCATCAATGACAAGGCGATCCTGGTACCGCAACAAGGCGTGACCCGCAACCAGAAAGGCGAGGCAACGGCGCTCATTTTGAAATCTGACGGTAAAGTCGAGCAAAGGATCCTTGTTACCGGCGATGCAAGAGGTAACCAGTGGTTAGTAACGTCCGGCCTGATTGCTGGTGACCAGGTGATTGTTGAAGGCCTGCAAAGGGTAAGACCCGGTGCCAGCGCCGTAATCGCCAAAACAGCACCAGCGGCGGCGGCTGCACCTGCCTCAGCGGCTGCAGCTACAGCGACAGCACCTGCTGCCGCTGCGCCTAAAACCGCTCAATAATCCAGGAGAATAGACATGCCACGTTTTTTTATTGATCGCCCTATCTTCGCTTGGGTGATCGCGATTGTCATCATGCTGGCGGGAATACTTGCAATTATGGGCTTGCCGATTGCGCAATATCCAGCCATTGCACCACCATCCATCTCCGTTGTCGGTAGTTATCCTGGCGCCTCTGCCAAAACAGTTGAGGATGCAGTCACCCAGGTCATTGAACAGAAAATGAAGGGTATTGACGGCCTGCGTTATATCGCCTCTACCAGTGACTCGACCGGTAATGTCAATATCACCCTGACCTTCGTCAGTGGTACCAACCCGGATATTGCCCAGGTACAGGTACAAAACAAATTACAGCTGGCGATACCGTTGTTGCCGGCAGAAGTCACGCAACAGGGTCTGGTCGTCTCGAAAGCCACCAAGAACTTCCTGATGGTGCTCGGCTTTATCTCTGAAGACGGCAGCATGAAGCAGATCGATCTGGGTGACTATGTCAATGCCAATATTCTTGATCCGGTCAGCCGCGTCGCGGGTGTTGGTGAAGTCACTGTATTCGGATCCCAGTACGCCATGCGGATCTGGCTTGATCCGGCCAAGCTGCAAAGTTATCAGCTGACACCGGCCGATATTATTGCCTCCGTCAAAGCGCAAAACACGGAAGTATCTGCAGGTTCACTCGGTGGCGCTCCAGCCGTTGAGGGACAACAGCTCAACGCAACTGTCTCGGCACAAAGCCGCTTGCAGACGGCAGAACAGTTTGGCGAAATCACACTTAAAACTACCACCAATGGTGCATCGGTCAAACTGAAAGATGTTGCCCGCATGGAGCTTTCCAGTGAAAATTTCGAGATCCTCGCCCGCTATAACGGTAACCCCGCAACTGGTATGGCCATCAAGGCAGCAACCGGTGCCAATGCACTCGAAACAGCGACCATGGTCAAAGCCAAAATCGCTGAATTAAGCCCGCAATTCCCGCCCGGCATGAAGTCAGTGGTCGCTTTTGACACAACTCCTTTCGTTAAAATATCGATTGAAGAAGTGGTGAAAACCCTCATTGAAGCAGTTATCCTGGTATTTCTGGTGATGTACCTGTTCCTGCAAAATTTCCGCGCCACCCTGATCCCTACGCTGGCAGTTCCCGTGGTCTTGCTCGGTACGTTTGGTATCCTGTCGGCATTCGGTTACTCGATCAATACCCTGACCATGTTTGCGATGGTGCTGGCGATCGGGCTCCTGGTCGATGATGCGATTGTCGTGGTGGAAAACGTCGAACGGGTCATGTCGGAAGAAGGCTTGTCACCAATCGAGGCAACGAAAAAATCCATGACACAAATTACCGGTGCGCTTATCGGTATTGCGATGGTACTGTCGGCCGTGTTTGTCCCGATGGCTTTTTTCGGTGGCTCAACCGGCGTTATCTATCGCCAGTTTTCGATCACGATTGTCTCGGCCATGGTGCTCTCTGTCATTGTGGCAATGGTATTTACACCAGCTCTGTGCGCGACGTTTCTCAAACCGGTAGAAAAAGGCCACAAAGACAGCAACACCGGTTTCTTTGGCTGGTTTAACCGTAGTTTTGATAAAAGCAGTAACCGTTATCAAGGTTGGGTTGGCTCCATGATCCGCCGTAGCGGCCGCTCTATGGTCTCGTACGCCTTGTTGCTCGGTGTTCTGGTCATTGTGTTCATGCGTTTGCCGACCTCCTTTTTACCGATGGAAGATCAGGGTATTATGTTCACCCAGATTCAATTGCCAACAGGTGCGACACAAGAACGCACCATGGAAGTAGTTAAAAAGGTGGAACAGCATTTCATCGTCAATGAAAAAGATACCGTCGCCTCCGTTTTCTCGGTAGCCGGTTTCAGTTTCGGTGGTCGCGGCCAGAGTTCCGGTATCGCCTTCGTCCGCTTGAAAGACTGGAGTGAGCGTACCTCTGAAGAATCACACGTTCCCGCTGTCGTGGGTCGTGCAATGGGATTTTTTGCAACAATCAAGGATGCGATGGTATTCGCCTTCGCCCCGCCTGCCGTACTGGAACTGGGTAACGCTACCGGCTTCGACCTGCAACTGCAAGACAGGGGTGGACTGGGACATGAAGGACTGACCGCAGCACGTAATCAGTTACTTGGTTTGGCAGCGAAAAATCCGATGCTGGCCGGTGTGCGCCCTAACGGTCAGGACGATACCCCGCAATATAAACTCACGGTCGATCAGGAAAAAGCGGCCGCCCTGGGCTTGTCCATCGCCGAAGTCAATACGGTGCTTAGTACCGCCTGGGGTGGTAGTTATGTCAACGATTTCATTGACCGCGGACGTGTTAAAAAAGTCTATATGCAAGGTCAGTCTGATTCACGCATGCTGCCGGCAGATATCGACAAGTGGTTCGCCCGCAATAACAAAGGTGACATGGTCCCGTTTTCCGCCTTTACTTCCGGCAAATGGGAATACGCCTCGCCACGACTCGAACGCTACAACGGTCAGCCCTCAATGCAGATTCAGGGTGAGCCCGCGCCAGGTCAAAGCTCAGGCGCTGCCATGATAGAAATGGAAAGACTCATCGCCCAGTTACCTCCGGGAGTCGGTTTTGAATGGACCGGTGTCTCACTCGAAGAACGTGAGTCAGGTTCACAAACGCCGCAACTGTATGCGATCTCATTGCTGATCGTCTTCCTGTGCCTGGCTGCCTTGTATGAGAGCTGGTCGATTCCGTTCTCGGTGTTACTGGTGGTGCCACTGGGCGTGATTGGTACCGTACTAGGTAGCTCCCTGTTCGGGCTGGCAAATGACGTGTACTTCCAGGTTGCCTTGCTCACGGTAGTCGGACTGGCGGCAAAGAACGCGATCCTGATCGTGGAATTTGCCAAGGACTTGCAGGATCAGGGAGTTGAACTGAAAGAAGCGACGCTGCAGGCAGTGCGACTGCGTTTGCGACCTATCCTGATGACATCGATCGCTTTTGGTCTGGGCGTATTACCGCTGGCGCTCAGCAGCGGCGCTGGTTCAGGTAGCCAGAACGCGATTGGTATCGGCGTGCTGGGCGGAATGCTGACTGCCACTTTCCTTGGCATCTTCTTTGTACCGGTGTTCTTCGTGATGGTGCGCGGCTACTTCACACCAGGTGCGTCAGCGCCAGCATCAGCCGAAACAGTTAAATTGGAGAATAAATAATGCATGAAATAATGAGTGCAAAGCTGGCAACTTCAATGCTTGCCCTGACGCTGATGGGAGGCTGTAGCCTGGCACCGATTTATGAGCGTCCGGCTTCGCCGGTCGCGCAGGCGTGGCCGAGCGGGCCGTCGTACAAGCCCGCTGCCGCTGCGGCGGCAGTGCCTGCAGCAGACATCCTGTGGCGCGACTTTTTTGCCGATGATAATCTGCGTGCAGTGGTTGCACTGGCGCTGGAGAATAACCGTGACTTGCGTGTTGCAACGCTCAATATTGAAAGGGCGCGGGCCCAGTACGGTATCCGCCGGGCCGGCTTGTTTCCCCAGATTTCGCTTGACGCCAGCGAATCTGCGACACGCACGCCTGCCAGCCTGAGCCCTGTTCCTACCGGCAGTGCGCAAGTTACGCGCCAGTATAGTGTCGGCCTGGGTGCTGCAGCCTATGAGCTGGACTTCTTCGGACGGGTGCGTAACTTGTCCGAAGCGGCAATGCAACTCTACCTTGGCACGGAAGACGGGCGCCGTACGGCCCAGATCAGCCTGGTCGCTGAAGTGGCGGGTAATTACCTGACACTGATTGCAAATCAGGAGCGCCTGATCCTGGCGCAAGATACGTTTAAAAGCCAGCAGGTGTCTTACGAGCTGAGTCAGCAGCGCTTTAATTCCGGCGTCACTTCCGGACTCAATATGTATGAAGCGCAGACCAGTGTTGAAGCTGCCAGATCCGACGTCGCCTTGTATACCAGCGCCGTGGCACTTGACCTCAATGCCCTGACACTGGTCGTCGGTACAGCAGTACCTGAGGCCTTGCTGCCATCGGGTCCGACCGGTGCATTGATCACGCTCGCTGAAATTCCTGCCGGCCTGCCTTCGGACTTGCTGCAACGTCGTCCAGACGTGCGTGCCGCTGAACGTACCCTGCGTGCGGCCAATGCCAATATCGGTGCAGCACGCGCCGCGTTTTTCCCGAGTATCTCGCTGACAGGTTCGGCTGGTACCGCCAGCGATAATTTGTCAGGCCTGTTCAAGGGCGGATCGTCAACCTGGAGTTTCATGCCACAAATCAAGCTGCCTATTTTTGACGGCGGACTGAACCGTGCCAACCTGACAATTGCCAAGGTAGATCGTGATATCTCGGTGGCTGAATATGAAAAGTCAATCGAAGTAGCCTTTCGCGAGGTGTCTGATGCACTGGCACAACGCGGCACGCTCGATCAACGCCTGGCATCGCAAGAGGTGCTGGTTGAGGCCTCAACCAAGGGCTATCGCATCTATGAGGCAAGATATCGGCAAGGTGCCGATTCCTATCTCAATGCCTTGATTTCTCAGCGCGCTTTATATGCGGCACAACAAAACCTGATTTCGGTTCGATTGTTAAAATCAAGCAATCTGGTGACGCTGTATAAAGT
>CANIFC010000155.1 GCA_947466695.1 Oxalobacteraceae bacterium | reverse complement strand
GGCAGTTGGGATGGCATGGCATATGTACTACAATATGCTTGTAATGCAAGCACTTGCCTGCTGACAGTGTATCCGATTCTGCCCGGCATTTTCAGTCACTGCGGAAATAAGGAGTCGTTTCTCCGCGGCGGGACTTTTCACTGGCACTCTCCTGCGTGTCCCTGATTTCAGTACCTGATTTGCAAATTACGTCAAATTGGTTGACACTTCAGCTTAGCGACAATGACACCATACGGCTAACCGCCGAGGCAGGAAAAATACCATGACAACTGCGTTTTATACCCATGCCGATTGCAAATTGCACGAAATGGGATCCTGGCATCCCGAGTCACCCGAGCGTCTGCAGGCGATCGAAGATCAGCTCATTTCCAGTCGGATCAACAGCCTGATTGAACACCGGGAGGCCCCGGCAGCCCGTGAACACGATCTGGCAACCGTGCACAGCCACGCTGCGATCGCGCGGATCCGTGACAATTGCCCGTCAGCGACCGATGAAGAACCTTATTTTCCGCTTGATGGAGACACTCTTCTTAACGCCAATACGTGGCGGGCTTCATTGCGCGCTGCCGGTGCGGCTCTGGCGGCGACCGATGCCGTGATCGCTGGCGAAATTAACAATGCCTTTTGTTCGATTCGTCCGCCGGGGCATCACGCGACCCCGGATGACTCGATGGGGTTTTGTATGTTTAATAACGTCGCGATTGCCGCCAGGCATGCGCTTGAAGTGCATGGCCTGCAGCGTGTTGCCGTGATCGATTTTGATGTGCACCATGGCAATGGTACCGTTGCGGCCTTTTGCGCTGATCCGAGAGTGCTGATGGTGAGCTTCTACCAGCATCCTTTTTATCCGTACAACAGTCCCGAATGTATCAGTGCCAGCATGGTTAATGTGCCAGTGCCGGCACACACCTTTGGTGATGCGGTGCGACAGTTGGTGACCGATCAATGGTTGCCCGCCTTGCATCAGCATCAGCCAGAGATGATTTTTATTTCAGCTGGTTTTGATGCGCACCGCGACGATGAGATGGGGCAGATGGGCTTGGTGGAAGCCGATTACAGCTGGATTACGCGACAGGTCATGGAGGTCGCCAGGCAGTATTCTCAGGGACGTATCGTCAGTTGCCTTGAGGGGGGTTACAACCTGTCGGCGCTCGGGCGTAGTGTTGTGGCACACATCAAGGTGCTGGCGGAGCTGGAATAGTTATTTTATTTTGCGCAAGCGCCAGCCGAATGTGCTGCCAAAATGTTATTTTCGAGCAGTCGATGAAGAGTGTTGGTTGAGAAAATTTTGCCGTTAATGCAATATTGACAGCGTAAGCTGCCCTGGAGGTTAGCGCAGCGAGTAATACCTGCTTACATATACCGGGCGGTAGTATGTTTAAAAGTTGCCTGACCGAAGGCGAAATCGAAGTAATTTGTACCATACTCCGTCTATAAATTGATTTTTTGTAATATATCTGACAATCTTACTCAAAACAAATCGGTCAGTGCCGGCACAAGTCCGTAAAATAGCGGTTCGAATTTAGCAAAAAGAAGAATAAGCATGTCAATACAATGGTTCCCCGGTCACATGAACGCCGCCCGTAAAAAAGCGGCAGAAACCATGGAAAACACCGATCTGGTGATCGAGGTGCTCGATGCCCGTATCCCGCAGGCAAGCTGCAATCCGATGGTTGAGCAGTTGCGTAATTTTCGCCAGCGGCCATGTCTGAAGATTCTCAACAAGAGTGATCTGGCCGATCCGCATGCCACCAAGGCGTGGCTCGATTTTTACAATAGCCAGAAAGGCGTACGCGCTGTAGCACTGAGCTGCAAGAAACCTTCTGATGTCTTGAAGGTTCCTGTCTTTGCGCTCGAGCAGGCACCGCACCGTGGCGTGCCGACCAAGCCATTGCGTATCATGATCATGGGTATTCCGAACGTCGGAAAATCGACGCTGATGAATGCCTTGTTAAAAAAACGTGTCGCCAATGTTGGCGATGAGCCTGCCGTCACCAAGGTGCAACAGCGTTTGTATCTCGGCAAGAACATCATCCTGACGGATACGCCCGGCATGTTGTGGCCGAAAATTGCACATCCGACCGATGGCCTGATGCTCGCCGCCAGTCACGCGGTGGGCGTCAATGCGCTGATCGAGGAGGAAGTGGCCACTTTTCTGGCTGAAATCATCTTGCAGCGTTACCCGCACTACCTGACTACGCGTTACAGCATTGATACTGCCGGTATTGATGCCGTCAGTGTCATTGAAGGTGTTGCAAAGAAGCGCGGTTTTCGTCTCAAGGGCGGAGATTGGGACTATGAAAAGGCTGCCAATACGCTGTTGCTTGATTATCGTAGTGGCGCGCTGGGTAGAGTGAGTCTCGAAACGCCACAGAGCCGCGAACTATTGCTGGCATCCTATGTACCGCCGGTTTTACTGGGACTTGGAAAAAGTGTTGATACCGGCATTGTGGAACCAGAAAACCTTGCTCCGGAAGAGGAGTAATTTCTCTGCCCGCCGGCATGTGGTCACCATCGCGCCGGCGTCTGACGTTCATGCTGATGCTGGGCATATCCACGATTTTGCCAATACACCATTGGACACACTAGTAGCCAGAACCGAAAATCTTTCCGTTCTGGTACTTCGATGCTGCCTATCTCTGTTTCATCGCCACTAGTGCTTCCCGGGTCGATGATCCAGGAGTTAATGATCCCAGAGCCAGTGAGATCGCCAGATGTGCTGTTGAGACGGCTTCTAAAATATTTTACTAACAATATTTTTATAAGATGCCGCGCGCTAATTCGAAGTGTGTTGTTTTTTGCCGCGCATTAATAAATTTGTATTTTATTGTAAATATTAATATACATTTATAAATTTTTTATCCAAACCATGTAATATTAATAAGGTAATTATTTAGTTTTGGTAAAAATTTTCTAAAACAGAACCGATAGAAGTCCCGCACATGCAAACACACTCCGACAAACTACTTCCCGTATCAAGAGCCGATCTTGGACGTCAAATAAGCGATGCTTTTTTTGCCGAAGTATTATTCGATACGCTTCCTCATGTCATATTTTTTGTCATAGATAGGCAAGGGCGGTTTGTTGTCGTCAACAAGACCCTGGCGGCGCGTTATGGTGTCGCTGACAAGCAGATTTTATCCTGCCACAAAGCCGCTGAATTTTTCGCCACATCACCAGTTGCCAATTATGATGTACAGAATCAGTTCGTCTTGTGCGGCGACGGCGAATTGCGTGATCAGCTGGAACTGCATCACTATCCGGAACATGGCCCTGGCTGGGTTCTGACACATAAGATCGCCGTTCTCGATAGTAATAAAAATATTATCGGACTTGCCAGTACGTCGCGTGACTTGGCGATGCCTGACCAGCGTCACCCAGGGTATCACCGGATTACCGCTGCTGTACGTCATTTGCATGCCAACTATTCCGGAATTATACATATGGCTGATTTGGCAAGTATTACCAGTTTATCGACCGAACTGGTGGAGTGCTACTTCCAGAAGATATTTTCCCTGACTCCGCGTCAGATGATGATCAAGATAAGACTCACTGCCGCATCGGCCTTACTGGCGAACTCAAATACAAGTATTGCGGAGATAGCGGCTGCCTGCGGTTATCAGGACTCTGCGGTGTTTTCCAGTGTGTTCAAGGTCACGGTAGGTTTGACGCCTGAAGAGTACCGGATTTCCGGGATGAACAAAAAAGCGTAAGTTTTCATTTTTTTATACCGCCTAATCAGCCGGTTGACAGGTCTTGTCGTCCCGGACATTTCTGTTCATCCTTAAAACAGTCCGGCTCAATCAATCAATCAATCAATCTTGCTTGAATAACACGCACTCAACATGCATGTCTGGCAGACTCCTCTTTGATGTGCGACGCCCGAGCGATGTATTTCAGCGCATAAAACAGACAGATCCGCCATGCTCTGATCAGAATGGGCGCTTGTTCAGTCTGTCAAATTTTTATATCACGCTCTCCGGTGCGAGATCCGGTATTTTCCTTTTCTTTCATAAAGAGCACAGCGGTATGTCCGCCTGCTATTTTATGTCTTTCCATGATTTCTCTTTGTTGACGCATTTTCATCAGGTTAGTGAATAATTGCCATAGGATAAAGTAAAAAACCGGTTCTTTGATTTCACACAAGTAGATGTAAATCAGGTGCCTTAGCATCAGGTCATTGTGGTTGGCAATTACTTTCGCAGAGATTACGATTGCCTGTTTTCCGGCGAAAAGCCATTTACCTGAGACCTGACTCGCGGGGTGCGTCATGACGGATATGCACATCTATTTAAAACTAATGAAAGAGCAATTAGCCTCTGACTTGTTTCTTACTACGGGTGCCCCGCCATGGCTGAAGATAAAGGGAATCTTGCATCCAGTCAACACCACAAAATTGGCAGTCGGTGAGGTGAAGGAAATCGCCAGTCGCATCATGACTACGCAGCAACGGGTACAGTTTGAAAATACCATGGAATGTAATTTTTCCTGGTCTTGCAAAGACCTTGGTCGCTACCGGATCAACGTTTATCAGCAGCGTGGCGAAGTGGCTTTGGTCATGCGTATGATTAATTCACAAGTGCCTGATTTTGCAAGCTTGGGCATCCCGGCCCGAGTGGCTGAGATCGTCATGCGCAAGTGTGGATTGATACTGGTCAGCGGCGCTGCTGACTCTGGCAAGAGTACGACATTGGCGGCGATGGTCAAGTATCGCGCGGCTAATGCCGTGGGACATATCCTGACAATAGAAGATCCCATCGAATTTTTGTTTCAACATAATAAATCGATCGTTGACCAGCGTGAGATCGGTATCGATACCCTCTGTTTTTCGGATGCATTGCACAATGCTTTACGGGAGGTGCCCGATGTCATCATGCTGGGAGAGATCCGGGACGGCGAGACGGCCCGGCACGCGATCAATTTTGCACAGACCGGTCACCTGTGTATTGCGGCCTTGTATGCTGATAGCGCCACGCTAGCCATCGAGCGGCTGATTAATTTTTTCCCTGAGCCGGCGCAAAAGCAGGTTCTGCAGGATTTATCGACGAATTTATGTGCTGTCATCGCACAGAAGCTGATTCCTGCAATCGAGCAAAACCGGGTGCTTGCCATCGAGATGCTAGTGCAAAGCGCACTTGTTTCCGAGTTGATTCAACGTGGTCGCCTGAGCGCAATCAAGGAGTTGATGGTGAAAGCGGAAGAGGAGGGGTTCCGCAGTTTTGATCAGTCCTTGTTTATTCTTTATCAGTACGGAAAAATAACTGCGGAAGAGGCGATACGTCACGCCACTTCGGGTACCGATATGTCGTTACAGATTCGCCTGTTCGTCACTGATAATGAGACTGATAATAAGACTGATGGCACTGATGGTCATGGCTGTACACACCCTGTCAATGTCGACGTGAAGGCCAGTCACGTGATTGCGGATGGTGCATCAAACGGAGGGATTCCTTGATCATTGAACAAATGTAAACGTCAATGTCGTCAACGCGTTTACTTAGTGAGGTATTTTCTTAAAGTTTACGGTCTCGGTAAGGTCGCATGCCTTTTTTTAAATATGTCTTCCAGAGAGACGGTGTGTTCAGCAATAACGCATGCCTTGCCGGATTTGATGTGTAGCCGGTCTAGCCGATGAGCCGTCCAGCCTTGACGCGCAAACCTTTTTTTGCAAGTTCTGGTGCAAATGCGGCCAGTGTTGCCAATGTGTCCGCGCTATGCGCATGACAGATCGCTACGCCAAGGGCGTCAGCGGCGTCGGTACTTGGTGTGCCCGACAGCATCAGCAGTCGCTTGACCATATCCTGCACCTGTTCCTTTTTTGCCTTGCCATGTCCAACCACACCTTGCTTGACTTGAAGTGCGGTGTATTCGGCGACTGCCAGGTCGGCGCTGACCAGCGCGCAAATCGCCGCGCCGCGGGCTTGTCCCAGCAATAGGGTCGACTGCGGATTGACGTTGACGAAGACCTTTTCGATGGCGGCGCAATCCGGCTGGTAGGTGCGTATGATTTCCGATACGCCGGCAAGAATGGTTTTAAGGCGTTCAGGTAATGAGCCTTCTGCTGTCTTGATCGTGCCTGAGGCGATATAACTGAGTTTGCTGCCTTGTTTGAGGATGATGCCAAAACCGGTTGTACGCAGGCCAGGATCTATGCCTAATATTTTCATGTGATCGTCTCTAAAAACTGACTGCCCGGCGCAAGACCGGACTTTGCAACTGTAGCGTAGCCGTAAAAAGCTACGTTACCCGATTCAGCTGTTAGTCGCCGTTGATGACGGCTAAAGACGCTCATCGCTTGCCGCGGCCGGCTAACCCTTTGCAAGGCAAAAGGCAGGTGTCGGTCTCTGCAATCTTTGCTAATCAATGTCTGAAATGACGTGTGCCGGTGTAGGCCATGACGACGCCCCGTTCGTTGGCCGCATCAATGACTTCCTGGTCGCGCATTGAACCACCCGGTTGAATCACGCATGTTGCACCCGCATCGACGACAACGTCGAGACCGTCGCGAAAGGGGAAGAAGGCATCCGAAGCGACAGCAGAACCGGTCAGGCTCAAGCCGGCGTTTTGCGCCTTGATGGCGGCAATCCGCGCTGAATCAACACGGCTCATCTGGCCTGCGCCGACACCCAAGGTCATGCCGTTGCCACAAAATACAATGGCATTGGACTTGACGTATTTGGCCACGCGCCAGGCAAACATCATATCGGCCATTTGCTGTGGCGTCGGCTGTAAGCTTGTTACGACACGTAACTCGTCAACCGTAACATTTTTAGCGTCCGGTACCTGCACCAGCAAACCGCCACCGACGCGTTTGAAGTCATAATTGTTGATCGACTTACCAAGCGAGATCTTGAGCAAGCGGACATTTTGTTTGGCGGCAAAGATCTGCAGCGCTTCAGCGGTGAAGGAGGGCG
>CANIFC010000154.1 GCA_947466695.1 Oxalobacteraceae bacterium | reverse complement strand
TGCGGCAAGCGGCAAGCGGCTCCATGAATGCCGGCCAGCTCAGGGACTGCCTGCCACCCCTGCTGGAACGGCACCATCTACTGGTTTTCGAACCGGCCAAAACGGCGCGCCAAGCCGGTACAATTTTTCAAGAAGTAAAGCTGCCGGCCTTTGAGCCACCTGCAGTTATCGGTACAGCCGTCGCTACGCCCGCCAACTCAGAGGATGAGGATCGCCCTGAAATCATTGACATTGGTGCGCGTCGGACCGCTCACCACCAGATCGCCAAGAGCATCAAAAAAGCCATAGCCATCATTATTTTCCAGCATGCTGCGCGGGTGTAGGGACAAGGCGCTGGCCCGCGCCATCGAGTCGGGGCCATACAGCGCACCGGCATTGTCTTCTGAACCGTCAATGCCATCGGTATCGCAGGCAATGGCATGAATCTCCGGATGGCCATCGAGCGCAACGGCGAGGCTGAGTAAAAATTCTGCGTTGCGGCCGCCACGTCCCTTGCCGCGTACCGTCACCGTCGTTTCGCCGCCCGAAATCAGGACACAGGGACGCTGGAACGGTTGCCCGTATTGCGCTACCTGCCGGGCAATGGCAGCATGGACAATGGCCACATCACGCGCCTCGCCCTCCATTCCCGAAGACAGGATGTACGGTGTGATTCCGGCGGCGCGGGCAGTCTCGGCCGCCGCTTCCAGCGCATCCTGCGCCGTGGCAATGACATGATGGCGGTGACCGGCAAAACGTACATCGTCTGGCTTGGGCGTTTCGCCGGTACCCGACTCAAGATAGCCTTGCAGCTCGGGCGACAAGGCAATGGCGTATTTGCGCAAGATCGCCAATGCCTCTGCACAGGTCGTGGCATCGGGCAAGGTCGGTCCGCTGGCAATGATGGCCGGATCGTCACCGGGCACATCGGAAATCATCAGGGTCACCAGACGGGCTGGCGCGCAAGCCAGCGCCAGCCGGCCGCCCTTGATGGCAGAGAGATGTTTGCGGACACAATTCATTTCGGATATTGCCGCGCCGCTTCTCAGCAAGGCCTTGTTGATCGCCTGTTTTTGTTCCAGCGTGATGCCTTCGGCGGGTAGCGCCAGCAACGCCGAGCCGCCACCTGAAATCAGGCACAGCACCAGATCATCTCCGGTCAGGCCCTGCACCAGTTCCATCATGCGTCCGGCAGCGCGCAGCCCGGCTTCATCGGGGACCGGATGAGCGGCCTCGATGACTTCGATACGCTCGCAACCGGCACCATGGCCATAACGCGTGACAACCAGACCGGACAACGCTCCTTGCCAATGCTCTTCCACTGCCCTGGCCATGGCGGCGGCACCTTTGCCGGCACCGATCACCAGGGTACGCCCGCGAGTTGGCGCTTCAGGTAAAAACGCGGGCAGGCACTTTTCAGCACTCACTGCACTGACTGCACTGGAATAGAGGTCAAGCAAAAACTGCCGGGGTACAAGTGAGGTCATATCAGCAAACTTTCAGGAAAATGCTGGTGTCAATTCAGGCGTCATCAGGCTTGAGGCTTACAGCGGCCATGATTAATTGTGGAGTAAGCGCTGATTACAGCCCGTGTGCTGCGCGCCAGCCCAGGCCTTCCAGCGTACCGGCTTTGGGCTTGTATTCACAGCCTATCCAGCCGGTGTAAGCCATGGCATCGAGCTGGGCAAAAATGGTGTGGTAATTGATCTCCCCGGTGCCAGGTTCAAAGCGGCCCGGATTATCCGCCAGTTGTACGTGCCGGATCAACGGCAGATTTGCCTTGATGGTATTGAGCAGTTCGCCCTCCATTCTTTGCATGTGATAAATGTCGTATTGCACAAAGACGTTATCCGAACCAGTCGCGCGGATGAGCTCAACGGCCTGACGGGTATGCGACAGGAAAAATCCCGGAATATCAAAGGTATTGATGGCCTCGATCAGCAGGCTGATTCCTTCGGCCTTGAGCTTGCCGGCGGCGTACGCCAGATTGGCAACCAGGGTTGAGTGCGCCAGCTCGGGCGTCACGTCAGCAGGGACAATACCGGCCAGGCAATTGAGTTGCTTCACACCAAGAATGCGGGCGTAAGCGATGGCCGTATCAACGCCTTCCTTAAATTCGGCAACGCGCCCGGGATGGCAGGCAATACCACGCTCGCCCGCCTCCCAATTACCCGCCGGCAAATTGTGCAAGACCAGTTCAAGCTGATGCTGCTGAAGTTGTTCCGCAATCTGCTCCGCCTCGAAAGCATAGGGGAACAGAAATTCCACCCCTCGAAAACCCGCGTTCGCGGCAGCTTCAAAACGCTCTAAAAATGGCAACTCATTGAACAGCATCGTGAGATTGGCAGCTAATTTGGTCATGATATTTCCTGGTTGGTCAGTCTTGATCTGCGCAGCATCGCTGCCCGATATTCATAGAAATCATGCTAGCCATGCTAACGGCAAAATTTATCTTTGATAAGACCACAAAATATCGTTTTATCCAATACTTATTGTATGGAATAATTTTTGCCTTCATGGCGACGAGGCAGTGTGCCAACCCGCAGTGATGATCGCCACACCGGCGAGTACCACGCCAGCGCCCACCAGGTCATAAGCCGACAACCTGATGCCGTCCACCACGCGTAACCAGACCAGGGCGGTAACCACATAGACGCCACCATAGGCGGCATAAACGCGGCCACTTGCGGCGGGGTGGAGTGTCAATAGCCAGGCAAATACAGCAAGACACAGGGCCGACGGCACCAGCAACCACAGCGAAGCGCCTTTACGCAAGCACAGATAAGGCAGGAAGCAGCCGACAATCTCGCAGACTGCGGTAGCGGCAAACAGCAGAAAAATATTAAGCACAAAGGGGATACTCCAGGTCAGCGTCATCAAAGACAAGGTCCTTGATCTTTCATCCGTGATTTTAATCGACGCCGAGGATGAAAGGTAATCCTGTGTACACGTTAAGATCAAAGGGTCAACGCGTGTCCGGCAAAATTAGGGGCACCTTGCTTTTGCTCCTGGCGTTCCCACTTCCAATGCCATGCAATTGTCTCCGCAGTCTGGAAAAAGGCAATTCTAGCAAGTAATATGTCAAAGTCGAAAACAAGAACGTCATAAAAAATCCGAATAGCGCCATCGCGAACTTGTTTTGCGGAATCGCCAGAGCGGCAATATAAAGCCAGAATGAATGGGAAAGATAAAACATATACGAAATGATTCCCATGAAACGCATCGGCCGGATGTTAAGGATGTGAAATACCGGCCAATCCGATTCTTTCACGGCAAGCCAAAAAATGGGAATCAACGCAATACCCTGAATGGTGTAGCGCACTGTTGAACGGAACTCTTCGTTACGATACAGAAAAGTAAAAAGCAGTGTAGCGAGCGCCAAGAGAAACACACTTATCTTGATAATTTTTGAGGCAGAAAATAGATGTTGATTGTCCATTACCGGATTCATCCATACTCCCATGATGCAACCAAACAACAGATTATCGAGCCGTGTATCGGTAGCGAGGTAAGTTCGGCTATTGGAAGCGTTAAATCCAAAAATAAGAATACAGCGCCATAGGAGTACTAACAAGCAGAGTCCAATTAAGACTTTTGCAAAAGTAGCATAGGGCAAGCGTCTCAGACAAAACAGGAAAAAAACAGGAAAAATTAAATAAAAGTGCTCTTCAACTGACAGTGACCAAAAATGCCAGGTATTGGGAACAACGCCCAACACCGACTGACTCGCTTCCGTGTTCAAAATATAGTAATTGGTTAATTGAAGCACTTGTAAAACAACACCATTCAAGCTCACCTGACCGGGTAATACACCCATAAAAAGCAATAGGAATGTCAGGACAAGAACCAGATATAAGGGAGGGAAAATACGATAAGCACGCCGGAGATAAAAATGCCGAAAATTAATCGAACCATTTTTTTCATATTCTTTTCTGAGTAAAGTGGTAATGAGATAGCCACTTAAAAAGAAAAAGACGGTAACACAGAAATTTCCCGGCACGATATGTCCTAAGCCGGCATGGCTCAAAAATACAAATATGGCAGCCAGCGCCCGGAAACCATCAAGTGATGGGATATAAAATTCTTTTTTAGTATCCATATATTCCCGTTCGATGGCCCGTATCTCCGGTGTCTGGCTACAAATTGGCTGCGATAAAAGATGATTAAAGGCAATAACACAAGGCAAGCATTTACCGTGATACTTGTACACTAAACGCTTGCCACGGCTGGCATTCAAGTTGTCCAGTTTTATCCGTTCACCTTCCTCAGCTTAAATTTACATCACCGTTACTCAGCCTGTTTTGTCCGAAGCCAGGAGCGACTGTACTTTACGCAGGTTGCGCATGATCCGCGGCGAGTTATAGACCCCGGTCTTGACGGCAAATTTGAGTTTATTGGAAAACGAATAGTCTGGTTGATTCCGGAAAAACTGCATCTCGTTATAGGTCTTGTAGGCGATGCCTTTTTTAGCGACGAAAAGATTACCGAAAGTCATTTGCGAAGGCATGTAATGGGCGGTCAGGGATTTTCGCGAAAAAGACGGATCCTGCGTGCGCAGCGCACCGTGGATGGTTCTTGAGTTCCAGAAAAGGACGTCCCCTTTTTTCATGGCCGGAGCCAGCACTTCGGAGCGATGCTGCTCCACATAGCCAGCAATACGCTTGATCCATTCCGAGTGAGGCAGATTCGGCACATCACTATGCAAATCGACAGACGAGGATTTTGGCAAGACGAAAAATCGACCAGCCCGCTCGTCGATATCTTCCAGCGCAATCCACGCAGCGAGCAAAAATCCATTGGGCACCGAATCGAGATACCACCAGTCCTGATGCGGAATTGTTTCCGTATTAGCGTCAAACAACATGGTTTGCATCATGTTGAAAGAGGCAAAGCCTGTCACCTCAGTGAGCGCCCGCCGTATCGCCTGACTTGTGTAGACATCTCTGGCGGCTCGACTGAACTCAGGAAATTTCCGATAGTCGTGAATGTCGAGAAAACTTTGTTTGACATAGCCATGTTCAGTCTGCTTATTGGCTTCGTAGACGTTTGTATTTTGGCGAAAAAAAGGATAATTGGTCGATACAATATCCTGTTGATAGCGTGCTACCAGCCGGTCTACCATTTCTGCAGGGATCAGGCTACGATAAACATAATAGCCATTGGCTTCATAATATTTTTGCGGTGACATGTCGGAAGGTTCAGTGACATCGACATTGGGTCCAGACTCGGAAGGCAGCGACTGCATGGTGACTCCTTTTTCAGTTAGCATAAAATTGGTGTGACTGTTCAGCCTCTACGGGCGTTATAAAAATTCATTTAAAATCAATGAGTTGTAATTCAGCGAAAGTTGTATAAAAACGCGAAAAAGCCTTTTTTATTAAAAAATGTCATCATTTAGTGATTTTTAAGCATAAAAACCATGTAAGTCATTGATTCATAAGACTGACCAGTTACAAATTGATATAGCGATCCGATGAAGACTTTCCGGATCCAGGCTTTTCAAGGCCAAATGGCGTGCAGCCCGGTTGATCAAGTTACATACCGGCCGTTACGAAATCGCACAAAGCAAACAGAGATGTCTGTCCCCTGACCGGCTAGTATCTGAGACACATCAATCCAGAAAAAATATAATAAAAACAATTTTTTACACTAATCTTTTCAATTTTACCTACGTTGATATTTCGCAAAAACCCATTGATGTCTGTTTTTTTCAATATCTGCCAGCCGGAATTGCCGTAACTTAATCCTGGATCAACAACCTGCGGACGGCACCGGCGAGTTGATGAAAGTGGAGGGGAAATAAAAAAATCCCGGTAAGCGATGTGCTTACCGGGATTTTTTAAGACTTATAGAACTACGCCAGAACTTAACTCCAGCTTAAATCAGTGTGCAATAAAGGCAGCTGTCTCACGCGTATTCCTGTCGCCGCAAAAATGGCATTGCAAACCGCTGGCGCCAGGGGCGGCAAGGCCGGCTCGCCCAAACCAGTAACGGGAAAGCCGCTCTTGAGGAAATGCACATCTACTTTGGCGGGCGTATCGGCGATGCGCAACAAGGGGTAGTCGTTGAAATTACCCTGCACCGTGCGGCCACGCTCGATATCGAGTTCAGCAAACATCATGGTACTAAGACCATCAATCACCGAACCTTCAACCTGATTTTCCGCACCGCTGAGATTGACGATTTGCGAGCCGATGTCAGAGACCACTACCACGCGGTCAACCTTGAGCTTACCGTCTTTAGAGACCGTCACCTCCGCCACTTCGGCGATGTAGCCGCGATGACTGAAATGGAAGGCGATACCCTGCCCCTGCCCTTTGGGAAATTGCCGCTTGCCCCAACCGGACTTCTCGGCCACTTCCTGTAATACTTTTTTCATGCGGCCCACATGGAAAGCCTGACCGCCTTCGCCGGTTCCCGGCATGATGTCCTTGTCGCCCAGGATCTCCAGCCGGAACGCCAGCGGATCACGACCGGCGGCGTGCGCCATTTCATCGATGAAGCTCTGGAATACCCAGGCAAACACATTACTGCCCGGCGCGCGCCAGGGTCCCATCGGAATGCCGCATTCCATCGGCGTCTGTTCGAGCAGACAGTTTGCCACCCAGCGGCCGGGAAACTCATCGCCGGATAAACTGGCGCCACTACCGGGCTGCAGTACGCTCTTGCCATCACGCGTGACGCGGTTGGCGAAAGTGACGAAGTGATTGTGCCAGGCGATGAGCTGGCCCTTGGCATCGACACCGCCGCGCAGAAAATGGAAACCACCGGCGCGGTAGTGATCATGGCGCATGTCATCTTCACGCGACCAGGTGAGTTTGACCGGGCCTTTGACCCGCTGGGCAATGGCAGCGGCCTCGACGACGTAATCGGCGCTCAGGCGACGGCCGAAACCGCCACCGCTACGCGTCAGGTGTAACGTAATTTTCTCTTTGGGAATGTT
>CANIFC010000153.1 GCA_947466695.1 Oxalobacteraceae bacterium | reverse complement strand
GTTTATGCCGGCGATGGAAACAGGGGCGGTAGCAAGGTGGGTATCAAGGATGGCGGCG
Source organism: Oxalobacteraceae bacterium (assembly GCA_947466695.1). GTDB lineage: Bacteria > Pseudomonadota > Gammaproteobacteria > Burkholderiales > Burkholderiaceae_D > Undibacterium. The sequence goes on along the minus strand of CANIFC010000153.1, from coordinate 6,939 downwards.
ATACAGGCGATACAGGCGATACGGTTGCCATCATGCTCGAACTCGATCAGGTTGAATGTCTGCACAAGGCAAAGGAGGGCGATTTATTGCCTCTTCCCGAAACGTCCCGGTCGATGGCGCGCCTGTTTGATGGTGTCATCCTTGATGCGTTGAGCGGTACCTGGTTTTATCACCTGCGCAGCTCCCTCTCTACTGCAGAATTGTTGCAATAAGTTGCTGCTTCGACATTGGTAGAAGAGATAACAGGTGCTTCGCAATACCCTTTTTTGCCTCTTGCTGTCCTACGCCACCCCATGTCACTCATAGATCACTGTGATATGCGGAACCACCTTGACACCGGGCTGTTTCGCCAGAAAGCCATGCATAAACTCGATTAATTTTTTTTCGCACAGGGCGAGAACCGGCGCTTCGGAGGCTATGGCGATTCCCTGCGTTTTGGCGCGCGTGGCCGCCTGTGCGTAGAGTTCGAGCGCGGCGGCTTTTTCGTCGGTCAGCAAGCCGCCAGAGAGTACCTTATATTTCAGCTAAAAAATAATAGCCACCATCCAAACAAACAAACAAACAAACAAGCATGACGATAACGCGACATAAAATTCCCCGTCCATAACACGAATGAACACCCCAACGTAGGGTTGGCACGGCATCATCGTTCCCACACGTGATGTTTAATTAACCACATACTACATTCACATCAAAACAAAAATCAATTCATCCAAACATTCGCGTCAATGAAAGATCTCGGTTCATTTCCGCGTGGGCACAAAGGCCGTGCCGACCCTACCTACTGACGTTGCAGCAATCAACTCACAAAATCAGGGTTTTAAGAATCAGACCGATGATCGCGCACGCTGCGATCACGTGGATCACGTTTCGTTTGTAGCGGAACAGGGCAATCGCTGCGCCAGCGACAATCAGGGCTGACACCCAATCAAAAGTACCGGTGAAGCCTTCGGGCCAGAGAACATGATAGCCAAAAAACAGCGCCAGATTGAGAATGACGCCTACGACGGCAGCGGTGATTGCTGTCAGGGGTGCCGTGAATTTGAGGTCATCATGCGTCGACTCGACGAGCGGACCACCGGCCAGGATGAACAAGAATGACGGCAAAAAAGTAAACCAGGTCACCAGGCAGGCGGCCACTACGCCGCCTAAAAATAGGGCATCAGGGCCGAACACCGCCTTGATATAGCCACCCATGAAACCAACGAACGCCACAATCATAATGAGTGGCCCTGGTGTCGTTTCACCCAAGGCAAGTCCATCAATCATTTGCGTCGGGGTGAGCCAGTTATAGTGACTTACCGCCCCTTGATACACATACGGCAGGACAGCGTAGGCACCGCCGAAGGTGAGTAAGGCGGCCTTGGTGAAGAACCAGCCCATCTGTGTCAACGTGTGATCCCATCCGTAAATGGTGTGCAGTAAGCCCATCGGAACAGCCCACAGAACAGCGCCGGTCACAATCACTTTTAGCAGGCGAATCCAGCGAAATGTCGCATGTTCAGGTGTCGGGGTGTTGTCATCAATCAGGGCCACACCAAAGGTCTTATCGGCTTTACCGTGTCCACCGCCGACTTTGAATATGTCAGGGGCGATTCGCCCACCTACATAGCCAATCAACGCTGCTGCCGCGACGATGATAGGGAATGGAATATTTGCAGCAAAGACGGCGATAAAAGAAGCGGCGGCAATACCCCATAGCCAGTTGTTCTTGATGGCGCGCGAACCGATGCGGTGTGCCGCTTGCAAGACGATCGCTGTCACGGCGGGCTTGATACCATAGAACAAGCCTGTTACCACCGGCATGTCACCGAAAGCGATGTAGACCCACGACAGGATGATCAGGAGCAATAGCGAGGGCAGTACGAATAGGACGCCGGCGACAATGCCGCCCCAAGTGCGGTGCATCAGCCAGCCGATATAGGTTGCCAGTTGCTGTGCTTCAGGGCCGGGGAGAACCATGCAGTAGTTCAGCGCATGCAGGAAGCGCCGCTCAGAAATCCACCGCCGGTTTTCAACCAACTCTTGATGCATGATCGAGATTTGCCCCGCTGGTCCGCCAAAACTGATGAAGCCCAGCTTGAGCCAAAAGGCAAATGCCTGCCAGAAGCTGACAGGTTCAGGTAGTGCATCCGGACTCTCTTGCGTCATAGTTTGCTTCATATTGCCGGTATTCCTTTGTTTAAGCTGACCAAAATGTCATTCTGCGTTTGCCTGGCATGCGGATGCTGACGTATTTTCAGGGCGTATTTATTTTACAATCAATGGAAAGCCTGGCAGGATTTTTTATATCTCTTGCTTCATATTTCACACATCAAACCTAGCCCCAACATCCCTAAGCCACTCCTTGCACTCCAGATAATCCGGCACGATCCGCTCGACCGATTTCCAGAACGCCGGTGAATGATCATGATGTTTTAGATGGCACAGCTCATGAACCACCACGTAGTCGACGATGCGGTGCGGGGCCATGATGATTTTCCAGTGGAATTGAATCTCACCTTTGACATTGCAGCTGCCCCAGCGCGATTTGAAGGTCTTGACGCTGACGCCCGTTGGCGCTACCCCAACGATGCCGGCGTAGCGTTTCACTTTTTCCGTGAACCGGATCTCTGCCTGCATGCGGTACCAATACACCAGCATCTCGCGGATGATGTGCTCGTGCTGCATCGGTTTAGGTAAGCTGACCTGCAATTGACCATGCTTGAGCTTTACCGGCTGCAAGGCTCCTGTCATGAGCTTTAGCCGGTAGTTGCGTCCGAGGTAAGGAAAAGCCTCGCCGCTTAGCATCTCGCGCTTGCTGACCGGCTTTGCCTGCTGTTGAAGGTAGAGCTTTTCCTTGATCCAGCGGTGCTTGTCCAGCAGCAGTTGCCTGATGCGCTCTTCTGGCAAAGAGACAGGCACGATGATCGACACCGCACCATCTTCCACTTGCAAGCGGGCAGACTTGACCCTGGCGGTACGGATCACCTCGGCCACAATATCTTTGCTGGCGATTAATTCTGCTTCGGCCATCACTTAAATTTCACCCTGGCTAACTCGGTAAAGCGGTCCTGGACGATACGGCGCAGCTCTGTGTCATCAAAGCTCGATTCGACGATGGTGCGCTTGATGTTCTTTTGTACGCGCTTGACTTCATCCTGCTTTTTGAAAAAATCAACGATGTTGGTCGCCTCATCGAGCATCTCGACCAGATTTCTGGTCACGGCGACGATCTCATCATGCGTCGCTTCGCTCAAGGAACACGCGCCATGTGCGTCACCCTGTATGCGCGAGACTTCCGCCACCAGAATATTGTGGAAAGAAAACTCAATATCGCTCAAGCCCAGATTGTCCGCTTCCTGCTTGCGATCAGATTGTATGGTGTCGCGGAAGTCCAGCAGCATCTGCACCAGCTCATCCCAGTGCTCGGCCTTCTTGCGCAAAATCTCATCTAACTTGGCGCTCAGGGATTTGTAGTATTCCTCATCCTCGGCCAGATTGATGTCGATGTGGTGCTTGATTGCATTTTCTATTTCCGAAGCTTTGGATTCATCCGACTTATGCTCTTGCAGCTTCTTCTTGTAATTGACAGACAGCAAATCAATCGGCGGTATCTTCGGGTCGACGCTGGTAGCGCGGATATGTTCCTCGATCAGGGCGCGCACCTTTTCACCGACGCCTGCCAGATCAAGCTGGGCATCGCGATAGAGATTGCGTGCGCCCTGGTTGATCTTGCCCAGCAAAGTCAAGTCATACACAAAGGGCTTGGCACCAACGTCTGGCATGACGATATCCATCTGCCTGGCGAACTTCTTGAAGTCGATCTCAAACTGCTGGCGCACTTCTTCATCCTTCAACGCCAGCACGCAGGCATCCAGATTGTCCAGTGCAATACCCTTGAAGTGGCGCAGCACGCGCGTATGCGTGGCTTTCAGTTTGGGGATTTCATCTTTTAAATCTTGCAGCGCACCGGCCACGTCTTCCTGAGAGAACATGTCCAGGGCTTCGGTCAGGTAATCGCTGAGGCCAAAATAATCAACGATATAACCGCGTGCCTTTCCGTTGGCGGTGCGGTTGACCCGTGCGATCGCTTGCAGCAGCGTATGTTCGCGCAACTTGCGGTCGAGGTACATGACCTGGCAGATCGGTGCATCAAAGCCGGTCAGCAGCATATCCTTGACCACGATAATCGACAGCGCATGGTCGTCAATCGGCTTCTTGAAATTATCAATCTGCTGTTTTTGCAAGACGCTATCGGTGTGCGGCGTATAAAACGCTTCATCGTTATGGCTGCCAGAGATAATTGCGGCGCACTGCGGGCCTTCCAGCGCATCGATGGTTTGCTTGTAGAGCACGGCCGCGCGGCGCGATGAAGTCACGATCATCGCCTTAAAGCCATTCGGTTGTATGTGCTCGCGGTAGTGCTTGAGCAAATCGATGCAGACCCAGCGTATGCGTTGCGGCGCTTCTAATACCGCCTGCTCGGTACCGTACTTTTTCTTGATGGCGGCCTTGTCTTCAGCACTGCGGTCGGCAAAGTAGGCATCGAATAATTTATCCAAAGAGTCGCCAGTGACCTTGGTCTTGGCTTCGCGCCCCTCATACAAAATCTGGCAAGTCGCGCCATCGGCAACCGCTTCTTCTATCGTGTAAGTATCGATGTAAGAGCCGAACTCATGCGTGGTTTTTTCGGACGTGATCAGGGGCGTGCCGGTGAAGGCGATCTTCGGCGCGTTGGGCAAACCGGCATTAATCGCCACGCCCAAAGAGCCGTATTGCGTGCGGTGCGCCTCATCGGCCAGTACGATGATCTTCTCTGAACTGTTCAGCAGCGGAAAATCTGCCAGCTCGCCTTCCTGAAACTTTTGCACCATCGCCGTAATCAGGTCAGAGCTATCTTTGGCCAGCAGCTCTTTCAGATGCGCGACCGAGTCGGCGTGATACACGGTCTCGCCCTGCGCCCGTTCAAACTGCGCGGTCAGTTGCTGGTCTAGCTGGGTGCGGTCGGTGATGAACACCAGCTTGTAATCGCGCAGTGCGGGGTCACGGCGCATCTTAATCGCCAGCATCACCATGGTCAGGGATTTACCCGACCCCTGCGTATGCCAGATGATGCCGCCCTTATCCTTCTTGCTAGCTCCATGCTTCAAGCGATGGATGGTCTTATGCACGGCGCGAAATTGCTGGTAACGTGCAATCTTTTTCACCATGCGCCTGTCAACAGGTTCGTACAAGGTGAAGTTGCGGATCAGGTCGAGGAAGTTGGCGTGACTGAATAAACCAGCGATCAACGTCTCTTGAGAATTTGCGACAGCATTTGTCACCACGTAAGGCGCACAAGATTCTTCAACGTAGGGTGGGCACGACTCTGTGCCCACCCTACGGGTTGATAAGCGTCCTTCCACTCCAGGTAATGCTCGACCTCAGAACTGATCGTACCAACCCGCGCTTGATCCCTGTGCGTACACACCATCAGCTGGTTATAGTTAAACAGCCGCTCGGCACCTTCATCTTCATGCGGCGCACGGCGATTGGCATAACGACGCAACTGGTCTATGCCTTTTTCCATGGGGTTGGTGATAAACGGCGATTTCGCTTCTATCACCGCCAGCGGCAAGCCATTCACGAACAGCAAAATATCGGGGATGACAGTCTCATTCGTGCCCTCGATCTTGAACTGGTTCACGCACAAATATTCATTGTTGGCGAGGTCATCAAAGTCGATCACCTGCACGGTCTGGCCACGGCGGCCATGCCCTAAATCCTGCTCGACCGACTGGTAATGCACCAGCATCTGCCACAGAGTTAAGTTCGCTTCCATCGAGGTTGCAGCAGTCGGATGGGTAATCTCGCGCATCACCTGCGCAGATTCTCGTCGCTGATCCACGGATTGATACGCAGCAGCGCCGCCTTCAGCCGTTTTTCCAGTACCACCTCACGAAAGTATTCGCGTTCGCCGTTTTCTGCGTAGAAGGCTGGGGCGAGTTGCGCGCCGTGCAGATAAGTCCAGCCTAGCTGTTGCAGTTGCGTTAGCGCGGGTAACTCTACTTTGTCGTATTCGTCGTTGGTCATTCCTAGTTTGCCTGAACACCGTGACGCCACAATTCATATTCACTTAAATCAATTTCGCTATTCCAATGTACGGCATAGCCGCCTTTTTCGACTTGAACGGATTTAAAAAATGTAGGGTTTTTTAGGGGCGAGAATGCGGGCTTATCCAGCCACGGCGTGACATCGTATTTCTTCAATTGATGGTTGTCGAATTCAATCAGCAAGGTATGTTCGTCAATAGCATTGGCTGATAGCACCTTATGTATGGTCATTGCTTACTCCAAGGGTTTTAATTTATGAAATTCTTGACTGTCCCACATGGCCTTGATCTCAACCTGATTAAGCTTCGCCCATTCGACGACTAAATTTTTAGCTCTTTTTGGTAGATCACCCTCAATCATTTCAAAAGTTTTAATGTCAAATAAGCCGACATATTCACCGTAAACGACATGAAAGTGTGGCGGCGGATGATCGCCAAAAAACATTTTTATCACCATTCCATAGAATCTTGCAATTTCTGGCATGTTAGTTTCCTTTTGATGGGCTACTTAAATTAATTCCGGATTTTGTTCTCATCGGCAATCATCGCAAACTCTCATAATCACTTGCCAGAAAATATTATGCTGATTCATTGATTAATAAAAGGAATTTAATGCAAATTGCGATCATTCATTTGAGTATTTACGACAGCGTAACTAATAAAATACCCAATAACACCCATTTACACATTACCGTGCTGTTCCATAGCCAGCTTCGCGCTGGTGCCTGATCGCCAGGACCAGAACCGCGTCGTGTACTTCTTCAAAACTGTAGAGCGCCACATAGCCCGTCTTGCCACGCGAGATCACCAGTTCAAACAGATCGTCATCAGGCTGGCGGCCAATGTAAGGATGGCGGCGCAAGATC
>CANIFC010000152.1 GCA_947466695.1 Oxalobacteraceae bacterium | reverse complement strand
GTTATCCATATTGACGCAGTTTTCTTTGTTCTTTAAATATCTTCTGGTCTGGATAATTCCTAGCCCATCTTGGATGTCGGTCGATATGGCAGAATATTTTTCTACACAAATAGGAACTTTGAAAAGTTTTTTTTCATTAATTGTTTTTATTTCATACTTTGTGGTTGCGGTGTATCTGTTGTTTCAGCGCGGTAAAAGGGGTTTGTTTGGTTTCGCTATCTTATGCCCTTGGTTGTTGTTTGCGACAGAGTTTTCTACAGTCAGAATTCAGGAAACTTTCGTTATTTACCGTAGCTATTTATGGATGCTTGGCCTGTTAATCAGTATGCCGTTTTTGATGCAAAAAATTTCAGCAAAAAGAGGATTCGTACTATTAACAGTGATCGCGTTATGTATGCTCCCGTTGACATGGTTGCGTCTGACAACTTTTTCACATCCTTTGTTGTTATGGGACGATGCGGCTCGTCTGGTTGGCGATAAGCACGATCGACCCGGAGTTGAGCGTATCTACTACAACAGGGGAAATTCACTGATAAAGTTGAAACTTTATCAGCAAGCAATTAACGATTATAGTAAAGCGATCGCTATTTATCCTGAGTTTAGTTACGCTTACAGTGATCGGGGTGCGGCCTATCTTGCCATGGGTCGCTATGAACAGGCGTTGAATGATTTTTCACATGCTATCAAGCTTAATCCGAAATATTTTCGTCCATATCAAAATAGAGCCAAAGCCTATGAGTTACTTAATAATCCGGAAGCCGCCCGTCTTGACTATAAGGAAAGCTGCCTGAGAGGGGGAACGCCTTCTTGTACTAAATTGTAAGTAAATTTAATTATTCTTTTAAATTTCATCAGAAAGTGCAGAGTATTATTGTTCCGTTGATGATTTTCGCTCACCATACACGTAACAAAATTTGTTTTTATATTGGTTGTATATTTTTTGAGAAACCCGTTTATCACCCATGCCGTCTGTAAAACACGCAACCACTGCGCTTTTCCTATTTTGTACCCTGGGTGTCTTTAGTTATATTCACCCTCACCATATTCATCCCTTACGCACCTACTACCATGAGATCCTGATTTTTCTCGGGCTCATTGGCGCTTTCTTTTATATGGCAAAGAGTTCAGCCGGGCGGCTTCATTTTCCGTCTGTGTTGCTACTGCCGGTAGGATTATTTTTACTTGTCATCCTGCAGCTTGCCGTCGGAATTATTGGCGATTTGTTTGATGTGGCGTTGCCGCTCATCTATTTCTTATTTTTTGCTCTGGCGCTCATTGTGGGTGCCAGTCTGGCGGCAACACCGGATGGCGCTGCCCGGCTTTGTACCGGTCTTGCCCTCATGCATCTGCTGGCGGCGTTGTTGTCGCTGGTGATGCAGCAGATACAGATGTCGGGTATCAATGCCATGCCTTTTGTGATGTACATTGCGCGCGAGGGGCAAGCCTTCATGCGACCCTATGCCAATGTCGCGCAACCCAATCAGCTGGCTTTGCTGTTTTGTCTGGCGCTGGCCTCCTTATGGTATCTGTACCAGTCGTTTCGCCTGACGGCACTGGCCAGCGTTTCACTCTCGCTGATGCTGCTGTGGGGCATTGTCCTGACGCAATCGCGGATTGCCTGGATGATCCTGCCGGTATTTGTCGTACTGTGTGGCATGCGGCCAGTGGGTGAGCGAGCCGTTGACCGTCGCTTGCTGCTGTTGATGCTGGTGGTGTACATTGCCCTGGTGCTCGCGATGCCGCAGATTGGTCAGGTGCTGGGTTTTGCCAGCGGCTCTGCTATTGAACGTGCGGGAGGGCGCTCTGAGCGTCTGGTGCTGTGGCAGCAGGCATGGCAGATGGCAATGAGCCATCCTTGGTTGGGGGTTGGCTGGTTTGGCTTTGGCGCGGAGCAGGTGCGCATAGCGGCCGATTTCAGCCCGACGACCTATGCCGAGCATTCACATAATTTACTGCTCAATTTTGCCGCCGAACTTGGATTGCCAGTGACGATATTGATTTTTTCACTGCTGGCCTGGTGGTTCTGGCAAACCTGCCTGCGTGTCATGCGCATCAAGCCCGCATTGCCGGTGCGTTTTGCCACGCTTTTTCTGCTTGCCGTTTTTCTGCATAGCCTGGTGGAGTTTCCCTTGTGGTACGCGTTTGTCTCGATTCCGTGTGCGCTGTTGATGGGGGTGTTGCACCAGCAACGCTGGCCTGCTATGGCCATGGCCATTCCGCGCATCGCGGTGATCTTGGTGACTGGCACTTGTTCTCTCTTATTGCTGGCCGTGACGTTGGATTATCAGCGTGTCGTCGCCGGATTTGAGATCTTGCGTCAAGACCCGGGTGCGACTATCAGTGGAAAGGCAACACGGTCATTGTCACTACAGGCGCCAGCCATCAGCTTGTTCCCGCAATTTTTTTCGTATTTTGAAGTGATGCAGATGACGCCGCAAGAAGGCATGTCGGTGGCTGACATTGCGAAGCTGGAACGTATGAGCCAGCGCTTTGGCTTTGTCCATATACTCAATAAACTGGCGGAAGTTTATGTCCTGAACGGGCAGTCGGACAAGGCCGGGCGCATGATGCTGACCTTGCAGCGTTTGCACCCCGATGCCTATCCGGCTTATTTTGATTACTGGAAGGCGCAGTCAGCGCGCAATAGCCGCTATCGCACTGTGTTTGAACAGATGCCAAAACGCGATAGCGCCGCCCGATAAGGGATAAGGGATAGGGGATAGCTGGTGATACCGGCAAAGGCAGGGTCGCCTTAAACGGCGCTGCCTTTTTTTGTGTCGTCAAGTCGCCGGCTATGCGTGCTATCCGGGTTCGCCAGAGCGACGATCAGTGTCTGTCCATCAGGCAGGGCAATGGCAAGTTTCTCTTCGCCGTCGTGCATGATGTGATACAAGGTACTGCCGCCGATAGCAGCCGATTGTTCCAGGGTGGCTTGTATCAGCAGATGCGATAACTGCGCGCTTGAGCCTATGTGCCAGTGTAATTTTTTCATGCTGGCAGTCCGTTCTGCAGTGTCAGGCGGTTGCTGAGAAAATAGGCTGTGAAACTGTCGACATCCATCGGGCGGGCGAAATAATAGCCCTGTACCAGATGGCATCGCATGCCTTTTAAAAGCGTCACTTGCTCACTGGTCTCTACCCCTTCAGCCACGACTTGTAAGCCCAGGCTCAGTGCCATGGCGACGATGGCGCTGGCGATTGCGGCATCGTCGGGATTGCTATGAATATCGTTGATGAAGGATTTGTCGATCTTGAGTTCATCAATGGGAAATTTTCGCAGATACGACAAGCTCGAATAGCCAGTGCCAAAATCATCGAGCGAGATGGCGACGCCAAGATTTTTCAAGGCGCGCAGGGTAATCAAGGTACTCTCCACGTCTTGCATGACCATGCTTTCGGTCAGTTCGATGACGAAGTCTTCGGGCGCGGCACCGGTACTGGAGAAAATTGCCGTCACCCTTTCAGCCAGGTCTTCCTGGCGAAACTGCCTGGACGACATATTGACGGCAATTTTTAACGGTGGCAAACCTTGTGCCTGCCAGGCGAGTTGCTGTTTGCATGCCGTTTCCAGCACCCATTCTCCCAGTGGCAAGATGAGTCCGGTTTCCTCCGCGAGAGGGATGAACTCAATCGGGTGTATCAAGCCAATTTGCGGATGGTGCCAGCGTATCAGCGCCTCTGCACCGGTAATTTTTTGTGTCTGCAGATTGATTTTTGGCTGGTAATGCAGGGTGAATTCACCGCGTTCCAGTCCGCGCCTGAGCGCGCCTTCCATGTTGAGGCGACTGATGGCGGTGATACTCATCTCGGGGATGAATTGGCGCACGCTGTTACGCCCATGTTCTTTTACCCGGTACATGGCAATGTCGGCGTAGCGCAGTAAAGTCTCGCCATTTTCACCATCGCGTGGAAAGAGAGAAATGCCGATACTGGCGGTCACGCGCATATCCTGCGTGCCGGCTTCAAAAGGACGGGACAAGGCTTCCAGCACTTTTTCTGCGATACCGCTGGCATCGTCGTTACCGGGCAGGTCAGTGAGGACGATAACAAACTCGTCGCCACCCAGCCTGGCAACGGTATCGGTTTCGCGCACACACAAGGACAGGCGGCGCGCAACCTCCTGCAGCACGACGTCGCCGGTACCGTGTCCGGAACCGTCATTGATCAGTTTAAAGTGATCCAGATCCAGCAGCAGCAGACCAACTGTCGCGCCCTGGCGTTTGCCCCAGGCGATGGCCTGCGTGATGCGGTCGTTGAGTAAATTGCGGTTGGCCAGGCCGGTGAGGCTGTCGTGTGTCGCCTGATATTCAAGTTCTTTTTGATAGTTGATGCGTTCGCTGACGTCATTGATGACGCTGACAAAATGCGTCGTCGCTGCGCCGCTGGCGTCTTTTACCGGTGAAATAGTGAGTTCATTCCAAAATTGCGAACCGTCTTTGCGATAGTTGCGTAGCAAGGCATGGCCTTCACGCCGCTCACGCAACGCCGTGCGGATTTCGGCCAGGCCCGGTTGCGCCAGATCGTCACGGACCAGAAAGCGACCCTCGCGACCAATGACTTCTTCTGCGCTGTAGCCGGTGATGCGGGCAAAGGCCGGATTGACATAGACAATGGAGTGGTCATGATCATCACTGCGGGTGATCATGATGCCGTTGCTGCTCGATACCAGGGCTTGTTCGCGCAATAAAAGCGCTTGCTCGACATCCTTGTGCTGGTGCTTGCTGACACTGATGTCCTGCTTGAGCGCAACCAGATGACTTAAGTTACCGTCAGAGTCGTGCAAGGGCGAGATAATCTGCCGCTCCCAATACAGCGACAGATCTTTACGCCGGCTTAAAATTTCCGCTTGCCAGTGCGCACCCGGCTGCAGAGTGGTAAATTTTTCTTTGCGGGTGTCATCAAAACCGTCTCCCACGCTCCACAACACCGGTGTCTGCAGACCGTCTGCCAGGGTGAAACCCGACATGGCGGTGAAGCTGGCGTTGCAATATTCCAGTTGCCCGGCTGCGTTGGTAATGGCAACGGCAAACGGACTCTGGGCGACTGCCAGCGAGAGTATACCCAACTCGATGTGTAAATCCGGCTGGGTTTTGACAGCTTGCTGATGTTGTTTCTGGCTCCGCTCTTGATTCTGTTCTTGTGCTTGTGTCTGCTCTTGAACACTGCGCTGCATACATGCCGTTATCGCGCTGCCCAGTTCCTTCCCCAACCGGGTTATCAGATGATGGGCCTCGCTACCCACTGCCAGATCAAATCCTGCGCTCGCTCTCAGGTGGCCAATGCTGCCATTGCCGGTGTCAAGGGGGATCTCAAGAGTTGCTGCAGTACTAGTTGCCGGTAAATGTGTTTCAGTACGCAAGCTAACCCTTTGATTGTGCTGCGGCAGTTCAATGTCAACTGCGTCATAACCGGCCTTTTCCACCAGTATCTGGCAGAAATCTTCGAGCATTTCCGGCAGTTCAGTGCCATACCACAAGCAGTGAGACAGGCTCCCCAGCATCAGAAACCAGGCATCGAGCCGGCGAGACTCTTCGTCCAGTGAGATGATTTCTGTAGGATTTTTCATGTGTTCTTTCTGTGCTTTGCGGTGTTCATTGCCTCTTGGCCGATAAACGTGACGATGAGTATGAACGCGCTGATACTGAAGGTCAGGGCGTGTTTGCGCAATGACCGGGGTCACGACATTGTTTTATTTCTTAATCCATACTGCTGACCCAGTCACCCGATTTTCCGCCATGTTTTTCCATGACACGAATATCCGACATGACCATGCCGCGGTCGACCGCCTTGCACATATCGTAGACCGTCAGCAAACCGATCTGCACGGCAGTGAGCGCTTCCATTTCAACGCCTGTTTTGCCGACCGTTTCGACTTGCGCCGTACAGTGCACGGCGCACTGGGTGGCGTCAACCGTTAATGTGACGTTCACCCGGGTGATCGCCAGCGGGTGGCAGAGCGGAATGAGGTCACTGGTCCGTTTAGCGGCCATGATCGCGGCAATTCGCGCTATACCCAGGACATCGCCTTTTTTTGAGCTGCCTTGTTCAATAATGTCCAGGGTGGCCTGTTTCATGCGAATAGTGCCGGTGGCGACGGCAATGCGGTGTGTATCCTGTTTGCCGGCGACATCGACCATGTGCGCCTGGCCTGTGCTGTCAAAATGGGTGAGACCGTCTTTGTTGGCTGAGCTTGTCATGAATTGGAAAGTAAAATTAAAGAGGAAAAGAGATAAATAAGTCATCATGCAGACCGGAACGAATTCCATTATTGGGTATCATAGCATTGTGAAATCAAAACTCTCTTTTTCTGAAATGAAATTAGTGCTTAAGTTCAATCTGGGTATGAAGCGTCGTTTTTGCTTGCTAAGCTTTTGCCTGGCGTCGGCCAGCATGACTTGCAGTATCAGCGTAGCGCAAAATCTGCCGACTCTGGGTGACTCTGCGCGCGGGGATTTGTCGCCCCTCATGGAGCGAAAACTCGGTGAGCAAATCATGCAATTCGTCCGCCGTGACCCCGATTACATGGACGATATTGCTATCTCTGAATATCTCAACAAGCTCGGTGACTCCATGCTGGAAAAACGTCCCGATGCCAGAGGCGAGGCCAATTACAATTTCGAATTTTTTGCCGTGCGTGATCCGGTGCTTAATGCCTTTGCGTTTCCTGGCGGCTTCATCGGCTTTCATTCCGGCCTGATCCTGGCGGCCCAGTCGGAATCCGAGCTAGCCTCTGTGATGGGACATGAAATTGGTCACGTTACGCAGCGCCATATCGCGCGCATGATCGGCAGCCAAAAATTGGATGTACTCATTCCGCTGGCCTCCTTGCTGATCGGTGCGCTGGCAGCGCGGGCCAGTCCGGATGCTGCCATGGCCGTCATTATCGGTGGCCAGGGTGTTGCCTTGCAGCGGCAAATTAATTTTACCCGTGAAGCGGAACGCGAAGCCGACCGCGTGGGTTTTCAGATCTTGCGTGATACCGGCTTTGATCCTGCCGGAATGGTGGCCTTTTTTGGCCGCT
>CANIFC010000151.1 GCA_947466695.1 Oxalobacteraceae bacterium | reverse complement strand
GGCTTATTTTTTTACAAAAAAAAGGAAAAACATGGATATCTTGACGCAAAAAGAAAACGGTATTTTAACCATCAGTTTTAATCGCCCCGAAAAGAAAAATGCCATTACCTCGGCCATGTACCAATCCATGGCTGATACATTAAAAGAGGCCGACGCCGACACTGGGGTGCGGGTAATCGTAATCGCTGGCAAGCCAGAGATTTTCACCGCAGGTAATGATCTGGAAGATTTCATCAAAAATGGCGCCACGCTCGCCGCTTCCGGCGTGCCGCCTGTGTACCAGTTTATGCAGGCCCTGAATCACGCAACGAAGCCGGTTATTGCCGCCGTTTCGGGTGCGGCGGTGGGAATTGGTACAACCTTGCTGATGCATTGTGACCTGATTTATCTGGCTGATAATGCCAGACTGTCGATGCCGTTTACACAGCTGGGTCTCTGCCCTGAATTTGCTTCCAGCATGATTTTTCAGCAAATTGTCGGCTATCAGCGTGCAGCCGAAAAGCTGATGCTCGGCGAGCCATTTACCGCCCAGGAAGCCTATGAGATGGGTTTTGTCAATCGCGTTCTGCCGCTCGCTGAGCTGATGCCGTATGCACTCCAGCAGGCAGCGAAACTGGCGGCCTTGCCGGCAGCCTCAATCCGTGCCACCAAGCGGCTGATGAAAGGTAACCAGCCGCAGGACGTTGCCACGAAGATGGTTGAGGAAAATCAGCATTTTGCCCTCATGCTCAACGCCCCTGAAGCGAAAGAAGCGTTTGCTGCATTCTTTCAAAAACGTAAGCCAGATTTCTCGAAATTTGACTAGGTTGTAGACTGCACTAATGGAATACAGCAAGCGCAAAGACGTAATGACGCAATGACGCCGGTCCGCACACCCCATCAGGGGTTGCGGACCGCGCTCCATACCGACCTCCGCACAGACCCGCACACAGGCTACTCTTCACACGGGTGGCGAACTTCTGAATGATCTCGGTTTACTTGCCGCTCTCCAGCGCCAGTTGGCGCAAGGTGTGCAGACTCGCGCCCGGAGTGATCAGGTTGCCGTCATAACGCAATTCAATGAGCGCTGGTAGTTGGTGAGTACGGGTGTGGGTCAGTGCCCTTTGTAGCGCGGGAGCGAACTCTGCGGTGGCATTGACGATCTCGCCGGATGCGCCATAAGCGCGCGCCAGGGCGGCGAAATCGGGATTATGCAATTGGGTGCCGGAAACGCGGCCAGGGAACTCCTTTTCCTGGTGCATGCGTATGGTGCCAAACATATTGTTGTTGAACACAATAATAATGACGCCGGCCTTGTATTGCACGGCCGTCGCCAGTTCTTGGCCATTCATCATGTATTCACCGTCACCGGCAAAGGTGATGACGGTCCGTTCCGGATGAATGATTTTCGCAGCAACGCCAGAGGGGACGCTGTAGCCCATCGCTCCTGATGTCGGTGCCAGCTGGGTCCTGAAACCACCGTAGCGGTAGTAACGGTGCGCCCACGTGGCGTAATTGCCGGCACCATTGCTAATGATGGTATCGGCCGGTGCCATCGCCTCAATGTCCTGCACGACCTGCCAGAGATTCAGCGCTGCCTGCTCTTGCTCAAAAATAGCCGGTTCCTGTTGCCATGCAATCAGTTCTGAGCGGGCGGCTGCTACCGAGTGTTGCCACGCACCTGTATCAACGGGTGGCATCCGGGCTAGTGTCTGCGCGATTTCCTTCATGCCGCTATTGATCATCAGGTCAGCCTGATACACCCGTCCGAGCTCCAGCGCATCGCTGTGGATGTGAATCAGCGTTTGTTTCGGGACCGGCGCTTCCAGCAGGGTATAGCCACCTGTCGTCATTTCGCCCAGACGCGGGCCGATGGCGATGAGTAAATCGCACTCGGTGATACGCCGGGCCAGCTTGGGATTGATGCCGATGCCAACGTCGCCAATATAGTGGGGGTGAGCGTTATCAATGAGATCCTGAAAGCGGAATGCGCAGGCGACCGGTAACTGATTGGCCTGTGCAAATTGGGCAACGTGCTGACAGGCCTGGGTGTCCCAGCCACTGCCGCCGATCAGTAGTAAAGGGCGCTGCGCTGCACTCAGTTGCTGGCGTAATTGGGCAATTTGTGATTCCGAGGCGCAGGCTTGCACCGGCGTGTAACGGCGTGTATCACTCGCCTCGGTCAGCGCTGACAGGCAATCTTCCGGTAGCGCCAGTACCACCGGACCCGGGCGCCCGCTGGTGGCGACCTGAAAGGCGCGCGCAATGTATTCCGGGATACGTTCGGCGCGATCAATCTGCGCCACCCATTTGGCCATTGGACCGAACATGCGGCGATAGTCAATTTCCTGAAATGCCTCGCGTTCGACAAAATCGTTACCGACCTGCCCGACGAAGAGAATCATCGGCGTTGAGTCCTGATAGGCGGTATGCACGCCGATCGAGGCATTGGTGGCACCAGGTCCGCGGGTGACAAAACAGATGCCGGGACGCCCGGTCAGTTTGCCATAGGCATCAGCCATGAAGGCAGCACCACCCTCCTGACGGTTGATGATGAAGCGTATTTTGCTGTCGTGCAAGGCATCGAGTACCGGCAGATAACTTTCACCAGGTACTCCAAAAACAATATCGACACCGTGAACTTGCAGTGCATCGACAACTAGTTGACCACCAGAGCGGGAGATAGACATAGCAGGAAGATAATTTTATGGAAAGTGCTACGCTACCAGAAACTGCGCGCTGCGTCCGGTAGTTTGTGTCAAAAGCTGAGCGTTATGCGTTTTCTAGGGGGCAAATCTGAACCGCCGGCGGCGGCATGCTGATACAATAGCGCCCGAAGCAGGCTAGACAATCGCTGGTCATCATGTTGTGCATGATGGCGGGAGGAAGGTCCGGACTCCATAGGGCAGGGTGACGGCTAACGGCCGTACGTTGAAAGCCAGGGCGCAAGCTGAGGTATAAGACGAGGAATAGGGCCACAGAGACGAGCGTATTAAGTTACGGTGAAACGCGGTAACCTCCACCCGGAGCAATTTCAAATAGGCACGCGTTGAGGCGGCTCGCGGAGCGTGCGGGTAGAAAGCTTGAGCCTGGGAGTAATCCCCGGCCTAGAGGAATGATTGTCATAGCATGAGGCAGCAATGCCAGGTGCCGTAACAGAATCCGGCCTATCGGCCTGCTTCACTTTTTATACGCATGGTGGTCTCAAGCACCACGTGCGTGGATGTACTCACTATGTGCCAATCGTGTATCTGACTGGCATCATTTTCTTCCAGTATACAAAAATCGGCTTTCCCGGATGTTACACTTCCGGGACGGTGGTTTATTGTCATTCAAAAACACTCACTAAACATCATTTATTTTCTGCCTGATGCGAGTCGGAAATGACCTGTTCTTGCCAATTGCTCTGCCTGTCACCACTCTGATTATTATTTTCTAACCTCGTTTTCCCGGAACTAAAGGTTGTGCATGGAGAGAATTATTCACCACCGTGAGCCAAGGGATACCCCGAAGGTGGTGCTGCTATTGTGTGTCAGCCTGATTGTTACGGCCGTCCTGGCCCAGACCTGGTGGTCGATCGCCCAGGATAAGTTGAGTACGCTTGCTTCGGCGCAAGAAAATAGTTTTTTGGCGGCACGGATACTCGAGGAACATGCCAACCGTATCCTGCAGGATGCAACGCGGGCAATCGGTGCTGCGGCCGAAGAAATTCAGGCCAACGAGCAAGTATTGAAAAGTGAGGCGTCAACACGACAGGTCTTGATCAATCAGCGTCAGGATTCTCAATTTTTACAATCCATCTCTGTCATCAGTCCGCCCGGGATCTTGTGGGCGAGTTCCTTCAAGTTTCCGGTAGAGTCACTTGATCTGCATCTCGAGCCGCACGTCCTGTTTTTGCTCGGGCATCCTGAAGATAAAAACGTTATCGTCGGCAGGCCCATTTTGTTCCCGCGTACTCAGGGTCAGGTCTTGCCGGTTGCAAAAAATATTTATAATGCGCGAGGTCAATATCTCGGGCTAATACAAACTGACATTAATCTGGGCTATTTCAAGGAGTTTTATGACCGTCTTGCCAAAGATAGCAACACGGTGATTTCCTTGCACAATAGTGAGGGTGACCGGTATCTGCGTGTCCCTTATGAAGAGCGGGCTAGTAGCGGAAAATTGAATTTATCACCTGTCGTCGCTGCAATTCAATCTGACTCGGCCGAAGGCACTGTTGTGGATGCGCCAGTCGATGGCGGGGATGCCAGTCTTATTTATACCTACCGAAAAATGCCCGACTTCCCGCTTACCTTGGTTTACGCTCGTAATGTGAATGATATTTTGCAGGAGTGGACGCAGCGCAGTCGCCAGAAGTTTTTTTTCTCTTTGATGACGATCCTTTTTATCTTGCTTCTTGCTGCATTCATTTTAAGAAAAATTACCCATTTGCGTGCGTCAAAAAGCGCGCTTGCAGACAGCGAAAGCCGGTATCGCCTGCTATTTTTTGATGCACAAGACGCCATCTTCCTCATTAACCGCAACTACGTTTATGTAGACTGTAACAAATGCGCACTGAGTCTTTTAGGTCTGAGTACGCGTGAGGAGTTGCTTGGTAAATCTGTCGGACAGTTTTCCCAGGACTTTCAACCTGGGTTAACGCAACCCGGGGACCATAACCATGCTGTTGTAAAGCTGTTTATTGATGGTGCCTTTGATCGTGCTTTTGATGGTGTCTTTGTTGGCGTTCCACAACGTTTTGACTGGGTCATGAAGCGTAAGGGCATCACGCTATACAACGAAGTGAGCTTGAGTCAGATTGACATCGGTGATGAAAAGCTGGTTTTTTGTATGATGCGCGATGTCAGTGCGAGAAAATATGTTGAACATTTGCTGGAGGGGCAGAACCAGTTGCTGCAACTCATTGGCAGTAGTGAAAATTTACTGCTCATACTGGAAGAAACCTGCCGGTTCATTGAAAAAATGATGCCGCAATGGTGCTGCGGAATACAGCTGCTGGATGAAAGCCAGCGTTGCTTTAAACAAGTGATCGGAGATCATTTTCCTCAGGTACTGAAGCAACAATTGCCAGGTACGGCGATGAGTTACGGCAGCGGTGTCTGGAGCGAGGCGGTATTGGCTGCAAAACCAATCTGGACCACTGACATACAGAACTCTTCCTCCATGCAATTTGTTAATAAAATAGAAACTTTGCGGGATTTTTTTGCCTGTGGGTCATGGCCCATCATGGGTAAGAACGGACATTTGCAAGGGGCTTTCACTCTTTTTACCGTGTCAAAAGAGCCCTTGAATGGTGATGCGCTTAATTTTATTAAAATCACGACAGACATTGCCAGCATTGCGATTGATGGCAAGCGATCGGAAGAGAAAGTATTAAAACTGGCGCATTACGATGAACTGACTGGTTTGCCCAATCGCTTTTTATATAATCAGCATCTGTCAAAGTCGCTGGCCCACGCCAGTCGTAATCAAACCAGATTAGCCGTGTTATTTCTTGATCTGGACCGTTTTAAGACTATTAATGACACCTTTGGACATGATGAGGGTGACCTCGTGCTTGCCAAAGTCGCTCAGCGTTTCCAGCAATGCCTGCGCGGCACTGATACCGTTGCCCGCGTTGGTGGTGATGAATTTATTTTATTGGTGGATCACTATAGCGATCCTAAAGATCTCAGCGATATCGCAGGTAAACTGTTGGTTGCTGCAGCATTGCCCTTTGAAATTCATGGTCAGGAATGCCAGTTGAGCGCCAGTATCGGTATTGCCACTTATCCCGATGATGGCGGCGATGCGCAAACCCTCATGAAAAATGCCGATATTGCGATGTACCGTGCGAAAAATAAAGGCAAAGATAACTACCAGTTCTATGCCTCTGAAATGAATGTGCATACCATCGAGCGGCTGGCATTTGAGGGACGGTTGCGCCGGGCCCTTGAGCGGCGCGAGTTCGTCGTTTACTATCAACCCAAAGTGTCGGTCGTCACGGGCAGAATTGTCGGTGCCGAGGCTCTGGTGCGATGGAATCATCCTGAGCGCGGCATTTTACTTCCGGGAGAATTCATGACGTTGGCTGAAGAGGCCGGTCTGGTCGGACGTATGGGAATGCTGGTGCTCGATATTGCCTGTCGTGACATTCTTGCCTTCAGGGCGGCGGACCAGACTTTCGGCCGGGTGGCAATTAACTTATCGGGCGCGCAGTTCAATGATGTCCATTTGCTGGAAGATGTTCAGGCTGTCATTGATTTTTGGCGCGTTGACCCTCATAGCATTGAGTTTGAAATCACCGAAAGTATGGTGATGCATAACCGGGAACAGGCGATCGCCCTCATGGATGGTTTGAAAAAAGCCGGTTTCACTCTTTCGATTGATGATTTTGGCACGGGTTATTCTTCACTTGCTTATTTAAAGCGCTTTCCGGTTGACAGTGTCAAGATAGACCGTTCTTTTATCAATGAGATTCCGCATGACCCCAATGATACGGCGATCGTGCTGGCAATCGTCGCCATGGCGCATACGCTGGGCTTAAAAGTGATTGCTGAAGGAGTGGAAACGGGTACCCAGTTACAAACGCTGCTAAAGTCTTCCTGCGACGAATATCAGGGATTTTATTTCAGCAAGGCAGTTCCTGAACATGAGTTTTTGCAACTGCTGCACAGGCAGGAAAAGGAATTGTTGTTTTAATATTTTTCTTGTGTGCCATTATTTTTCTTCGGTTTCTTTAGTTAAACACATGTTTATATGTAAAGTAGCACTTTCACTCCCCACCGTAAGTCTCTAATTCATTGGGACATTCTCTTTTTTAGTTTATTTAAGAAAATACGCTAAGTCATTGACTTCATTAAAGAATTTAATATTTCGAAACATTAATTTGCTTGACCGTGCGCAAGTCCTCCTCTAAAGTGGGTGAAAGTGTGAAAATGTGGGTCGCTGTGGATTTACTTTCACTATTTCGAGGTACTTCCGGACAATTCGAGGCAAAGGCAAAAACGTGTTTCAAGGGGCGTCTTCACTCAATCTTGATGCTAAAGGCAGAATGTCAATTCCCGCCAGGCACAAGGACGCGCTGGCAATACAGTGTGAAGGGC
>CANIFC010000150.1 GCA_947466695.1 Oxalobacteraceae bacterium | reverse complement strand
TGGCGCGGGGTGAACGCTCACGTCTGGCAGATCACGCCAGTGAAATTTTATAAAAAATTTATTGCTAAAGCCCCTCACGAAGTAATTATCAAGACGACTAAACGTTATTAAATCAATAAAAAAGGTGCCGGTTCAATCGGCACCTTTTTTTTCGCACGAAAATTCTGTTATGAGGATCGTGTCGGTCGCAGCACAACAAATACCGCCGAGGCAATCAGGACGCCGCCGATAGCATGCGCCTGGCCAATTTGCTCGCCGAGAAATAATGCGCCCCACAGGACACCAAACAAGGGAATCAAAAAAGTGACCATCAGGGATTTTACCGGACCGATATTGACAATCAATTGAAAATAAAGGATGTAGGCGAAAGCCGTACAAATCAAACCCAGTGCTGCCATGGCGAACCAGACCCCCGAACCGCCCCAACTGGCTACCGGATGGAGTACGGAGCTGACGGCAAACACGGGGAAAAGCACAACGGTCGCGCCTAACTGGCTTCCCATTGCAACCAATTTACTGTCAAGCCCACCCCGCTCAACAATCCAGCGTCTGGTCAGGAATCCGGCCAAGCCGTAACAGGCAGTGGCCACAAGGCACGCGCCGGCTCCGATAATGACACCCGAGGTCATTTCTACCGGACCGGTACGGGTGAGTACGATCACTCCTGAAATACCCAGCACAACACCTAACGCTTTTGACAAAGTAATTTTTTCCGCAAAAAATAAGGCGCCAATCACGACGCCCATCAGTGGCGCCGTCGCGTTCAGAATGGAAGAGTAACCGGCTGGCAAGACCCGCGCTGCGATGCTGTACATGGCAAAGGGAATCGCAGAATTAATCACGCCCAGCGCCAATACGGGACGCAACTTACCTTTAAAGTCCCAACGTGTACGCAGCAGAAAAAGAAGGAAAAACAGACCCGCCATTGCAAAAAAACCACGGAAAAACGCGGTCGGTATGCTACCGAGTACCGGAGCAATAATGCGCATGAATAAAAAACTGGCGCCCCAGATGGCTGATAAGACCAGCAGGCGAATGATATCAGTCAACTTCATTGCGACACGTTATCTGGTAAAAAATGCATTTTAGTTAATTTTTATATGGTAATAATTTTATTATTGCATTTTTCCGTGTCAATCCACATAAAATTACCTGCTCCGTCTTCACTTTTATCACTGAAAGCAAAGCGGGCTAATCGTGAAATTCATTCCACGGCGAGTTGTTCTCACAATAGTTTTCAATCTGAAAAGTTTATCAATCCAATGTTTTTGCTTTGTTTTGTTTTGCTTTGCTTTGCTGTGCTTTGCTTTGTTTTGCTTTGAACAGCACTCAAATAATTTAGTAATTTGTCACTGTATTTATTATTCAACATTTGACGTATAGCCACCTACAATTCACACTTTTTCATAAACAAGTTTCGTAATCAAGATCAATAAAGAAAAAATATTTTCACATTTACCTGACGAACGAATTGTTTTGGCTCAGAATGCATATTGAGCTAACTGAGTAAAGAGTAAAAAAAAACTTTTTATCTGGCAACAATTCACTCAAAAATGGTACGCGGTTAAAGTCATCGACATTAAGCTACAGACACCCTCCGTTCATGCAATTTTTGATGAAATTATCGTTATTATAATTAAAAATAATTATCCCCCACACTTTCCCCATTCGAAGAGATGCCATGCATAAGTATATAATTCGCAGCTTGTTCACCGTCGCACTGACATTCCCTTTGGCCCTACCCCAGTTTGCGCTCGCGGCTGATACCGAAGAATATCGTTGGAATTTGCAGGATTTATACGCAAATGGAGCTGCTTTTGATAAAGATGTCCTCATGCTACAGACGCAATTGACAGAAATAGCTGGCTGTAACACGCATTTGGGAGACTCTCTCAATAGTTTTAAAACGTGTATGGATTTAAATACCGATCTTCTCAAGCGCTATGCCCGCATCGCCAGCTACGCCTCGCAGTCGCATCATCAGGATACTGGCGCTACTGCCGGTCTCGAATTAAAACAACGCGCCGATGTACTTGGCAGCCAATTCGAACAGGCGACCTCGTTTGTGCGCCCGGAAATTCTGGCAATGGGTGAGAAAAAAGTCAGGGCTTATCTGGCGAAAGATAAATCATTACTCATCTACAGCCACACAATAGACAACCTGTTGCGCAGCGCCAGTCATACCCTGGATAAAAAAGGTGAAGAATTGATCGCCACCTTCGGCATGGCCACCAATACCGCCAGCGCGGTGTATTCCACCCTCTCCAATTCAGAGATGCCCTGGCCTAAAGTAACGCTGTCTACTGGTCAGGAAATCGTTATCGACCAGTCCGCTTACACCAAATACCGTTCATCCAATAACCGGCAAGACCGCAAACTGGTATTTGATGCTTTCTGGGGTAAATGGAAAGAATTTGAGCGCAGTTATGGCGTGACTTTTTATGAGATGCTCAAAAAGGACGCAGCCTATGCCAAGGTGAGAAACTATCCTGATTCACTGACCCAGGCACTCGACGGCAACAAGCTGCCACGCGAAGTCTACGACACCCTCATTAGCCAGACCCAGGCCAACCTTCCTACTCTGCACCGCTATTTCAGGCTGCGCGCCAAGATGCTGGGCTTGCCAGATCTTGGATACCATGACATGTATCCCTCGCTGGTGAATAGCGACCTGAAATTTCCGATCAAGGAAGGTAATCAGTTGATGCTCGCTTCCGTCAAGCCGCTCGGTGACGACTATGTCAAGGCAATGACCAAAGCGACAACCGAACGCTGGATTGATGTCTATCCACGTTCTAAAAAACGTTCTGGCGCTTACATGAATGGCGCGGCGTACGACGTTCATCCTTATTTGTTGCTTAATTATAACGATGACTACGCATCTGTCTCGACCCTTGCCCATGAGTGGGGTCACGCGATGCATTCCTATTTAGCGAATCAAGCCCAGCCATTCATCAGTGCCGACTATCCCATCTTCACTGCTGAAATTGCTTCCACGACTAACGAAGTCTTTTTACTTGATCACATGCTCAAGGTCGCCAAATCGGATGACGAGCGCTTGCTTTATCTAGGTTCAGCGCTGGAGAATATTCGTGGGACCTTCTTCCGTCAAGCCATGTTTGCCGATTTTGAGCGCATCGTACACGCCAAAGTTGATAAAGGCGAATCGGTCACCGGCGCAGCCCTGACCAAGATTTACGGCGACATCCTGAAGCGCTACCACGGCGACAAGGATGGTGCCATGAAGATTGATGACCTGTATGCAACCGAATGGGCCTATATCCCGCATTTTTATAATAGCTTTTACGTCTTTCAATATGCCACTTCAATCGCGGCAGGATCGATGTTTGCAGACGACATTCTCAAGGGAAAATCTGGCGCAAAAAATAAATACCTTAATATCCTGAAAGCGGGAGGTTCGGCTTATCCCTATGAACTGGTCAAAGCGGCAGGAGTAGACCTGGCTTCGCCAGCACCCTATCAGGCAGTTTTCGCCCGCATGAACAAGATCATGGATTACATCGAAGCGATTCAGGCAAAACGCCAGTGACACACACCCGGCTTGATGATGATGAACGGATAATAAAGCCATCAATCGAGCTACCGATTGATGCATGAAGTGACGAAGCGGCAAAGTGAGTATAAAAAGCCTCATCAGAAGTCATGATGAGGCTTGAGCATGTATTTATTTCTGCAAAACCGACACTGGTGACAGAAACAGCGCACTTTGCAAGGCAAGCTTGATGCGCATCAAATGCGTCCTGAGAAGAAAGAATAAGGTAACAATACCTCTTCAGGAAAGTCCAACATGTCCATCAGAATTAGTCCTCCGGCCGCAATCGGTATCATTGAAGAAGAGCATAAGCACCTGTCAACCGTCATTGATGGCTTGCTTTATATCGTTCGCGCTGCCCCAAACTCTGACACACCACCTGACCTGAGCCTGTGTCGCGCCATGCTCTACTTTATTATTCATTATCCTGAACGGGTACATCATCCGAAAGAGGATCAGTACCTGTTTGCTAAAATTCAGCAACGGACCCATCAGCTAGACAGTGAAATCGATGCACTCGTAGAACAGCACGCCAACGGAGAACTGCTGGCGCACCGTTTACTGGACGCTTTGCTCGCCGTTGAATTTGACGGTCTTGAATCATTTCCGCATTTTCATGCACTTGTCGAGCAATATGTCCATTTTTATCATGCCCATATGCGCACAGAAGAAGAACAGATTCTTCCCGTTGCCAGACAGGTACTTAACGACACCGACTGGCAAGTTATTGACAATGCTTTTCTTGAAAATCGTCAAAAGACGAACGAGACTGGCGAGCGCTATCGCTATGACCAGCTATTTTCCCGGATTAGCAATTCCTTACCAGTTTCTGATTCTGGTACGCTCTCCATCTAGCCTTCTCACTGGCAAAAAGAGGCGCACTTCACTCAGCTTGAAATGTGCCTCTGGTCTGATTACCTTTGAAAACTTTCCCAGACTTTCTGCAGCCGCTTGGCCGAGACCGGCATGGGCGTTCGTAATTCCTGGGCAAAGAGTGAAACGCGCAACTCCTCAAGTAACCAGCGAAATTCCTGCAGTTTAGGATCGGCATCGGGACCGCTCTTACGTGGCGCCCGTTGCCATGGCTGCGCCACCGAATTCCATTCGAGCAGCAGTTTGGCGTCTCGCGCCGGATCAGCCCGCAACTTATCCATTCTTACCGTGATGGCCTTGAGATAACGGGGAAAATGTGACAGCTGGGTAAAGTCATTATCTGCAATGAAATTTTTATTAATCAGCATCTGTAATTGGCCTTGCATATCGCTCGCGGCCTGACTGTGCGCTTTCAATGCCTGCAGTTTTTTAGGAAGACCGTGATATTCAGAGAGTATTTGCGCCGCGAGTCGGGCAATTTCGTTGGCCAATAAGTTCAGGCGCGCCTTTCCCGCATCGCGGCGCTGATTGAACTCTCCTGAATTCGTTGGTAGCGGGTGCTGTAAAAAGGCACTCTCCAGCGCCACCTGGACGATTTGCTCGCGCAATTCCTCTTGCGAACCCAAAGCCATGAATTGCATCCCCATCTGCTGCAGGCCAGGGATATTTTTTTCCAGAAATTTGACTTGCTCCCTGAGCTGCAGTCCAAACAGCCGACGTAAGCCAATACGATGTACCCGCGCCGCTTCATCCGGATCATCAAAAACCTCGATGTAGCAGTGCGTTACTTTGTCAACCAGCGCCGGGTAACCGATCAGGGTCTGTTTTCCCTGCTGTACCTCGAGTAACTCTGGCAGGCTGTCAAAGGTCCAGCCAGTCAGTTTTTCCTGCTGCAACTGAAATGCCGGCGTTGTACCGGCAGCTCCGGCAGCAGCGCGCGCGCGCGAAGGTGAATGTGAGGCAGACACAGAACCTGCCTGCGAACTGGCAATGACCGACGACGATTTTTTTGCCGCAGCTGCAAGAGCGACATTTTTACCGGAATCAAGTAAGCTCAGCTTTTCTGCACTGGCAATACGTTGAAAACTTTCGCGGGCCTGACCACCAAACTCGGCCCGCAAAGTGACCAGATTGCGCCCCATTTCCAGCTGGCGGCCATGTTCATCGATCATCTTGAAATTCATGGTCAGATGTACTGGAATGGTCTCAAATTTAAAATCGGTACTCATGCAGATCAGGCCAGTCTGCTCACGGATATCGGCAATGACGGCATCGAGAAAATTACCACTGCCAAATTCATTACGCTCACAAAACCCTGCTGCATAGTTCGGTAGTGGCACACAATGACGGCGAATTTTTTGTGGCAGTGACTTGATCAGCAGATGCACTTTTTCCTTGAGCATGCCCGGCACCAGCCACTCGCAACGGTCTGCAGAGAGCTGATTGAGTGAGAACAAGGGTACCGTCAAAGTGACGCCATCGCGTGGACTGCCGGGCTCGAAATGGTAGCTCAGTTGCAGCGCTACGCCTGACACTTGCATGGTTTTCGGGAATAACTCCGTGGTCACGCCAGCGGCTTCATGCCGCATCAGCTCTTCCTTGCTCAAGTAGAGTAATTTGGGATTTTCCCTGGTCGCTTCCTTATGCCATTTCTCCAGCAATGCAACGCTATAAATTCCCGGCGGAATGAGCTTGTCGTAGAAGGCGACGATCAGCTCCTCATCCACCAGGACATCGATACGGCGCGCCTTATGTTCCAAATTTTCAATTTCACGTACCAGATTCTGGTTGTGGGTAAAGAAAGGTGCCCGGGTATCGAGATCGCCTTCTACCAAGGCATCACGGATGAATATATCACGCGCTTCAGCCGGATGCGTCAAGCCATATTGGGTGCGGCGCTGGCTATACACGACCAGACCATGCAATGTCGCCCGTTCAAACGCCGACACCTGACCGGCACGCTTCTCCCAACGCGGCTCGCCATAGGATTTTTTGAGCAGGTGACTACCGACTTTCTCCAGCCATTCCGGCTGTATCTGCGCGATACTGCGGCCATAAAGCCGGGTCGTGTCAACCAGTTCGGCAGCCATCACCCAACGCCCCGCTTTTTTGGCCAGGCTAGAACCGGGCCAGATAAAGAACTTGATGCCGCGGGCACCCAGATAATGGGCATCTTCGTCCGATTTATAACCGATATTGCCAAGCAAACCGGTCAGCAGGGCAAGATGCAATTGTTCATAAGTAGCCGGAGTGCTATTGAGACGCCAGCCCTGTTCCTTGACGATGGTCAGCAACTGGCTGTGCACCTCGCGCCATTCACGCAAGCGCATCTGGCTGAGGAAGTTGGCGCGACAATTGTCTTGCAACTGACGGTTGGTCTTTTTGTGCTCGATCGCCTCTTCAAACCATTTCCAGATTTTCAAATAAGACAAAAATTCCGATTTCTCATCAGCGAATTTTTTATGTGCCGCATCGGCGGCGGCTTGCGCCTCCATTGGCCGGTCACGCGGATCTTGTACTGATAAAGCGGCTGCAATGATCAGCACCTCATTTAACGCCTGATTATCGAGTGCCGCCAAAATCATGCGGCCAACCCGCGGATCAAGCGGAAGTTTGGCCAATTGCTTGCCAACCGGAGTGAGGTCATTGGCCTCATCCATCG
>CANIFC010000149.1 GCA_947466695.1 Oxalobacteraceae bacterium | reverse complement strand
AGCGGTGCGCGCCATGGGCTGGCCGATCCTGATGGTCGAGGGAGTAGAGGCCGACGACGTGATCGGCACACTGGCAGTGGAAGCGACCGCCAGGGGGCTCAACACCATCATTTCCACCGGCGACAAGGATCTGGCGCAACTGGTCAATGAGCATGTGACCCTGATCAATACCATGAGCAATGAAAAGCTCGATGTACCCGGCGTGCTGGTCAAATTTGGCGTGCCACCCGATCGCATCATTGATTATCTGACCTTGATCGGCGACACCGTCGATAACGTTCCAGGGGTCGCCAAATGTGGTCCTAAAACAGCGCTTAAATGGCTGGCGCAATACGACACCCTTGAAGGCATCATGGCCAATGCGGATAAAATTACCGGCGTCGTCGGCGAGAACCTGCGCCAGGCATTGGAGTGGCTGCCGCAGGGACGCGCACTCATTACCGTCAAGACCGATTGTGATTTATCGCAGCAACATATTTCCATTGATGACTCGCTGAGCGAAAAAGAAGAGAACAAGGAAGCCATGCTGGCATTTTTCACGCGTTACGGCTTCAAGAGCTGGCTGCGCGAATTGTCCGGCGACGCGACCGCTAACGCCAAACCTTCGGCGTCCGTAGCAACATCCGCAGCAGTGCCAGTCTCAACGCCACCCGCGCAAGGCGGTTTATTTGAAGCCACGGATACCCCCGTCACTCCGGTGCAAGCCATCGTTACGCGCTACGAAGCCGTCCTGACCGAAGCCGCGCTCGACCTGTGGCTGGAAAAAATCTCCCGGGCGACACTGACCGCAGTCGATACAGAAACCACCTCGCTCGAGCCGATGACGGCGCAACTGGTTGGCATCTCCTTGTGCTGCGAACCTGGCATTGCCGCATATATTCCGGTGGCGCACTGTTATGCCGATGCGCCGGAGCAGCTCTCGCGTGAGCTCGTGCTGGCAAAACTCGGCCCGTGGCTGGAAGACGCGAGCCAGGCTAAAGTCGGGCAAAACATGAAATACGACAGCCATATTTTTGCCAACCACGGTGTGACCCTGCGCGGCATCGTGCACGACACATTACTGCAGTCTTACGTCTTTGAATCGCACAAATCGCATGACATGGATAGCCTGGCAATGCGCCATCTTGGCCACAAGACCATCAGCTTTGAAGAAGTCTGCGGCAAAGGTGCATCGCAAATCTGCTTTGACCAGGTCGACCTGGAAACCGCGACCACCTACGCCGCAGAAGACGCCGACATTACGCTGCAATTGCATCAGGCCATGTGGCCGAACATTGCCAATGATGCCAAGCTTTTGCATATTTATCAGGACATCGAACTGCCAACTGCCGTCGCATTGCAAAAGATCGAGCGCAACGGCGTGCTGATCGACAAGGATCTGCTGGCCATACAATCGCATGAAATCGGTATCCGTCTGCTTGAGCTCGAGCAAACCGCCTATGAACTGGCGGGACAGCCGTTCAACCTCAACTCACCCAAACAGCTGGGTGAAATTTTCTTCGTCAAGCTTGGTTTGCCAGTGGTCAAGAAAACTCCTTCAGGGGCGCCGTCGACCGATGAAGAAGTTTTACAAAAACTGGCGGAAGACTTCCCGCTGCCAAAAATCTTGCTGGAATACCGCGGCCTGGCCAAACTGAAATCCACCTATAGCGATAAGCTGCCGAGAATGGTCAACCTGCGCACTGGCCGGGTCCATACCAACTACGCGCAAGCGGTGGCGGTCACGGGACGGCTCGCGTCGAATGATCCCAACCTGCAAAACATTCCGGTCCGTACCAAGGAAGGCCGCCGTATCCGCGAAGCCTTTGTAGCTCCCGCCGGCAGCAAGATCGTATCGGCCGATTATTCGCAAATCGAGTTACGCATCATGGCGCACATCTCTGGCGATACCAGCCTGCTGAACGCTTTCGCCGCCGGCGAAGATGTGCACAGCGCGACGGCCTCCGAAATTTTTGGTGCCGCGCTGGCCGATGTCAGCAGCGAACAACGGCGTTACGCCAAGGTCATCAACTTCGGCCTGATCTACGGCATGAGCGCATTCGGCCTGGCCGGTAACCTGGGTATAGAACGCAGCGCGGCGCAAAGCTATATCGATAAATATTTTCAACGCTACCCGGGTGTCGCGCAATATATGGCCGACACCCGCGCGCAGGCCAAGGCGCAAGGTTACGTGGAAACGGTCTTTGGCCGCCGCCTGTGGCTGGCCGAAATCAACTCGCCGAACGGTCCGCGCCGCCAGGGTGCCGAACGCGCCGCGATCAACGCTCCGATGCAAGGCACCGCGGCCGACCTGATCAAACTGGCCATGGTGGCAGTACAAGACTGGCTGGAACGCGACGGACTACAAAGCAAGATGATCATGCAGGTACACGATGAACTGGTGCTCGAAGTACCTGAATCGGAACTGGAACTGGTCAAGCAAAAATTACCCGAACTGATGGCACATGTGGCGGAGCTGAAAGTGCCTTTGCTCGCCGAGGTAGGGGTCGGCAATAATTGGGAAGAGGCGCATTAGATCAAAAACGATCACGCGATGCTGATGTAGCCTGTGGCGGCATTTATACCTGAAACGCGCATGGTGATTGCGCTTTAAAGTTAAATCCGCCTTTTTTCGCAAAGTATTGTCGTTACTCCGGTCATGTCTTACGCTGGAATTGAGTATCGTTAATGTTTGGCGATGAATGATGTTTGGTGATGAATAATTGTCTGTCATTGCGGTACGATTGCCGACAGGGGTAGCCCGGCAGCTACTCCCTTGCTTTGCTTCGCCAAAGAAAAGGAAGCAAAGAAAGGCGACCGCACAGTCTCTGCCCTTGCGGGTTCCCGTTTGTGCAAGTCAAAAAATGGGAAACGTTCGAAACTCGCTGCGCTCAAACACGAACATTTCTTTTTCCATTTTCTGCCATGCACAAACGGCAGCGCCAGAAGCGGCGTGCAGGCAACAGCAACGACGAGATTGCGGACGAAACAGGATGTTCCGAATGACCAAATTTTTATTGGAAGAACACATTTTGTCTTGGTAAAATTGAGAACTTAAGATCGAATTCCGAGAGGATAGTTGTCAAGTTCTGTTCGATAGCGTAACCATTTTACCAATAAATCAGACCTTTTCTGCTGCCATTCCTTGAACGCTCGTCTCGGTGTTTTAACATTGATGGAGTCATACGTTAAACGCAAACTCTTTCCGACCGATCTCAATGAAGACAGATCCTGATTTAGCAGAAAAAATAGCAGGTGTTACAGCTACATATTCTGCCTCAATAAAAAAATAGAACATCCGATGTGTCATCGGGTAACAACGACAGGTGACTATTCATGACTAAATATGTATGGACAATAAAACACGCAATCTGAACCGCATCGACATCAGCATTGCATAAGTAGCTTCAACATATCAACATCAGCCTAGCCTGAAATTCACCGTTTCAGGCCTGCCTGGTAAAGACAAATGCGCATGCGCCGCCGGGCTTTCGCTGATGACGACACCGCGCCGTATCACCTTCAAACGCGCCGCCCGCAAGCGTATTGCCTCAACCGGATTTGCTGCATCCAAAATCACCAGGTCGCCATGGCAACCCACCTCCACTCCATAATGCTCCAGGCCAAGGATGCGCGCCGGTGTCTCGGTCACAGATCGAAAGCACGCCTGCATTCCCTGCTGCCCGGTCATCTGCGCCACATGCAGGCCCATGTGAGCCACTTCCAGCATGTCACCCGAGCCTAAGCTATACCACGGGTCCATGGCGCAATCCTGACCGAAGGCGACATCGACTCCGGCAGCCATCAACTCCGGCACCCGCGTCATGCCGCGTCGTTTCGGATACGTGTCATGCCGGCCTTGCAGCGTGATATTGATGAGCGGATTGGCGATGGCAGCCACGCCTGCCTCGCGTATCAGCGGCAGGAGTTTGCTGACATAGTAATTGTCCATTGAGTGCATCGACGTCAGATGCGAGCCGGTGACCCTGCCCTGCATGCCAAGGCGATGGCTGTGAAACGCCAGCGTCTCGATGTGGCGTGACATCGGGTCATCGGATTCATCGCAATGCATATCAACGCGCAGTCCCTGTTCTGCGGCATATTCACACAACAGACGCACCGACTCGGCGCCTTCTGCCATGGTGCGCTCAAAATGCGGAATTCCGCCGACGACGTCGACTCCCATCGCAATGGCCCGTTTCAGGTTGGTAAAAGCGCTGGCACTACGCAACAAGCCATCTTGCGGAAAAGCGACCAGTTGCAGGTCAAGATAAGGCGCGACCTGTTTCTTTACTTCCAGCAAGGCTTCAGCGGCCAGCAACCTGTCGTCGCAAATATCAACATGAGAGCGGATCGCCAGCAAGCCACGCCCGACTGCCCAGTCACAATAACGCAGCGCACGTTCAACGATCGCCTCTTGCGTCAGATCCGGTTTCAATTCACCCCATACGGCAATGCCCTCGAGTAAAGTGCCGGACTGATTCACGCGCGGCAGGCCGTAACTCAGTGTCGCGTCCATATGAAAGTGCGCATCAACAAAGGGCGGCGTGACCAGATTATCACGGGCATCAATTTCGCTGGCACCGTGGACTGCCAGATTTTTATCCACGGCGACAATACGGCCATCAGCGATGGCGATATCGACTCCCTGCCTGCCGTCCGGTAAATTGGCATTACGTATGACTAGTTGCATCGCTCAATTCCTCTTTTTTATTAATGCGGATCAATGAATGTGATTTGACACTGACATCATCGCTGAAAAACATGGGCGCCGTGTTTGCTATGCGTCATAATCTCGTGGATGAAAGGCAGGATCATATGGCAACAATGAAACAGGTCGCAGAGAAAGCCAAGGTATCCACCACCACGGTCTCTCACGTCATCAATAATACCCGCGTTGTCAGCGAGGATGCCCGTGAACGTGTGCTCTCGGTAATACGTGAGTTACGCTACCATCCCAGTGCGGTTGCGCGCAGTCTGAAAAACGACAAGACGCATACCCTTGGCATGGTGATTCCGAATAATTCAAATCCCTATTTCGCTGAAATCATTCAGGGTATCGAGGCGGAATCGTTCAAGCTTGGCTACAACATCATTCTGTGCAACTCCTACGATGATCCCAAAAAACAGGCTGCCTATACCCGGGTCCTGATGGAAAAACGTATCGATGGCCTGATCATCGTCTCCTCCGGCTCGGATGAAGAACTCAATCAACTGCTGGCAGATGAAGAGATTCCCAAGGTTCTGGTCGATCGGGAAGTACCCGGGATTATGGCTGATTTTATCGAGGCAAATCATGAACAGGGCGGCTATCTGGCTACCAGGTACCTGCTTGATTTGGGACATCGCAATATTGCCTGTGTCGCCGGACCGAAAACATTATTGCCCAGTAGTGACCGGGTGCACGGCTACTGGCGCGCCCTGAAAGAGGCCGGAGTTGCCTCGCGTGATGATTTCTTGTTCCACAGCGACTTTACCAGCCAGGGCGGCTATACCGCCTTCCAGCAATTGCTCGCCTTGACGAATCGCCCCACGGCCATTTTTGCCAGCAACGACCTGATGGCGATCGGCGGTTTGTGTGCCGCCCATCAAGCCGGCGTAACGGTGCCCGATGATCTGTCCGTCATCGGTTACGACGATATTGCACTCGCTTCATTCAGCACCCCACCGCTCACCACCGTGGCCCAGCCCAAATACGAAATTGGGGTGCTGACTGCGCAAATTATGGTCAGGCGCATTCTTAATTCAACGCTTGCCCTGCGCCGTGAAAAGCTGGAAACCCATTTGATCATCCGGCAATCCACTGCGCCCCGTAAAGTTTAAAGACTCAGCAAGGTAGGCAACAATTCACTTAACAGCCGGTTCAGTACCTGTATGACGATCAGCGCCACCAAAGGGGAAAAGTCTATCCCGCCCAGGGAAGGCAGGACTCTGCGTAATGGTGTCAGGACCGGGTCATTCAGGGCGCGGATGAAAGGGGCAAACGGAGCGTGGGGATTGACCCAGCTAAACACTGCCTCAAGGATCAGCAATGCCATGAAGCCATACAGTATCCACTGCAGCAATTTAAATACTGCCAGCAACAATATCACCGGAATCGATACCTGCGAGAGCATCCAGACATCAATCAGTATCGACAGTAAGGCAACCAGAAGCGCGGCGACCAGACTGGCCCAGTCATAACCGGCAAATCCTGGAACAACACGGCGGATAGGACGGACCAGCCAGTCGGTCAACTGAAAAATTGATTGCGCCAGACCCGATGGCGGCCTGACGCGTTGCGCCTGCATCCAGAAGCGTATTAATAAAAAACCGGCAAACAAGCCAGTGACAGTGTCGACGACAAAAGTAAAAATTCCATGCAACACGAAGTAATCTCCCTAAAAAAAACCCACTGAGCCAACATCACACAGTGGGTATTGTGCCTCAATAACAGCAGGCCGCCAAACATTGGATTTTATGCCGGACGAGAACCTGTAGGGAACGGCCATGCAGCAGTCGGACTCACTACGGTCTTTGCGTCTGGTGTCGCGGCCTTGGCTGCCGTTTTTGCCGCTGGCTTGGCTGCCGTTTTTGCTGCTGGCTTGGCTGCAGTTTTTGCTACTGGCTTGGCTGCGGCTTTTGCTGCTGGCTTGGCTGCAGTTTTTGCCGCTGGCTTGGCTGCGGCTTTTGCCGCTGGCTTGGCTGCAGATTTTGCCGCTGGCTTGGCTGCGGCTTTC
Source organism: Oxalobacteraceae bacterium (assembly GCA_947466695.1). Classification (GTDB taxonomy): domain Bacteria; phylum Pseudomonadota; class Gammaproteobacteria; order Burkholderiales; family Burkholderiaceae_D; genus Undibacterium. Next base: position 454 of record CANIFC010000149.1, on the reverse strand, counting down.
GCCGCTGGCTTGGCTACTGCTTTCGCTGCTGGCTTGGCTGCTGCTTTCGCTGCTGGCTTGGCTGCTACTTTTTCTGCCGGCTTGGCTGCGGCTTTTGCTGCTGGCTTGGCTGCGGCTTCTGCTGCCGGCTTGGCTGCAGTTTTTGCCGCTGGCTTGGCTGCAGTTTTTGCCGCTGGCTTGGCTGCGGCTTTTGCTGCTGGCTTGGCTGCGGCTTTTGCTGCTGGCTTGGCTGCGGCTTTTGCTGCCGGCTTGGCTGCGGCTTTTGCTGCCGGCTTGGCTGCTGCTTTCGCTGCTGGCTTGGCTACGGCTTTTGCTGCTGGCTTGGCTGCTACTTTCGCTGCTGGCTTGGCTGCGGCTTTTGCTGCTGGCTTGGCTGCTGCTTTCGCTGCTGGCTTGGCTGCTGCTTTCGCTGCTGGCTTGGCTGCTGCTTTCGCTGCTGGCTTGGCTGCTGCTT
>CANIFC010000148.1 GCA_947466695.1 Oxalobacteraceae bacterium | reverse complement strand
GCACCTATAAAGATGTGGCCAGTACGGTCAGTTGCACCCTAGTGAAAAACTTGCCCGATATTCGCACTGACAGTAACGCCAATGTTGAGCTACCACCGGCCCTGGTGGAAAAGTGGAAGGCAGAAGGGCGTTACCACCAGGAAGTGCAAGAGCTGGACGTCTTTTTTCAACGTACCGGCTGGCCGCGTGCGCCCCGTTACTACCTCATGAAATGGCACGCTGACTGGATCAGGAAATTTGGTATTGATGGTTTTCGTGCAGACACCGTCAAGCACGTGGAACCAGCGGTCTGGCAAGAATTAAAGCAGGTGGCCAGCGCGGCCTTTGAAGAATGGAAGACCCGCAATCCAGACAAAAAACTCGGCGACGATCCCTTTTTCATGACCGGGGAAATCTATAACTACCAGATCGACCACGGCCTTGCTTTCAAGATGGATGGCGGCAGTCGCGTCAATTTTTATGAAAATGGTTTTGACAGCCTGATTAATTTCGCTTTCAAGTCTGATGCCGGCAAGAGCTACGAAGCGCTGTTCAGTGACTATTCGGCGCGGTTGAATGGTCCTTTACGTGCCTATTCCGTACTCAATTACGTCAGCTCACATGACGACGGCAGTCCCTTCGATGCGGCCCGCGTCAAGCCCTTCGAGACAGCGACCAAACTTTTACTCAGCCCCGGTGCCGCACAAATTTATTACGGTGATGAGACCGCCCGTAGCCTGGTCGTTCCTGCAGCGACAGGCGACGCCGCGTTGCGTTCGGTGATGAACTGGGATGAAGTGGACAAGCCTATTTCCAGAAATGGCTACGCCATTGATGCGGTACTTCAGCATTGGCGCAAGCTTGGCAGCTTTCGTCAGGCGCATGTAGCCGTTGGTGCCGGCGTACACCAGCAACTCAGTGAGCAGCCGTATGTCTTCAAGCGTACTTACAACAAAAATGGCGTGAGCGATAAGGTACTGGTGGCGCTGGATTTGCCGGGTTCTGCCCCGGCCACACTATCCGTGTATGGGATGTTTGCCGAGGGCCAGAAACTCATCGATTATTATTCAGGAAAAAGCGCTGTTGTCACCGCCGGTAAAGTGAGCTTCGACAGCAAAAATACGCTTTTGCTGATCGGTCAGGAATAACAGAAAAAATGAGCATGAATAAAAAATTGTTGATACATGTTGCACTGCTTGGACTGGTCGCGCTGGCACCCTGCGCGCTAGCGCAAAACCTCAGTCGTACTGTCGAGGGTTTCCATGATCAGGGTAGTTACCTTGAAATCACGACCAACGATGGTCAGTACCGGGTAAAGCCGTATTCCGAGCAGATGATCGAGACCACTTTTATACCCAATGGTGAAAGTGTTAATCCGGACTCGCACGCAGTTGTCCTGTTGCCCGCGCAGGTAAGCACGCGCCTCACAGAATCGGCGATCGGTATTCACTACGCGACCGCCGGCATGGTGGTGAACATCACGAAAGTGCCGTTTCAGATCAGTTACGCCTACAAGGGTAAGCACTTGATTTCAGAAAAAAATGGCTATTCGAAAACCGCTGCGGCAGAAATCCTCGATTTCAATCTGGATGCCACCGAAGCCTTGTACGGCGCTGGCGCCCGTGCATTGGGGATGAATCGCCGCGGCAACCGTCTGCCTTTATACAACAAGGCGCATTACGGCTACGAAGAGCGCTCGAGCCAGATGAACTTCGCGATTCCGCTGGTGTTTTCCTCGAAAATGTATGGCATACATTTCGATAATGCGCCGATTGGATTTCTTGATTTTGACAGCAAGAAAGAGAATGTACTGGCCTATGAAACGATCAGTGGCAGAAAGACCTATCAGATCATCGCCGGTGACAGCTGGCAAGATATTGTCGCCAGCTATACCAGCCTGACAGGGCGCCAGCCGCTGCCGCCGCGCTGGGTTTTTGGTAATTTCTCCAGCCGTTTTGGCTATCATACGCAAGCCGAAGCGAGCACTGTCCTGGATCAATTTGCGGCTGAAAAAATTCCTGTTGATGCGATTATTTTTGACCTTTACTGGTTTGGCAAGGACATCAAGGGGACAATGGGCAACCTCACTTTTGACAAGGATAATTTCCCTGATCCGAAGGGCATGATGGCTGATTTTTCCAAGAAAGGGATCAAGACCATCCTCATCACTGAGCCCTTCATCCTGACTACTTCAGGCAAATGGAATGAGGCGGTAGAAAAAAATATTCTCGCAACCGATAAAGAGGGCAAGCCTTTTGTTTATGATTTTTACTTTGGTAACACGGGTCTGATTGATATTTTCAATCCCGCTGCCAAAGCCTGGTTCTGGTCTATTTATAAGGATCTCAACAAGGCCGGAGTCGCTGGCTGGTGGGGTGACCTGGGCGAACCGGAAGTACATCCTTCGGATCTGCAGCATCAGACCGGGTCGGCTGACCAGGTACACAATATTTACGGGCACAATTGGGCCAGGATGATTGCCGAGGGATATCAGAAAGATTTTCCGGAACAACGGCCATTCATCCTGATGCGTTCGGGCTATTCCGGTTCGCAGCGCTTTGGCATGATTCCCTGGTCGGGCGACGTCAACCGGACCTGGGGCGGCTTGCGGCCACAGCCTGAAATTGCCCTGCAGATGGGCTTGCAGGGACTGGCCTACATGCATTCTGATTTAGGTGGCTTTGCCGGTGCCAACCTCGATGACGAATTGTATGCACGCTGGCTGCAATATGGTGTTTTTCAGCCGGTGTTCAGACCGCACGCTCAGGAAGAAGTGGCTGCCGAACCTGTCTTGCGCGAACGTAAAACGAAGTTGCTGGCAAAGGCGGCGATTGAATTACGCTACCAGATGCTGCCTTACAATTACACCCTGGCCTTCGACAATAACCAGACTGGCCTGCCGCTGATGCGTCCGCTGTTTTATGAAGAGCCGCAGAATGAAAAACTGTTCGGCGTGGCCGATACGTATCTGTGGGGACATGAATTTCTGGTGAGTCCGGTCTTGCAAAAAGGCCAGACCGCGGTGCCGGTGTATTTCCCGGTCACTAACAACTGGTTTGACTTTTACTCAGGACAGCGATACCACGGCGGTAGTACGCAGGCAGTCACCGCGACGGAGTCACATATTCCGGTGTTTGTCCGCGGTGGGGCGTTTGTCCCGATGATCAAGACCATACAAAATACCAGCCTGTATTCCGTCAAGAATTTTGACCTGCATTATTATTATGACGCGTCGGTGAGTCGCAGCGTGGGCAAGCTTTATGACGATAACGGGGCGACTCCCAATGCCTTTGAAAAGGGTGACTATGCCCTGTTGCATTTTTCCGGCAAGGTAAAAAAACGTGCTTTCACCATCGAACTGCGCGCCGAGGATGGCGCCCGCTTTACCGCGCTCGACCGGACAGTGACCCTGATCGTTCACCATATCAAGGTAAAGCCACGTCAGGTCTTGCTGCAGGATAAGGCGATCGATTTTTGCTGGAACAATAAGGCCGCTACGTTGACGATTGTAGTTCCGTGGAAAAAGAAAACGACAGTAAATTTGATTGTTAGCTTATCCGAATCGTTGTCTGAATAATTGTTTAAAAAGCTGCCTGAATAATTTTCAGAATACACGCTGATAGCAATCATGTTTGCGTCAGTGCCTGACACTGCCTTGAAAGGTTTCTTGAAAGATCGGTCGTCGATAATCGCTACCCGTACTACACTGTTGTCTTCGCTTTTTTTTCTTACTGTTCCGTTTTCAATGAATTTCAATGAATCTTAAAAGTCTCGCTAAAAATCTCGGTCTTTCTGAAACTACCGTTAGCCGCGCGCTCAACGGCTATCCGGAAGTGAGCGAGCGCACCCGCCAGCGGGTGTTGGCAGCAGCCGAACTGGCGGGGTACCGGCCCAACCCGATGGCGCGCAGCCTCGCTTCCGGGTGTACCAAGGTCGTGGGGATCATTCATCCCTTGAGCCAAAATGATCTGGCTGATCCCATGTTCATGCAAATCGTCGGTGGCATGGTCGCTGCACTGGATGCGCGCCAGATGGATATGATCATGGCGCCCGTTTCGCCCGCCAATGAGTTACGCGCCTACCAGCATATGGTCAAGGAAAAACGGGTCGATGGCCTGATCGTCGGGCGCACCCTTTTGTATGATGAGCGCATCAGTTATCTGGCAAAACAAGGCTTCCCGTTTGTTGCACATGGCCGTACCCGGATCAACGCGCCACACGCCTGGTTTGACTATGACAATGAGGCGGGCATGCGTCTGGCCGTTGAACATCTGCTGTCTTACGGTCATCAGCGTATCGCCCTGATCAGTGCGCCGCTGGACATGAATTTTGCGCGTCAGCGGTTTGACAGTTTCAAGCTTACCCTGCAGGCCACCGGGTTAAAAGTCGATCCGCAGCACCTGATCGATAATGCCAATGACCGCCGCAGCGGCTATCTGGCCATGCAACAGCTGCTGGCCTGCCAGCCAGCCCCGACGGCAGTGGTGGTGGACAATCATATGTCGGGAGTCGGTGCGATGCGCGCCTTGCTCGATGCCGGTGTCGCCATCGGCCGGGATATGTCGGTCATTGTCTGGGGCCAGATGGAGGATTCGCTGGCGGGATATAACGTGACCACAGTCGACCAGCCCCATCCTGATCTGGCGGGCGTGAAAATGGTCGAGATGCTGTTGGCATTACAGGGGGGAACGGCGCCGTCAGAATTACAGGAATTATGGCAGCCAATTTTGTTGCACGGCGAAACAGTGAGCCAGTGTCGCGGGTAAAAAAAGTCGCTCCACTCACTTTTTCAGGCGGGTGACGTGGATCACGGATGATCTGCGTACCGGTTATGTGCAGGTAATATGGGTAAGCAATAGTGCGGATGAGTTTCTTCTTGTTCGCCGAACTGTACGAACGCCAGGCTACCGGATGTGAGCCTGTTTGATGTATCGGCTGCCCGGTCTGGCGTCTTGATCTGTGCGGTAGTCGTCGGTAGTCGTCGGTAGTCGTCGGTAGTCGTTGGCCGTCACGGCTTTGCCGGAAGCTGCAATTCGTGCATCGCAAGCTGTTACATAATTAAAAGGATTTTTTGCTTTATACGCTTTACTTTTCAAAGCGCTTTGACTTACACTTATTAGAAGCCAAAGCGCTTTGAATAACTTTTATTTTCGGCGCTATCCGTTCAGTTTAATCATTGATGCCTGGTCGGCGTGGTGTTCGATTTTATCCAGGCTTGAAAATTTTCCGAGAGAGTCAGACATGTCAGATTTATCCGCTACATCTATTCAATCCGTGCCTGGCCAGCATCCGGTCAAGCCTGCCGGGTGGTGGCGTGAAGCAGTTATCTATCAGGTGTATCCGCGCAGTTTTCTCGATACGGATGGCGATGGTGTTGGCGACTTGCCCGGTATTACCGCCAAACTCGATTACATTGCGGCACTCGGTGTCGATATGGTCTGGATTTCGCCCTTCTTTACTTCGCCTATGCGTGACTTTGGCTACGATGTTGCCGACTATTGTAATGTCGACCCTTTATTTGGCAGCCTGGCCGATTTTGATGCGCTGGTACTACGGGCCCACGGCCTCGGTTTAAAAATCATGATTGATCAGGTCCTCTCGCATAGCTCGGACGATCATCCGTGGTTTGTAGAAAGTCGCAAGAGCCGTGATAATCCCAAGGCGGACTGGTATGTCTGGGCCGATCCGCAAGCCGATGGCACAGCGCCGAATAACTGGCTTTCCATTTTTGGTGGCCCCGCCTGGCAGTGGGATAGCCGCCGTTGTCAGTATTACCTGCATAATTTTCTGACGAGCCAGCCGGATATGAATTTTCACCAGCCGGCAGTGCAGCAGGCGCATCTGGATAACATGCGTTTCTGGCTGGAGCGCGGCGTCGATGGTTTCCGCATGGACGCGTGTATTTTCCATTTTCACGATCTGCAATTACGCAATAATCCGCCGGCGCTGATACGCAACACCGTGAGCGTTTCGGCGGTGAATCCCTATGGCATGCAGGCACATGTCTACGACAATACCCGTCCGGAAAATCTGCCTTTTTTTGAAAAAATGCGCACACTACTCAATGAGTATGACGCCGTGGCGATTGGTGAAATCGGCGCCGATAATGCCTTGGATATCATGGCGCAGTACACTGCCGACGGCAATAAACTGCATATGGCCTACAGTTTTAATTTACTTACTGACGAAAAATCTGCGCGTCACATCCGCACTCAGGTGGAAGAGTTTGAAGCCCGGGTGAAGGGCGGCTGGGCTTCCTGGTCGGTCGGAAATCATGATGTTAAACGCGTCATGACACGCTGGGGTGGCGAACGGGCGACGCCGGCGTTTGCCAAAGTCGTCCTGGCGATGCAGCTGGCGCTCAAGGGGACGCCGTGCGTCTATCAGGGCGATGAACTGGGACTCACTGAGGCCGACTTGCCCTACGAAGTCTTGCAAGATCCCGTCGGGCTCACTTTCTGGCCCGAGATGAAAGGTCGCGATGGTTGTCGCACCCCGATACCGTGGGATGCAACGCAGCCCAATGCCGGATTTAGTGCTGTTCAGCCATGGTTGCCGCTTGTGCCGGAACATGTTGCAGCCGCTGCCAGTCAGCAACAGCAAGATCCGTCTTCGGTACTCAATTTTTCTGCCGGAATCATTGCCTGGCGCAAGACCATGCCGCAACTCACGCGTGGCGACATCGTTTTTTATGATGCCCCTGAGCCGGTGCTGGCGCTGCGCCGCGATCTCGATGGCATGCCGGCGGTGATGGCATTGTTCAATCTGGGTCCGCAGGCGATGGTTTTTGAATTACCGGAAAGCGTGCTGTTTGATCGTCTCGAAGGGCATGGACTGGAAGGTAGTGTCTCCAGTAGCAAGGTCGAACTGCCGGCTTATGGTGGCTGGTTCGGCGTACAACGCGCCAGTTAGATTAGGCTTGAATTTGAGCCATCCATAAAAAAATCGTAGGGCAGTGAATTGACACATACACCCTGCGGTTTTTTTTGTCGGCAGTACGCTGCTTTACGACGTATTGGTAGCGGTTGTTTCGATTGAATAAGTACTTGCGTAAGTATTTCGATAAATGATCGGCTATACGATTGCGTACGCGTCATTCCAGGTGAATTGCGCGAGCTGAAAGGTGATGTTGAAAAGATGATGAGAATAAATCGCGTACCAGGCTTACTCCCGGCAGTCGTGTTTTCTAGTGGTGTATTTGTGTCGCTGCTATCGGGTGCGGCAATAGCAGCTACTCAGCCAAATATTCAGCCAAACATTCAGCCAAATACTC
>CANIFC010000147.1 GCA_947466695.1 Oxalobacteraceae bacterium | reverse complement strand
TTTATTTTAGCTATTGCGTTTATCTGATGTCGATGGGATTGACGTCGATGGCCGTGGGGGGCTTTGTGTCGCAATGGTTTTTACCTCACTGGCCCACAGTTGCGAGCCGCCTGGTGGGTATGTCTGTCAGCCTGGCGTACTTGGCCGCGACATCGTTCTTTCTGAAGGCGCTCCATTTTCGCCGGCACTTTGCACGCCTTCGCCACGTCTTTAGTGCGGTGCTGCTGGTCTACGCTGCATGCACGGTGGTGGCTGCCGCAGGTGCATATAACGTCATCGCGCCGGGGATGATGGTACTGGCGATAGGCACAAATATCTACATAGCCGTAGCGGGCACCTGGTTGCTGTGGCGTGGTCATCGAGAATACCTTTTTTATATGCTGGCGTTCTTTGCCAGCTTTACCGCGATTCCGCTTAGCGTCGCAATACTCATGGGGTGGATGACGCTGCCTTTTCCTACGGATTTATTCATTATCTTTGCCTCGATGATCCACATCGTGCTTATCAGCTTAACCGTGGTGAGCAGGCTACACCTGTCCGAGAAAAAAGTGATTGCCGTCTTAAAAGAGGCGGCAGATATTGCCGCTGAACGTGAGGCGTCTCGCCAGCAGCGACAGTTTGTGGCCATGGTGTCGCATGAGTTTCGTACGCCACTGGCCGTCATTGACGCCACGGCCCAGTCGGTGGAAATTGCCTGCTCACAGTCGGCCACTGTCACTTACGAATTCATCGCCCCACGGCAGGAGAAGATTCGTCGCGCCGTGCGCCGGATGGTATCACTGCTGGATAATTTTTTAACCCACGAGCGGCTTGAAGTCGAAGGATCCAGAAATCAACCCGAACGCGCTGATTTACGCGATCTGGCCAGCGACACGGCCGAGAACTGGTCTCATCTCTTGCACCTGCCGGATCAATTGCGCCTGGTGTTGGGCGATGAGGAAATGCCCGTCTGGGTAGAGCGCTCCATGGTGGCCCTGGCGCTCTCCAACCTGGTCGACAATGCCATCAAATACTCGGCCCGGGGCAGTCCCATCACCGTCCGTGTTGGCAAGACGGGTGCCAACGGCTGGATTGAGATTGAGGACGAGGGAACCGGTGTAGCGCCGAAGGAAATGGCCTTGATCTTTGACAAGTTTTACCGCAGCGGGGACGCCCAGCGCCTGCCAGGTGCCGGGCTGGGCTTGTATCTGGTACGCACCATAGCCCATAGCCAGGGCGGTAAGGTCAGCGTCGAAAGCTTTCCTCATCAAGGCTCACGCTTTCGACTGTATCTTAAGCTAATGGAGTGACCTGTAGCGGTCAAGTATATTCAGACACAACGACAGGTTTTTTTGCTGTCATCTTCCGCTCGAAGGCGGAGGACGACAGGTTGTCTAATACGGAATGCAATCTGATCCAGTTGTAGAAGCCGATAATGTAGCGGTGTTCCGTTCGAATCATACGCGGCCACGTTTCCGTTTGATCGAGTTTCAGTGGACCCGACTCTGCGACCTGAACCATCAAATAACGCCGTTCTTGCCATCCCAGCCTCCACAATTGGTTTGGATCATAATCGATCTTGAAATGGTTAGACATATCAGGATTGATTGGCGCCCCGCCTGCGGTTACTGCTATTCTCACGTCGCTACAGGACTAATCGTCCAGCTCATCGGCTCCATGCCGAATTCATTCGCGAACGTTGCAGTTATTTGCGATGGAATCGATCCAAGTCGCACGGATATTGGCGGCCGCAAGTTCACAGCCCATATCAGGTTGTCCGGCTTCAGCGTATTCATCAATGATTTCGATACATCTCTACGATATTGAGAGATCGTGTTTCGGTAATTTCCGCGATCCAGATTTCCACTTTGGTTTGCTTTTTGAATAAGGATATCCACTCTGGATGTTGTTTCTATATACATCCCCTTATTATGTGACGAACCCTGCTTGACGCACACTTATTCGAGTTACGCCCTCGTCTGGCGACACGTTTTTCCGTTCTTGTACCGCTTTTGCCAAGCGTTCAGTCTCACGCTTTTTTTTGACGCTTTCGTCGAACGCTATCCGGTCAGTTGTCTTCGTAAAATTCGACAATACAGCGACCGGAATCAGGTACACCAGCATCAATCCGAATATCTTCTTTCTAGTTGGAACCGCAATCCACTTTGACGCCAGCGTTGGTCGAACCATCCCCGCGATCAATGCCAGCATACCAATGGCAAAAAGCACATGGAACACATCGGTTATGTCTACGCCAGGATTCGTTGTCGAAGGCGATGCGGCGTTGCCGGATGTCGGCAAAGACGAAGTTGGTTCCACCGTCTGCGTAGCGGTCTCAGCTTTTGGTAATGCTGGCGTAGGCGTCACTGCATGCTGAACTGGCGAAGGATTAGAAACTTCAACCGGCTCTGATGCCCGAACGGCAGGATCGTTCGGGCTGGGCTGATCTTTGGGGCTTGTGATTGCTGCGACCCGGGATAGTGGAGTGGTCGCAAGAGCAGTTATGCCATCGAGTCGTGCGATACGTTCTTGCTAAGCAATTGTTTGAATATGCGGGCAAAAATATATTAGACCAGCAGATTAGCCAGGCGCATACTTTAATTTAACCATTATCCACCCTACTTACCTGAGAGCTTTCATGGACATCAAACCCGTCATCCTGAACCCCCGCAGCAAAAATATCTCGGAGGGCAAATCACGCACGCCCAACCGCTCCATGTACTACGCCATGGGCTATGAGGCAGATGATTTTAAGAAACCTATGGTCGGTGTCGCCAATGGCCACAGCACCATCACGCCATGCAACAGTGGCCTGCAAAAACTGGCCGATGCCGCGATCGCCGCGATCGAAGAAGCTGGTGGCAAAGCCCAGATGTTTGGCACCCCCACCATTTCAGACGGCATATCGATGGGAACCGAGGGGATGAAATATTCGCTGGTCAGCCGCGAGGTGATTTCCGACTGTATTGAAACCTGTGTGCAAGGTCAGTGGATGGACGGCGTGCTGGTCATTGGTGGCTGCGACAAAAACATGCCGGGCGGCTTGATGGGCATGCTGCGCGCTAATGTACCGGCCATCTTTGTCTATGGCGGCACCGTTTTGCCCGGACATTACAAAGGCAAAGACCTCAACATCGTGAGCGTGTTTGAAGCCGTTGGAGAAAACGCTGCCGGCCGTTTGAGCGACGAAGACCTGCTGCAAATCGAACGCCGCGCCATCCCTGGCACCGGTTCCTGTGGCGGCATGTACACTGCCAACACCATGTCAAGCGCATTTGAAGCATTGGGCATCTCTCTGCCCTACTCATCCACCATGGCCAACCCGCATGACGAGAAAGTGAACTCGGCCAAAGAATCGGCCAAGGTGCTGATCGAAGCGATCAAAAAAGACCTCAAGCCACGCGATATCGTTACCCGCAAATCGATTGAAAACGCGGTCGCCGTCATCATGGCGATTGGCGGCTCCACCAACGCCGTGCTGCACTTTCTGGCAATTGCCCATGTAGCGGAGGTGGAGTGGACGATTGACGACTTTGAGCGCGTGCGCCAAAAGACCCCGGTACTGTGTAACCTGAAACCCAGCGGCGACTACTTGGCCGTGGATCTGCACCGCGCCGGTGGCATTCCGCAAGTCATGAAAACCCTGCTTTCCGCAGGTCTGCTTCATGGCGACTGTATTACCATCAGCGGCCAGACGGTGGCGGAAGTGCTCAAGGATGTGCCTGATGCACCGCGTGCTGACCAGGATGTGATTCGTCCCTTGAGCAATCCGATGTACCAACAGGGGCATCTGGCCATTCTGAAAGGCAACCTGTCACCCGAAGGCTGCGTGGCGAAGATCACCGGCCTGAAAAACCCGGTGATGACCGGCCCGGCCCGGGTATTTGAAGACGAACAATCTGGCCTGGCCGCCATTTTGGCGGGCAAGATCGTGGCGGGCGACATCATGGTACTACGCTACCTGGGGCCCAAAGGCGGTCCTGGTATGCCCGAAATGCTGGCTCCCACCGGCGCGCTGGTCGGCCAAGGCCTGGGCGAATCCGTAGGGCTGATCACCGATGGTCGCTTTTCTGGCGGCACATGGGGCATGGTGGTCGGTCACGTCGCCCCCGAAGCGGCGGTCGGTGGCACCATCGCTTTCATTCATGAAGGCGACTCCATTACCATCGATGCCTATCAGTTACTGCTGCAACTTAATGTCAGCGATGAAGAAATTGCCAAACGCCGGGCCGCATGGAGCGCACCTCTACCGCGCTACACCCGTGGCGTGCAAGCCAAGTTTGCCTTTAACGTGTCGACCGCCAGTAAAGGCGCGGTGCTCGACAACTATTGAATAAGCGTTGATCTGTTGTAACTATTTAGCCCTTATGAATGGGGTCAAAACCTAGACGCGTGCCCCTCTGGTGAAATATATGCTGCAGGCATTCAATATCAATCCGAAAATACAAGAGACCAAGCCAGAGGCGCAGCAAATTGTGGTGGCAAATTTCCGGGAGATTGAGCCATTTTTATTTTGAGGTTTTTCGTTTTATGATGCGGCCTGAGTCTCTGTGAATATCGAATAACTGGTGATGCCGGACAGTAAGCGTGACGGTCAGTAGCGCGGGAATTTTTCTCTTAATGTGCGACCATGGGCAACACGTGGCTGAATACAGCACGACAGATAATTTGATTATCCGCGGCGTAAGCACGATAATCTGCATTAACTCCCATTTGGCATCGGCAATAATGAAAAAGAACGTACCACCAGAGATTGACCTTCTTACCCTCGATAAGCAATTTTGTTTCTCGCTGTACTCGGCTTCGCTGGCGATGACCAAGACCTATAAACCTTTGCTGGAAAAAATCGGTCTGACGTATCCGCAATATCTGGTGATGCTGGTGTTGTGGGAGCAAGATGATGTGCTGGTCAAGGATATTGGCGAACTGCTGTTTCTTGATTCGGGCACACTCACACCGTTGCTCAAGCGCTTGGAAGCGTCCGGACTAATTGCGCGCACCCGTGATCAGCATGACGAGCGTCAGGTCAGGATTACCCTGACTGCTGGCGGCCGTAAGCTCAAGCAATCGGCGAAAAATATCCCGATGGATATCCTGTGTGCCAGTGGCCAGAATGCCGAGTCACTGACACAACTGCGCTCGCAACTGACGCAGATCCGCGACGACCTGGGCGGTAATAAATCCTGAGCTGTTGTTTAGCCTGCTGGCTAACCTGTCGTCAGTTCAGCTTGTACTGATAACGGCTACCCACCTGGTGGTGCCGCTCTGCCTACGTAATCGCGCAAGACGGCAATACCTGATGGATGCGCGACCCCTCTGCCCCTATGCTTAAGTTATATACTTAAGTTTCATGCCTGAGTTATTGTCAGTTTGTTTATCCTGAAACGCTGGAAGGGTCAGGACTTGCAGCTCAATAACATCGCAGCAATCGTACTAAACTGATCACTGAATAGAAAGAATACGGCAATTAGATTGCACGCAATCTAATTGTGCGCTATTATGTTCATACCGGCTCTTTATTTGGCCGCAAGCAATTTACCGCACACTCCCCCTGCGCTCAATTGATCAAACCAATCTAAAAAGGAAATACCATGCAAGTACTCTACACAGCAAACGCAACTGCAACCGGTGGTCGTGATGGCCGCGCTACTTCTGATGACCAGGCACTCGACGTTAAATTGACTACGCCAAAAGCACTCGGCGGCGCTGGCGGCGAAGGCACTAATCCGGAACAGATGTTTGCCGCAGGCTATTCGGCATGCTTTATCGGTGCGATAAGATTTGTTTCAGCTTCAGAAAAAATTGCCCTGCCAGCAGACATATCGGTTAATGGACTGGTCGGCATCGGCCCTAATGGCAAAGGTGGATTTGGTCTGGAAGTGACATTGAATGTGACGATTCCAGGTATGGAACGCGCAGCAGCCCAAGACCTGGTCAACAAGGCGCATGAAGTTTGCCCTTACTCGAACGCAACACGCGGCAATATCGACGTGACAGTGACAGTACTGTAATTTTGCCCGGGTCTGCTGTATAAAATAAAAGCCGCATCAGCGGCTTTTATTTTGTCTGACCTAATTGAAATAGGCCCGCACCCGTCTTGCTTGATGCGCTGGCTTCATTATTGAGATCCGGCGATCCGGCGATCCGGCGATCCGGCGTTGCGGGATTCTGGCGTTCAGTGCTGCATTTATCCGGCACTGAACGCCGGCACTGAACCGCCATTTTCCCTGCATCTTTTTCTCTTGTTTTCCTCTTGTTTTTAACCAGTCTGTCAGGCCGTACTTAATGCGCTCCACCGGCTTCGGCTGCTGCTGCCGCGCTACTTGAGACCGGACGGGCCAGCCATACCACGCCCAGCAAGATAATGAAGATAATCGACGAGGCGTAGAAAATATCATTGGCCGCCAGCATGTAGGCTTGCTGGTCAATGCTGCGGTTTACTTGCGACAACGCTTGCGTCATGCTTAGGCCAGCGCCCTGCAAGTTGGCCAGCGCTTCAGTGGCGACCGGATTGGCGAGATTGATGTTTTCCGACAGATGGGCGTGGTGCATGACCGCCCTGCTTTCCCAGAGTGTGGTGGCGATCGAGGTACCAAATGCGCCAGCGGTAATACGGGCGAAATTGGATAAGCCGGAAGCTGCCGGGATCTTGTCCGGGCTCAAGCCTGAAAACGTGAGCGACACCAGCGGCACAAAGAAGAATGCCATCGCGATTCCCTGGATCACCGTCGGGATCAATATCGTGGTCAGATCGGCCTGGACATTGAAACGTGAACGCATCCAGAGTACCAGCGCAAACACCAGGAACGCAAACGTGGAGAGCCAGCGCGGATCGACCTTGCCGATACTTTTTCCGACCATCGGCGAGAGCAATATGGCCATCAGCCCGACCGGGGCAAGCACGATACCGGCCTGGGTTGCGGTGTATCCCATGTATTGCTGCAACCACAGTGGCAGCAATACGACGTTACCAAAAAAGACGCCATAGGCCAGCGAGAGCGAGACTGTGCCGGTCCAGAAATTACGTCTGGCAAACAAGGTCAGGTCGACCACCGGATGTGCATCGGTCAGTTCCCAGACGATGAAGAAGGCAAAACCCACTACCGCAACGATCGCCAGGATGATGATCTGGCTGGAGGCAAACCAGTCAAGTTCCTTACCTTTATCCATCATGATCTGCATCGAACCGACCCACACAACCAGTAAAAACAAACCGATCTTGTCAATAGGTAGTTTATGGATGACCGAGTCGCGGTCTTTGTAGATGCTCCAGGTAATGGCGACAGTGATGAGACCAAAAGGG
>CANIFC010000146.1 GCA_947466695.1 Oxalobacteraceae bacterium | reverse complement strand
TCTCGATGTTGGATGTTTTAGTGAAAGGAAACAACTTAGCTACCAAGGCGATATCGACGCTCACTGCCAATTGTGTCGGTGGGGTAATGCCCAGGATGGACAAGGTACGCGGCCCGGCAATACCGTCCGCCACCAAGCCAACGCTTGCTTGCCAGGCCCGCAGGGCAGTTTCGGTATCAGCGTTGAATTCCTCCCCGTCCGTCAAACCAGGATACGCCGCTGCGTTTCCACCTAACACCTTCTGCAAGGTGAACTTCAGCTTGGCAACCTTGCTGCCAACATTCCCGCGCATTAACAACAACATTTTCATTTTCTCGCTATCCATTTTCAATACTCCCTGGTGATGGTTCAATGAAAGACAGCGGGAAAACACGGACACGTTGCTGACGCGCGTCTTGGTATTAAAAAGTACTTCCTACAACCAGTTGCCCTATGCAGCAATGGTGAGAAGCACCTCGCTCACTGCCTGAAAACGCCTGTTTAACATGAAAAATCGGCACACATGATGATGGAAACTTCCTGCACTTCATCTGTTTTGCTTAAAAACATCAACCAAAAAATAAATCAACCAGCCTTTTTGAAAATCATATTATTTGTGTAAGCCGTCCCCAAAAACTACGCATTTCCATTTTTTATTATCGGCTTTTGTTGTTAAGGCTATGCTTCGCCAACAAATAAGGTGTGAGAAAAATCAAACTAAAAAAAACTTAAAAAATCAGACTTTTTGATCTAGTCTCATTTGCTGTATAACAATTTTTTAAAAAACTTAAAGATGAAAGATTTCGTGCAATCAATTTCTCCTCGCCTCATGTCCTTTATAATGTTGATAAATTTATGTTGTATTGTTTTCAATATCTTTAAGAAATACACTCTGTTGTGCAACGGGCGAGTTAACACATCGTTACAGGATTAAAGGAATAATGACCATGCGGTTCCAAGATCACCCCGTGAAAGCGGGCTTCGAGAAAGAATTAACCGACTGGCGTATGTGGTGGACACGCAGCGTCGTTGTCCTTTTTGCGGTATTGGCCGGCTTGATTGTGGTTGGATTTACCTGGTTGTCGGAGCAAGCGCTGGAACTGTTTTCACAGTTACGCCATGTTGCGTGGTGGAGTCCGTTGCTGTGGACGCCTTCGTGTGCTGCGGCCATCGTCTGGCTGACCCGGCGCTATGTTCCCGGGGCAGGAGGCTCCGGAATTCCGCAGGTGATGGCTACCCTCTATCCGTCAGTGACAACCGTACAGCAACCGCTGTTTGTCTCGCTCAAGTTAAGTTTTGCTAAAATTGGGCTTACGTCCTGGGGCTTGCTGGGTGGGCTGTCACTCGGACGCGAGGGTCCTTCGGTGCAAGTGGCCGCTGGTGTCATGCTGGCAGCACGCCGCTGGTTGCCCAAGCCTTCCGCCGTCACCGATCATGGCTTGCTGGTCGCTGGCGGCGCCGCAGGTATTGCCGCCGCTTTTAATACGCCGCTTGCCGGTGTCATGTTTGCCATTGAAGAGTTGTCGCGTACTCCTGAGCAACGCAACAGCGGCCTGATCATGTCCTGTATTGTGCTGGCTGGGTTGATTGCGATATCGATCGACGGTAATGCAACCTATTTTGGCATCATCCGCGCCCAGGCAGTTGGTTGGTCGCTGATGTTTCCCGGCCTGCTGGTAGCGCTGTGCTGCGGGTTGAGCGGGGGCTTGTTTTCACGTCTGCTCGTCAATTCTCTAACTGGCAAATCACCCGACCGGATCAGCCGCTGGCGGCTGCGACGTCCGGTACTTTTTGCCGCATGTTGCGGTATTGTAGTTGCAGTAATCGGCTTGGTTACGAATGGCAGTACTTTTGGCAGCGGTTCGGCTTACACCCGCGAGATGGTTGAAGGTTCGGCGACTGCACCAGGTATATTTTTCTTCCTGAAGTTCATCGCGACCTGGATCACTGCCTGGTCTGGCGTGCCTGCGGGGATTTTTGCCCCTGCGCTGTCAATCGGTGCGGCTCTCGGCAAAGATATTGCCTTGCTGACCCAGTTTCCAGATGCGCCGACCCTGATCGCACTTGGCATGGCGGGCTTTCTTGCCGCAGCAACGCAGGCGCCATTGACGGCGTTTATCATTGTGATGGAAATGGTTGACGGTCATGCCATGGTACTGAGCCTGATGGCGTGCGCACTTGTATCGAGCACGATTTCGCGCTTGTTGAGCCGTTCGCTGTACGCAACTTTGGCACAATCACAACTACAGCGCATGCCGCAGGCTATTTCGCCTTGAGGTCAAAGCTAGAAAGAGTGAGACCATGGATCAGTTTTCAGCTTCAAACACACCGCAATCAAGATAATCCTGCTTGATGATCTTGATATCACGGGGTTGAAACTGAAGAACCTCGCAGCCGGAAAATTGACGCCAGCCATGGTCTTTGATCAGGCTCTAGAATTAGCCGCCGAATGCTCGCTTGAATCCAATCTTGAACAGGTCACGGTCGTTCTTTTCGCGAAACGTATTGACCCGGCTGAAATTGGCAAAAGCAAGCCAATCCTTGCCAATGGCGCGATCAATTTCCAGCGAGATCAATGCATTGAGGCGGTATTGATCTGAACTACTTCTGCTATTGGAGGCAATATAAGGACCAAAACCGGCACTAACAGTCCAATTTTGCGTCACTGGCTGCACAAACCAGCCTTGTACCGCGACGCCTTGGCGGTCGACGCGCACATCATCATCGCCCTCACCCATCACCGATACAGAGGCCGCCCATCGGCCATAATATCTCTTTGCATCAAGTGAAAATCCGGTACTGGTCTCTGTTCCGCCGTGATTAGTCTGGCCATGCAGGAATGCAGCGCCGAGCCAAACGGGCTCACCACTGGAAGTGAATGATGGTACTGGACGATCGGCGGGGTAGTCGAAATATTTGCCTACCCCGACCAGCACGGCGTTGGATGAATGGGCACCGGGCATGAC
Organism: Oxalobacteraceae bacterium; assembly: GCA_947466695.1. Lineage (GTDB taxonomy): Bacteria > Pseudomonadota > Gammaproteobacteria > Burkholderiales > Burkholderiaceae_D > Undibacterium. Next base: position 4,340 of record CANIFC010000146.1, on the reverse strand, counting down.
GACATGATTGAATGCCACGCGTACATGCATACCAGGCGAAACTTCATCGATATTGAACAACAATGCCGCAGAGGCGAGTACGCCCAGATTGTTTTTGTTATATTCAAATCCCTGACGCGTGCTGGTGTTCATGCTGTAATAAGGACCGGCGCCAAGTTCGGCTGTAAAATTGCGGCTCAAGGGCTTACTGTAGATACCCTGCAACGCGAAGCCATCGCGATGATTGTTTTCGGGATGTCCTTCGTTGTAGTGAACGACATCAACACGAATTTTTTCATCGGGAGAAAACAGCTTGCTACTCAGGTTCAGTTCGGTACCGAAGCGAGCTTCAAAGGCCCAGCCCATTTGGTTGTCGCCGGTGGCAGCACCACCATTGATTTTGCCATTGCCATAGGTACCGGAAGCATAAGCGCGGTTACCGCTCGCCGTTGCAGCAGGTGCGACAGACGAATCTGAACTGGCCGGATAGGCGGCTCCACTGTCGATTTGCTGTGCGGAAGCTGCGCAGGATAAAGTTAATAAAGTAATACACAAGGACAATTTTTTCATTTGAGTGCGGCCATCTTCATAATTTGGCAGCGGAGTTTATCACGGGTAATTCTTTCTCGCTGGCAAGCAAAAAAATTACCGTGTTGATCAATTTTTTATTAATTTCTTATCATGATAGAGGGTGAATAACATCAAACCCATGGAAGAAAAATTATGGGTGAAAACTAGTCTTTCAAAGCAATAAAACACCCTATCCCGTTGGCGATTTCCAGGGATTAACGGGTATGTCGCAGAGTGACAATGGCAGTTGGTGTGATGCACCGTGTGCCATGGCGCATAAACAGGGGTTTAATGCGCTTCGCCATGAGATGGTCCGCCACTATATGCGGCGAGGTCTATCCACCTTGGCAACGTGAAAAGCGGTCTTGAATCGCTAAAAAAGTGGCAAAAATCAGATGTTGATTGACCGCCCGAGGTTGAAGGCCTTGATCTGGGAAAATAGCTTGAAGGTAGTGAAGTTATACGCCAGATGTTTGACAGAACCACAGGGCGCATCAGGTCATACTGTTGACGCCCTGCTTGCTGAAAATTGCTGTGGGTTTGAGCTTATTCTCATCTCCATCCGAGGTAAGCATTACCCGTTCAAAAATGCTGACTTTAACGCTCACCTCGATGAAACGAAAAGGGTTCGGTAACCTTACACCGGCAAATGCAGGCTGCGACTCTTTTGGTCTTAGTGCTGATGACCATGGTCACCGTGAACGTGGCCATGGGTTATTTCTTCTGTTGTGGCAGCGCGCACGTCCAACACGTGCAAGCCAACGCGCAAGGTCTTGCCTGCCAGTGGATGATTGCCGTCGAGCATGACTTCCTGACCCTTGATTTTGAGTACGGTGTAAATTTGCTCTTCACCGGCATCGGTATGCCCCTGCATGGAAGAGCCTACCTTGACGCCAGGGGGGAAATCTTTCTTGGATATGGTGCGCAGCAAACTTTCATCACGCACACCAAACGCGTCTTCTGGTGCCAAAACCAGATTGGCTTTAAAACCCGGCTCCTGGTCTTGCAGGGCGTCTTCTATTTTGGGCAACAAATTGTCATAGCCACCGTGCAGGTAAGCAATCGGTGTTTTGCCATCCTCAATGACCTTGCCAGTGCTTTCGGCGATGGTGAAACGCAGGGTGACGGCAGTGTCTTTATCAATTTTCATGGGTTTTTCTCGGCTTAAGGATACAAAATGCATGCATCATAACCGAAGTATCCCCTATCGACTAACAGCGCAATAACTACTTTTAGTATCTGCAGCGCGTTTAATGTACGATATCAGGCCATTAATCGCTATCGCAAACCCTGTTGCAAGGCGTCAGTTCCCGTATCAGTTCCCATTTTATGCCGCCCCGTTATAGCGCAGGACTGGTATGCTTTAGTTCAGCTTATCCCTTGACACTTAATCACCTATCTAAGGAAAATGATGCTCATCAAAGCCATCCGCGATCAGTCGCTGCCTATGCGTCATATCGTTCATATCCGGAACCACCTCATTTCTACCGACATCTCCGTGGAAGAAGGCGGTAGCGACGCCGGGCCTTCACCCCATGATTTATACGATGCCGCGCTGGCCTCCTGCAAGGCGCTGACCGTGCTCTGGTACGCCAAGCGCAAGGGTATCGCGCTTGAGCAGATCGAAACCACGACTGAACGCGATGCCAGCGACGAACGCAAGGGCATCTACCGCCTGACAGTAAGCTTGCAGATGACAGGTGACTTCAGCGAGGCACAGCGCCAGGAGTTGCTGGCTGCGGCCGATAAATGCCCGGTGCACAAGCTGATGACGGCCGTGAGCACTGAAATTACGACAGTTTTGGAGTAAGCGATGACGACCTTGACGCTCTTGAAGGGCCACGAAAAAGATCTTGGCGGCGGCATGCTGGTACGCCGTTATTTACCGGCGGCAGATCAGAAATCGATCGGTCCGTTTGTTTTTTTCGACCATTTCGGACCGGTCGATGTAGCGCCCTACGCGCAACACGACGTACGGCCGCATCCGCATATTGGCCTGGCGACAGTAACCTATCTGTTCGAGGGTGCGATGGACCATCGCGACAGTCTGGGTAACTTCCAGCGTATCGAACCGGGTGCCATCAACTGGATGACGGCCGGTTGCGGCATTGTCCATTCCGAGCGGACGCCAAAAGATTTAATCAGCGTGCCGCACCGCACCCATGGTCTGCAACTATGGGCCGCACTACCAAAAAAACACGAAGAAGACGAACCAGGTTTCACGCATACGCCGCAGGCCGACATTCCGGTGGTCACGATGGATGGCGCCGTGGTCAGGGTACTCATCGGTTCGGCTTTCGGGCGAACTTCACCGGTAGCTACCGATATGCAAACCCTGTATCTCGATGTGGTGCTACAGGCCGGACAAACGCTGCGCCTCACTGACCTACCCGCCGAGGCGGCAATCTACCCGATCAGCGGTGAACTCGAGATCGACGGCGTTATGCTGGCGCTGCAGACGATGGCGCTGCTCGACACCGGCAGTACGCCGCTGCTGCACACCACCAGTAAGGCGCAGTTCGTCGTCATTGGCGGCGAACCACTGGATGGGCCGCGCTTTTTATCGTGGAATTTTGTATCCTCAAGCAAAGAGCGTATCGCCCAGGCGGCCGAAGACTGGAAAGAACAGCGCATGGGACAAGTACCGGGCGAGACCGAGTGGATTCCCCTGCCGCAGCGTTAAGATCAAAAAAATCAGCGTGACATGGACGCAAAAACCGGTTGCTGCGGCCGCACTGGCCGTAGCGAAGCGCATCGTCACCGGTCGGGCATGAATGAATGAGCAACGTCGATGCTCACTTAATGCTCACTTAATGCTCACCTAATGGTCACTGTCTGAAGCAGAACCCGGACACCACCCTGTTGTGAAAGGCGATGTCCGGGGCGATTGAGAGCGCCGTCAATGTCAATGACGCATTGATTACACTACCTACTGCCGGTCTCCTGAGACTTTACTGCACGACTTTTGCGCGGTCGAGCATTGCATGCAACAGGACGTTTGCACCGGCTTCAAGGTGGTCCGAACGCGCGTCTTCAATTTCGTTATGGCTGATGCCGTCCTTGCAGGGCACAAAAATCATGCCTGAGGGTGCAAGCCTGGCGGTATAAATGGCATCGTGGCCCGCACCGGACACGACATCCATCGCGGTGTAGCCGAGCTTGGTGGTGGCGCGCCGCACCGCATCGACACAATCAGGATGAAACGGGCATGGCGGATAATACGACACGCGTTCGGTCTGTATTTTCAAGCCGGTGTCCTTGCTTACCTTGTCGGTAAAGGCCAGAATTTCCTCGTGCATGACGTTGAGCAATTCGTCGTTGATATTGCGTAAATCGATACTGAATTTCACTTCACCAGGAATGACATTGCGGCTATTGGGAAAGACCTGCACCATGCCGACCGTACCGCGGCCATACGGCGGATAGCGATTGCCAATATTGACCACCTCTTGCATGATGATTGTCGCCACCTGCAGGGCGTCCTTGCGCAGGTTCATCGGCGTAGGACCTGCATGCGCTTCCATGCCCGTCACCACGCAGTCGTACCACGACAGGCCCATCACAGCCGGCACCACACCGATCACCTTGTCGGCATCTTCCAGCACCGGACCTTGCTCGATATGCGCCTCAAAATAGGCCCCGATAGGATGCTCGCCCGGTTCTTGCGGGCCCAGATAGCCGATCCGGGCCAGTTCGTCCTCGACGCTTTTGCCGTCAACATCTTTGGCGGCATAGGCATGCTCGAGCGTGAAAGCGCCGCAAAATACGCCGGAACCCATCATCACCGGAAC
>CANIFC010000145.1 GCA_947466695.1 Oxalobacteraceae bacterium | reverse complement strand
GCCATTGAGCGTAGTTCTTAAAAATCCTGAATTAATGCGTCTTAATTTTGGTGTATTTGTCTTGCACCTGAGCCAGGTAGCGATGTTTGTCGTTGTCCCATCAGCGCTGGTGCAATACGCGAGAATTGACTTGCCGGATCACTGGAAGGTCTATCTTCCCGTGGTCGTAGGTTCTTTCATTGCCATGCTGCCCGCTATTTTTATCGGAGAAAAACAAGGCAGGATGAAACAGGTTTTTTTGTTTGCCATCGCCTTGCTGCTGTTGGTGCAGTTGGGATTCTGGCAATATCTGGATCATCCTGTCGTCCTGATCGGCTTATTGTTTGCCTTTTTCCTGGCATTCAATATTCTTGAGGCAAGCCAGCCTTCGCTGGTATCACGTCTGGCTCCGCCAGCGGCCAAAGGAGCGGCATTGGGCGTCTACAACACGCTGCAAGCCTTGGGTCTGGCTTGCGGTGGTTTGCTCGGTGGCTGGCTAAATCAACATGAAGGAGCGTCAACGGTATTCATTGTCAGTGCCGTATTGACCCTCTTCTGGCTTATAATCGCTATTAAAATGCCAGCGCTACCACGGCGCGCCAAAAGCGCACCAGTAGCCGGGGCATGAACCAGATTGTTTACACATTAATGCATAGCAACTATGCAGAAATTACGCAGAAATTAAGGAGAAACTCATGGCATCATTAAATAAAGTACAGATCATCGGTAATCTCGGACGTGATCCGGAAACGCGTTATATGCCCAGCGGCGACGCCATGACCAGCATCACGGTAGCCACTACCGAGAACTGGAAAGACAAGACGACCGGTGAAAAGAAAGAGCAAACTGAATGGCACCGCATCACTTTTTTTGGCAAACTTGCGGAAATTGCCGGTCAATATCTGAAAAAAGGTTCGCAGGTCTACATCGAGGGCAGTTTGCGCACCCGCAAATTCACTGATAAAGATGGCGTAGAAAAATATGCGACCGATATCAAGGCGGATACCATGCAAATGCTGGGCAGCCGTCAAGGCATGGGTGGCGGTGGACCTTCGGATGAGGAATCGTATGGCGGCGGCGCACCATCGGCACCGCGTCAAAGCGCAGCACCTGCACCACGTGCGGCTCCGGCGCCGGCAGCCCGTCCGGCGCCAAATTTTTCTGATATGGATGATGACATCCCTTTTTAAAATACACCTGCGACATAAACTGTAAAGTTTTTACATAGAGCCTTGATTTATCAAGGCTTTTTTATTATTTAAATTGCAAATTTATCTTTAATTTCGGTACCGGTCTGACTATTTTTATTTCCCTATAAAAATATTTGTTAAAAAATCCCGTTATTTTGTCAATTTCCTGTCAACCGGATGAGCAACGCAGGCGTTCTTGCTCTATCGAATCTTTGCTTTCACATCCCCCAACGCGAAGATTCCTCAACAGGAGTCTCAAATGATCTACGAAATATTGGTTCGCCCTTCCTACAGCAAGAGAATGACCTCGGATCATTTGGTATGGATTGAAAGTGATCTGCCGACCCGGTCATTTGAAAAATGGCTGTGTGAGCAGTCTTTGCTTGATGGTAGCGGCCGTTCGGCGATCGTTCGCTGGAGTATCGTTCAAAGCCAAAAGCCGGCGCACTTCAAGCTTGCGACGCAGGCCAAAGCATTGGTAAGCCGTATTGCGGAATTGATGCTGGGTAGTACCGATGCTATTTCGATACCCAGTGCTGTTATCGCAGAACAAAAACAGGTACTCGCCTTGGCCTGATGTATCGGGCGAGAGTACTCTGCTCATCGCTTGAGTAATTTCTTCATTTAAAAAAAGCATTGTCAGATACGTTCTGGTAATGCTTTTTTTATGGGCGCCTCGGTATTTCTTATCCTATTGAGAAAGGTTTTTCGAGTTCAGCCCTTGCCGATGCTTCAAATCAATCATTGCACCATGAATCTTTTTTAGATAGAGACGACGTTCCACGCACATTTAAGCTCACGTGAGTATTTCTTATCTTACAATGGCGTTGTTCATTTTTTGATCGCACTCCATGGCACGACTTCCTCGTCTCGTTATTCCCCATCAGCTTCATCACATTGTTCAAAAAAGTAATGATGGCAAAATTATTTTCGTCGATAGTGAAGACCATGAGATGTTCCTCTTCTGGTTGTCGTCGGCTGTCCGGCAGTTTCAGGTTGCCATCCACGCTTATGTCCTGATGCCCGATCATCTCCATTTGCTGTTGACGCCCTCTGATGAAACCGGAATCGGAAAAATGATGCAATGGGTAGGTCGTCACTATGTTCCTTACTTCAATCGAAAATATCAGCGTAGTGGCACTTTATGGCAAGGTCGCTATAAGGCAACGGTGATTGAAGCTGCACGCTACCTTCTGCCGTGCAGTTTGTTTGTAGAAAGTAATTCGGTGCGTTCCCATCTGGCAGATGACGCTGCTCATTATCCGTGGTCGAGCTATCAGCATCATATAGGTTTGAAAATGGATCCGGTCATCACCGATCATCCCTTGTACTGGAGTCTGGGAAATACGCCTTTTCAGCGCGAGGCGGCTTATAAGGAGATGATGTCGCAACCGGTCAAGAATTCAGAATCTGAGGCCATCACAGAGTCGACGATGAAAGCCTGGATGTTGGGTTCTGACAGGTTCAAGGCAGAGATGACAAAGTTGACCGACAGGAGAGTTGAGCCAATTAAACGTGGCAGACCTGTGAAACAAGCGAAATAGCGTATGCACGGCGAGGTAATGAATGTGTCGAGACATTACCTGCGAAATTGACTGTGTCCCTAATATAATTTTCTCGATATGAACTTATTTTATATTTTACTCTGACCCTTATTATTCTTGTTGAATAATATGCCGGGCTACATTATTCTATGAAATATCTTAATATCTTAATTTCTTATCGGAGCATCATGATGCAAGCCCAAGGCCTGTACGACCCAGCTAATGAACACGATGCCTGCGGTGTAGGCTTTGTCGCTCACATTAAAGGCAAAAAATCTCACTCTATCGTTGAGCAGGGATTGCTGATTCTGAAAAATCTCGATCATCGGGGTGCAGTCGGTGCCGATGCATTGATGGGCGATGGTGCCGGCGTGTTGATTCAGGTTCCTGACCAGTACTATCGCGAAGAGATGGCGATGCAAGGCGTGACTTTGCCCCCTCCTGGTGAATACGGGGTCGGAATGGTCTTTTTGCCCAAGGAACATGCCTCACGCCTGGCGTGTGAACAAGAAATTGAGCGTGCCGTACGCGCCGAATCGCAGGTTGTGCTCGGCTGGCGCGATGTGCCGGTCGATAGCGAAATGCCGATGTCGCCAACCGTGCGTGAAAAAGAGCCGGTGATCCGTCAGATTTTTATCGGCCGTGGTGCCGACATCATGGTGACCGACGCGCTGGAACGCAAACTCTACGTGATCCGCAAATCGGCGGTACATGCGATTGGCGCTTTAAAATTGTTGCATGGTAAAGAATATTTTGTCGCGTCCATGTCGGCCCGGACGATCGTGTACAAGGGTTTGCTGCTGGCTGACCAGGTTGGCGTGTATTACAAGGACTTGCAGGATCCGCGTTGCGTTTCTGCGCTGGCGCTGGTGCATCAGCGTTTCTCCACAAATACCTTTCCGGAATGGCCATTGGCACATCCTTACCGGATGATTGCGCACAACGGCGAGATCAATACGGTCAAAGGTAATTTTAACTGGATGCGCGCGCGCGAAGGCGTCATGAAATCGTCTGTTCTCGGCGATGATTTACAAAAATTATATCCACTGATTTTTGAAGGCCAGTCTGATACGGCCAGTTTCGATAATGCCCTCGAATTGTTGGTGATGGCGGGTTATCCGATCGCGCAGGCGATGATGATGATGATTCCTGAAGCCTGGGAAAATCACACCATGATGGACGACAATCGCCGCGCCTTTTATGAGTACCATGCTGCGATGATGGAGCCTTGGGATGGTCCTGCCGCCATGGCGTTTACCGATGGTCGTCAGATCGGCGGTACGCTTGACCGCAATGGCCTGCGTCCGGCCCGCTATATCGTGACTGATGATGATCTGGTGGTGATGGCTTCCGAGTCGGGTGTATTGCCGATTCCTGAGTCCAAGATTATCAAGAAGTGGCGCCTGCAGCCAGGTAAGATGTTTTTGATTGATCTGGAAGCTGGCCGTATTATCGACGACAAGGAAATCAAGGATACCTACGCGAACGCCAAGCCTTACAAGCAGTGGATCAAGTCGGTGCGCATCAAGCTCACTGACCTCAAGGGCGAGCAGGATAAGACGCCGGAGCCGGCGACCTTGCTGGATCGCCAGCAGGCGTTTGGCTATACGCAGGAAGACATCAAATTCCTGATGGCACCGATGGCTGCCAATGGTGAGGAGGCGACTGGATCGATGGGTAACGATTCGTCGCTCGCCGTGATGTCGAACAAGCTAAAACCTTTGTACAATTATTTTAAACAGTTGTTTGCACAGGTAACGAACCCGCCGATTGATCCGATTCGCGAAGCGATGGTCATGTCGCTGGTGTCGTTCATCGGTCCAAAGCCCAATTTGCTGGATACGAATAATATCAATCCTCCCATGCGTCTAGAAGTGTCGCAGCCGGTACTCGATTTTGCCGATATCGCCAAACTGCGTAACATCAGTGCTAACACCGGCGGTAAATTCAAGTCGTACGAACTCGATATCTGTTACCCGGTAGCATGGGGCAAGGACGGTATCGAGGCACGTCTGGCTTCCATCTGCGCTGAGGTGGTAGATGCAGTGAAATCGGGTCACAACATCGTGATCATCACGGATCGCAAGATGGATGCCAATAATGTCGCGATTCCGGCGTTGCTGGCGACTTCGACCGTGCATCAGCATCTGGTCAGTAAAGGGATGCGCACAACCATGGGTCTGGTGGTGGAAACCGGTTCAGCGCGTGAGACACATCATTTCGCGTTGCTGGCGGGCTATGGTGCGGAAGCGGTGCATCCTTACCTCGCCATGCAAACATTGGCGGAGATGGCGAAAGACCTGCCTGGCGATTTGTCGGCAGATAAGGCTATTTACAACTACACCAAGGCAATTGGCAAGGGACTGATGAAGGTCATGTCCAAGATGGGTATCTCTACTTACATGTCTTACTGTGGTGCGCAGATTTTTGAAGTCATCGGTTTGAATAAATCGCTGGTGGATAAATACTTCAAGGGTACTGCATCGAATGTCGAGGGTATTGGCGTGTTTGAAGTTGCCGAAGAGGCGCTGCGCTTGCATAAGCTGGCCTTTGGTAATGATCCTGTGTTGACAAACGCACTCGACGCCGGTGGTGAATATGCTTTCCGTATCCGCGGTGAAGACCATATGTGGACACCGGATGCCATTGCGAAATTACAGCACTCGACACGTTCAAACAACTTCAATTCTTACAAGGAATATGCCCAGATCATTAACGATCAGTCAAAACGGCACATGACCTTGCGTGGTTTGTTCGAGTTCAAGATTGATCCGGCGAAGGCAATTGCGCTTGATCAGGTTGAGTCTGCCAAAGAAATCGTCAAGCGTTTCGCTACCGGTGCGATGTCGCTCGGCTCAATCAGTACCGAAGCGCATGCCACTCTGGCCGTTGCCATGAATCGCATAGGCGGCAAGTCGAACACTGGTGAGGGCGGTGAGGATCCTGCACGTTATCAGCAAGAGTTGAAAGGGATTCCTATCAAGCAGGGCGCAACTCTGGCCTCGATGTTGGGCAAGGACGTCGTGCAGGTGGATATTCCGCTGATGGCTGGAGATTCGTTACGCTCGCGCATCAAGCAAGTGGCGTCCGGCCGCTTTGGTGTGACTACCGAATACCTGATTTCCGCTGACCAGATTCAGATCAAGATGGCGCAAGGCGCAAAACCAGGCGAAGGTGGTCAGTTACCTGCTCACAAGGTCTCCGATTACATCGCCAAGCTGCGCTTTTCTGTACCGGGTGTCGGTTTGATCTCGCCACCTCCGCACCATGATATTTATTCGATCGAAGATCTGGCGCAGTTGATTCACGACCTGAAAAATGTCAATCCGAAAGCGTCAATTTCAGTCAAGCTGGTTTCTGAAGTGGGTGTTGGTACGATTGCCGCCGGTGTATCCAAGGCAAAAGCGGATCATCTGGTGATTGCAGGCCATGATGGCGGTACTGGTGCATCACCTTTGTCTTCGATCAAGCATGCCGGTACGCCGTGGGAACTGGGCCTGTCGGAAACACAGCAGACGCTGGTGCTCAATGGCTTGCGCAGCCGTGTCAGGGTGCAGGCCGACGGACAGATGAAGACGGGCCGGGATGTGGCGATTGCTGCGATGCTCGGTGCCGATGAAATCGGTTTCGCCACGGCGCCGCTGGTCGTCGAAGGTTGCATCATGATGCGTAAGTGTCACTTGAATACCTGTCCGGTCGGTGTGGCGACGCAAGATCCTGAACTGCGCAAGAAATTTACCGGTAAGCCGGAATACGTTGTCAACTATTTCTTTTTCGTCGCTGAAGAGGTACGGCAGATCATGGCGCAGTTGGGTATCCGTAGCTACGACGAATTGATCGGCCGGGTTGACCTGCTGGATAAATCGCAGGCGATTACGCACTGGAAAGCGAAAGGGCTCGATTTCAGCCGCATCTTCCACCAGCCGGAAATGCCTGAAGGTACTGAAATCCGGCACGTCGATGTGCAAGACCATTGCCTGGATAAAGCGCTGGATAACAAGCTGATCATACAAGCTAAGGCGGCACTTGAAACGGGTGAAAAAGTGTCATTTATTTCCCCGATCAAGAACCGTAACCGCACTGTCGGTGCCATGCTTTCCGGAGAAGTCGCAAAAAGATTTGGCCATGCCGGTTTGCCGGATGACACCATTCACATTCAGCTTCAGGGTACTGCAGGCCAGTCAGCCGGTGCCTTCCTGGCACATGGCGTGACGCTTGACCTGGTCGGTGAGGGTAACGACTACGTTGGCAAAGGACTCTCAGGCGGACGGATCATCATTCGCCCCAATACCGAGTTCCGTGGTCGCGCGGTCGACAACATCATCTGCGGAAATACCGTCTTGTATGGTGCCATTTCCGGCGAAGCTTTCATCAACGGTGTTGCCGGCGAGCGCTTTGCAGTGCGTAATTCTGGCGCGGTTGCAGTGATTGAAGGTACGGGCGACCACGGCTGCGAATACATGACCGGTGGTACGGTGATCGTATTGGGTGATACCGGACGTAATTTCGCTGCCGGCATGTCAGGCGGAATTGCCTATGTCTATGATCCTGAAGGTGAATTTGAGTCCAAATG
>CANIFC010000144.1 GCA_947466695.1 Oxalobacteraceae bacterium | reverse complement strand
TCGCCAGAATTTCCAACGTTGCAGCAAGCACCTGGATCTTTGCCTTCCTGGTATTCGCAGGTCTGGTCGTGGTGAGAGGCCCGACCGAAAAGGTCTTGCTTCGCATCATGTCAACCCGTATTCCCCCGGGCCGCCTGCGCCGGTCGCTGCATGCTTTAGGCGTGGTAATGGTATGGACCTTGACCCCTGGCATCGCGGCCCACGCGCTTTTCATTGCGTTGACAAGTGGCGCGCCGATATCGGATGAACTCCGTGTACTGTTAGCCAGCTTCAACGCAATCGTCTGGTTCGGTAGCTTTTGTGCCGGTCTCGGTGTCGCCCTGCTGATGGCTGAAAAACCGTCCTGGAGGTTGCCGCCGATCGCTGATCTGACCGCCTGGCGACTGCGCTGGTTTCCTCCTGCATTTGCGGCCGCCATGGTTTTGGGAGGGGTGTCAACCCGGCTCTCGGATGCTGCCGAACTGAGCCTCACCGCGACAGTAATTCTCAAAGGCCTTGCTGCCCTGACGCTTTTTTTGATGATCGTTGCTGCGCTGATTCAATTCCAGCGCGCGGCGATCGACATGGCAAAAGAAGATAGCCACGGAAAAAACGATGAAACGCACGCGGACAACACCACTAAGCTCGTCGTCGCATTCCCGTTGTGGCTTCAGACCTTGCGTGCCTTCACATTGCTGGTCTTGTTGCTGACTTTGATCGGTTTTGTGGCAGGCTACATCGCCATGGCAAGCTTTTTGGTCAACCAGCTCAGCTGGATTCTCATCGTTGCAAGTGCCGCCTATCTGCTGACCATCGTCGCCGACGATCTGTTCATGACCTTGCTCGCGCCCAAGGTGCAGCCATCTGAACACCTTGACAACGCAACGCAAGGGAGTGGCACCACAGCCGCACCAGTGCCCCGGACGCTTGAGCTGACCGCGGTATTACTTTCCGCGGCCAGTCGCATCCTGATCGTGCTTCTCGCCCTGGTGCTTCTGGCGGCCCCTTTTGGCGAGAGTCCTCTCGAACTGCTGCGCCGGGCTAGCAGCGTCAATGAAGGACTGTCGATCGGCGAGATCAGCATACGACCGTCGACGGTGTTTCAAGGATTCCTCGTCCTTTTGACCGGGCTGTTTCTGGTGCGTTTATTGAAGGGCTGGATTGGTAACCACCTCATGCCGACGACACAGTTTGATGATGGGATGCGCATGTCCCTCACCACCCTGTCCGGATATCTGGGTGTGATGCTCGTCATTGCGCTTTCAATGTCTGCAGTCGGGGTCGGTCTTGAGCGCGTGGCATGGGTGGCCAGTGCACTGTCGGTCGGTATTGGCTTTGGCCTGCAGGGAGTCGTCCAGAACTTTGTTTCCGGCCTGATCCTTCTCGCCGAACGTCCCGTGAAAGTTGGTGACTGGGTTTCCTTGTCTGGCGTCGAAGGCGATATCCGCCGCATCAACGTTCGCGCTACCGAAATTCAGATGCTTGACCGCTCCACCGTCATCGTCCCTAACTCCGAGTTCATCACCAAGATCGTTCGTAATGTCACGTACACCAATCCCATTGGCATGGTTGGGATTAAGTTACCCATGCCGCTCGATACGGACACTCTCAGGGCAAGGGATGTCATCCTCGAGGCTTTCGCGAATCATCCCGGAATTCTTGAATCGCCAGCTCCGAGTGTTCTGCTCGATGGCATCAATGAGTGGCGCCTGATCTTTTACGCCTCAGGTTACGTCAGTTCGCCGCGTGCTTCTTACGGCGTCAAGAGCGATTTGCTTTTCGATATACTCAATCGCTTGAAAGAAGCCGGGCTCAGCCTTTCGTTACCCCCGGCTGTTGTGATGCCGGGCAGCATTGACGCGCACGCTAGCGCACCGGCAGTATCCATCGAAAAACAAAAAAGCTGACATTGAAATTTGAAAAAAGTGACTGAGTGAGAAAAAATAGCGCAAGAATGCACTCCCTGTCAGCGTAGTTCAAAGAAGCGGTGATAAGCCTCTCAGTGACGTCATCGCCAACCGGGTGCATTCTCAGCGCTGACAAACAACTGCGGCCGATCATCGGCTAAAAAGTACCCTGTCGCCAGACCAAACTGACCATCCTGACTGATGTCGCGTAATAAAAATTGATCGTTTTTTTAACGAGTCAACTATCTCGACGAAGGGAGGAGACACAGCCAGGCACAGTTCCAAAGAATTTTCCTATCGCAAATTATTCGGCGCGCACTCCTTGACTGAAATCACCGTTTTTTATTTTTCGCCCTTCCAGAGTAAGCTTATTGCACCTTACCGGTAAAGGACTGCATTGCAGGCGACACGCAGCCACATTACACGCACGTTCTTGAATTGCCATGGATTTTTGCGGTCCGGATCTTCGCCAAACAGGGCGCCACGTCCCGCCAACGGCGTCTAGTCGGTGCAGGCACCGGTGACAAACCTTGCGGTGGATTAATCTTAAAAAGGCCGAAAAAAACGGGAGACGTTTTTTTCCGGCCTTTAGTAATTCAGCAACGCCCCCGCCCGAATACGGCAAAGGCGTTGTACAGCTCAATTAATAACGCTCAAGCCAATGCGCATAAGGTGCCGGCAAGACCCATGACGGGCGCTCGACGCCGAGTTCTTTGGCTGCGAAATACGCCCAGTGCGGATTGGCCAGATGCGCCTTGCCCACCATGACTAAATCGAGCTGCTCTGATTTAACCGCCTGCTCAGCAAGCGATGGCACACCAAAGCCCCATGCGGACGATACCGGCACACCAGCTTCGCGGCGCACGCGCTCGCTTACCTGTCCCATGAACGCCGGGCCCCAGGGAATGGATGCACCGGGAATCGTAAAGCCCAGGCTGACACTGATCATGTCCATACCAGCCTCTTTGAACTGCCCGACCAGACCGATAGACTCAGTCAGTGTTTGCTCGTCACGGCCGTCGTATTCAATTACACCAAAACGCACCGTCAATGGCAGATGTTCCGGCCACACTTCGCGCACTGCCTTCAAGGTCTCCAGCAGGAAACGGCTACGGTTCTCGACGCTGCCGCCGTAGATATCGTCACGCTGATTTGAATGCGCGGAAAAGAAGCTCTGCGCCAGATAGCCGTGCGCAAAATGCAGCTCAAGCCATTCAAAACCGACATCGCGTGCACGCACTGCGGCATCAACAAAGTTTTGCCGCACGCGGGCAATATCTTCCAGCGTCATTGCCAGAGGTTGCTTTGGCAGATTGGCGCCGAATGCGATCGCCGACGGAGCAATCGTCTGCCAGCCGAGCGCCTCATCATTGGCAATATGGTTGTCGCCTTCCCATGGCCGGTTCGAGCTGGCCTTGCGACCGGCGTGGCCGATCTGGATACCCGGCACGGAACCGGCCGACTTGATCGCTTGCACCACCGGCACGAAGGCTTGTGCCAGATCATCGTTCCAGATCCCTGCGCAACCTGGCGTGATACGCCCTTCAGGCGAGACGCCAGTCGCCTCAACGATCACCAAACCGGCCCCGCCACGCGCCATACTGGTGTAATGCGCAAGATGCCAGTCATTGATCAGGCCATCGACCGCCATGTATTGGCACATCGGTGGTACCGCAATGCGATTACGCAGCGTGACGTTTTTTAGTTTGAAAGATTGGAATAAAGCAGACATGACTTCCTTTTTTTAAAATAAATATATTGCATTCGCTAGTTCGAAAATATACGAACAATAGAACAATTATATAGCAAGGTGTATGATCTTGCTTATGCGCCCACTTAAACACCCTGTCACCAATGAACTATCCCTTGAACGCGTGCTATACGCCTTGAGCGATTCAATTCGCCTCGACATCATCCGGCAACTGGCCAGGGTCGAAGTCGCCACCTGTGGCGAACTTGATGGCGGACGGCCGAAGTCAACGGTGTCGCATCATTTCAAGGTATTGCGCGAAGCCGGGCTGGTAATGACCGAAAGCACAGGCACCGTGCACTTGAACAGATTGCGCGGCGCAGATATCGAAAGCCGGTTTCCCGGATTGCTAACGGCAATTCTGGCGCAAGATACCTAAGCCAAGAACGGCCGAAGTACTACCAGCGGGCTTCATGAACGGACTTTTGCAGTCCATCATGTTCACATGCCTATGGGATTTGGATGAGCCGGATTTATCACTGAAACGCAACTTTTTTACTCTCTGCCTGACACATCCGGTGAATGCCATCGTCAGTACCGGTACATTCTTTTCAGCTTCGTGAATGACGTTGATCTTGCTTGGCGACGCATCATTTGCGCCTTTAAGTTGCGCCTTTAAGTTACGCCTTTAAGTTACGCCTTTAAGTTGCGCCTCTAAGTTACGGCTTTAGATACAGCGCACGGCACTCATAGGTTGAACCGTACGCTGGAAAATAGTGCCCGCTACCTGGCACCCATCAGACTTTATTACAACGTGACACCACCATCAACGACGATGCATTCGCCCGTCGTATAACTTGCCGCATCGGAAACCAGATACAGCACGGTACCGGCCATTTCGCGTGGTTCGGCATGGCGGCCCATCGGCACCCGGGCGATCAGCGAGTCATAGATCTCTTTATTATCGAACAGGGCACCGGCAAATTTGGTCTTGGTGAAACCGGGCAACAACGCGTTGACGCGAATCCCGAGTGGTCCGCATTCCTTGGCGAAGGCCTTGGTCATGTTGACCACCGCCGCCTTGGTGATCGAGTAAATCGCCTGCATGTTGCCAGGCTGCAGGGCGTTGATCGAGGCCGTATTGACAATCGCGCCGCCGCCATTTTTTTTCATGATCTTGCCAGCTTCCACCGACATGAAAAAATAGCCGCGGATATTGACTTCAACCGTCTTGTTGTAGGACGCCAGGTCGGTATCAAGAACATGACCAAAGTAGGGATTGGTGGCGGCATTATTGACCAGGATATCGAGCTTGCCATGCACCTTGTTGATATGGGTAAATACCGCGCCGATATCGTCCATGGAGCCGACATGGCAGGCAAAGGCTTCAGCACTTCCGCCTTGCGCAATGATGGCGTCGGCCACGAGCTGACAGCCCTCAAGCTTGCGGCTTGAGACGATCACATGGGCGCCCTGTTGCGCCAGCAATTTGGCAATTTCCTCGCCGATACCGCGACTGGCACCGGTTACCAGGGCAATTTTTCCACTCAGGTCAAACAGGTTGGTAGGCATTTTTTTCCTTGGTTAGCGTTTCAATGTATCCATCTTGCTCTTTTGCTCTTTTTCTCTTTTGCTCTTTTGCTCTCTTGCTCTTTTGCTCTTTTGCTCTTTTGCTCTCTTGTTCTCTTGTTCTCTTCTTCAAGCGACGTTCATTGACGCACTGTATTACGCGTCAATACAAAATTATTGACGTCGTTTCCTGTGCGCAGGATCAACTGAAGCCTGGAACACCGTAATGACTCAGCCAGAGGCAAGTTCATTACAATGTCAAATACACGGTAATGTGCAATGAAACAAAGACAGCAAGCTCATCAACCTGTTTCACTGATATGCGTTGCTACAAATAAAACAAGCGTGCGATTATTTTACAAGGCAACAAGATATTGCCATGTTTCTCAGAATAAACAGACTTATTCAGATGAAAAAAAATCACTTAAGCGCTCAGGCGGTTTTTAAAGCTGCTTTAGAAGCTGCTTTAATGCCCACCACGTTCGCCTAAATGATTCGTTCAGACCAAGTGATCCTTTGTTAGCTGAGACTAAAATTGGGCCTCAGGCAGCTCTGGCCTGCGCTTCGAGCTCAAGCTTCAAACCCTCCGGTAACTTCAGTTGCCGGGCTAATTCATCGAGGTAGGCACGTTCCATGAAACTCGTCTCGTCGGTCACCAGCAGGCTAACCAGATACATCTCGCTGGCCAGTTCGGGGGACGTCGCTGCCCTGGCAATTTCGGCGGGATCCAGCGGACGGCTCAGCTGGTTATCGAACCATTGCCGCATGGATGGATCCGCTTCAAGCCGGTTCAGCTCGGATTCCACCAGACTGCGTTCACGCTCGTCGAGATGGCCATCCGATTTCGCCGCCCCGATCATGGCCATCAACATGGCCAGGCTATGTGACTCCACCTCGGGCGCAGGCAAACGATCAACGGTACGGACCGGAACAGACGCCGCCGGAAAGTTCAGCGCAGTACCGCCGACGGACAAACCCGGATTGGCTCCGGACTGGACGGCCGTATTTTGCGCAGCCTGTTTTTCCTGCCAGGCACTAAACGCCTTGAACGCCATCACGCCCATCGCAGCTACGCTGCCATACTGCAAGGCCTTGCCACCAAAGCTACGGCCGCGCTTACTGCCGAGCAGCAGGCCCAAAGCACCTCCGGTAGCCGCACCAGTGCCGAACTGACCCCAGCCTTGTGCCGATTTGCCCTCTTCCGCCCCCTTGGTAGCGCCGGCACCCTTGCCGTCCAGCATTGACATACCAGATTTAAATAATTGCTCCAACATCGATTGCGCACTCATGATGATTTCCTTTTAAGATTTACAGATTATTTAAAATAATTCAGTTACGACATGAATACCATGATCGAATCGCATTGGCAACGCGTTACCGACAGCAGCATCTGGGCGACACACTACGCGGCTGCCTTGGAACTCGCGTGAAGCCCCATTCTGGCAACTGCGTGGCAACGGCGGCTCATGGCAGGCACCGGCATCCAACTTTCCTTGCATTGCTATAACGTTCCCCGTTCCCGGGCAAGCTTGTTCGATATGGGCGCGATTTCCGATATTTAAAGGTGATACGCCTCGTTATCCAAGCGTATAGCTTTATCCAACCAGTACAGCATACCGTTATGAGAAGTGGTTGAACTTTAGCTGATCATTACCTTGAAGGTCATTTCTCGTTTCGCCCTGTCAGGCTGCCACCCTGAATGGCGACTAGAGAGAGAGGAAAACCACAGAAATTTGTCGATCAGAGCCCGGAAAATCGATCACTCCATTGAAATTATTAAAATAGAAACAAATTACGCATTTATACGTGTATAAAAATTGTAACAATTAAAACAAAATTAAGAATATTACTTAATATGTTGCTATAATTTTTTTAGGCAATAATATATTATTGTCAATATAATTATTTTAGTGAAATGGTGCGAAAAAAATGAAAGACTTACTCAATTTAGAAACACAAGCAGAGACTTACAATCCAGATAATTTACTCGATACGCTGATTAAACATCTGCAGATAAAAAATGATGCTGCCTTATCGCGGGTATTGGAAGTGGCGCCGCCGGTGATCAGTAAAATCAGGCACCGCAGACTGCCTGTTGGCGCATCCTTGCTGATCCGTATGCATGAAGTGACCGGCAAGAGCATTAAAGAGTTACGCAATCTCATGGGTGACCGCAGGATGAAAT
>CANIFC010000143.1 GCA_947466695.1 Oxalobacteraceae bacterium | reverse complement strand
GCTTTATCGACAAATTATTAACACTTTTATCAAGAAAAAATACGGCGGCAGCGCTTTTTAACAAAATTTGGCATAATCAAACTCCTTAAACTTTACTGAACTGAGGTATATCCATGATTGAACTCCACCACTTGAGAGAATCACGCTCACGTCGCATCACATGGATGCTGGAAGAACTGGGACTGGACTATGAAGTCATCAGCTACGACAGAGATCCCGCTACACGCCTGGCGCCACCAGAACTCAAGAACATCCACCCCCTAGGCAAGGCGCCGGTTTTGCGTGATAACGGCGAGGTGATCATCGAATCAGGTGCCATCATTGAATACCTGGTGCGTCAATATGGCGACGGTCACTTCGCCCCTGCCATGGGTACGTCCGACTACAACCGCTACATGCAATTCCTGCACTATGCAGAAGGCTCGGCAATGCTGCCACTCATGCTGAAGCTCTATGTCGGTTTTCTGGGAGAGGCAGGAGCACCATTGCAACCACGCATCAGCAGCGAACTGGCAAACCATCTGGGTTATCTCGATGCTGAACTGGCACAGCGGGACTATTTTGTCGGCGACTCCCTGACCGGTGCTGACGTACAGATTTCGTTCACCGCACAAATCGCGATCAGCGGAAAGGGACGCGATGCCTACCCGAATCTGGCAAAATTCGTCGACATGATCGAAGCAAGACCGGCCTATCAACGCGCCATTGCCAAGAGCGGCAACTGATTCCTTCATCATGACCACCAGCGCCAGTACCAGACTCTCCCTCCATCAAAATGGGGAGTGACAGTCCGTTACTGGCGTCAACGGTTCTCTATTGATTGAAAAATGTAAAAGCGCTTATTTCGCCATTATTATCAGAAAAAATAATTTAAAAAAATTACTTATCCGGTAATGACGGACACCATTTCTCTCACTCTACAGAGCTTACTCTGTTCTTCCTCAGGCAGAATTTGGCGCAATGCGCCAGCACTACCTCACTTGCAAACCGGCTTCGCATCAATTTACAAGACCTCTGGATTACAACGCTGAAGAACCAAGGCCGCGATCCACGCTCTCGAACGCCGCTGTATTTTTATCCCTGGCACCTGACTCCTAATGCTCCTTTGGAATACCGGTAATAAGTTCATTGATCGCCGCTTTTACCTTAGGCAACGGCCAGTAACGACGGCGACAGATGTGATCTTCACAACCGGCTTGTTTTTCTCATGCGTCCTGATGTGTAAGTTCATGGCGTCAGCCAGAGCTGAAACGATCACCTTGGTGGGCGAAGACAACTGGTACCTTTATGCCGCGCTAAATCATGAACCGCTCTTCAAGGCAATAATCGGTATTTACGTCCCTGCCAAAGGGTCAAAAAAACGCTCAGTAATTCCGGTCTTGGCGGTCATCGCGTCGGACTCACGCATGAATATAGCTATGGAAACGAAATTGACAATGACACGACAATCATCCGGGAAATGGCACCCTCAGATTTATCCGATTTACATAAGCTGATACTTGGACGCTCGGAGTATTCCTTGATCTACGCACGTATTGTCGATTATTTACAGAACGCGTATCCAACAGAGTTTAAAGGAAAAATTCGCCAGGTTGGCATCGTGCTTGAAGATCAATTATTTATCAGCTTTTCAAAAAAATGGCCAGATTCGGGCCGATTTGCTGGCTTGCTCGATCAGGGCTTGCCGGCAATACGCGAAGATGGCATGTATAAGAAGCTGGAGCAAAAGTGGCAAAAGCCTAACCCTTAAAATGCATAGGCCTTTTTAGCGAAACAGATGAAAAATAAACGGTTCATCTGTTTTTATTGGCAGAAATTCCGCACGGAGAGCAATACAGGAATGCACAATATCTCCCTGACGGAGTGATCCCTTGGTGCATCTAAACGAGAAAATAGCACTACCCGAAACCGCTGCTGGCGGCACGCATCCGTTAATTTTTATGCTGATAAGCGGCCCAGGCCAACATCATCCAGGAGAGTAAAAATGCCAGACCGCCGAGAGGTGTAATCGCTCCCAGAATACGGATCCCGCTCAGTGCCAGCGCGTATAAACTACCGCTAAAAATGAAAATGCCGATAAGCATGCAATATCCGGCGCGCTTGAGCCAGATTGAATGAAGACGTGGCATCAGAAGCGCGATAACCAGTAAGCCTAATGCATGCACCATCTGATAGCTGACCGCAGTTTGCCAGATCGCCAGCATCTCCGCAGTGAGTACTTGTTTGAGCGCATGGGCGCCAAAGGCACCGCAGGCAACTGCAATAAACATATTGATGGCGCCGGCGGTAATAAGACGACTTTCTTGCATAAATGGCTTTCTGAACATTCTAGTGACGCTATTGTAGAACAGGACAAAAAGAATGGCCGGACTTGATGCCGGCCATTCTTGAATCTGACACGACAGGCATGACAGGGCATGATTCTACACGTCCCTGTCACGGATAAGCGTTATCAGGCGGGCCGCAGAAAAATTCCGGACAACAGCCGAACTGGCACAACTGGCACAACTGGCACATTGAGACAACAATAGAACGCCGGCTAAAAAACTAAAAACCATCAGCCTCCAGGAAAAAGTACCTGAAGGCAATCACATCAGGCCGCTTTTTGTGGTTGCTGTGGCTTTTCCCATTGCGCCAGCAAACTGACTTCTTTCGCTTTCGCTGCGTTCAGGTGCTTTTCCTTGACGTGGCCGTAACCACGGATGTCCTCAGGAATACTGGCGATCGCTATCGCTTTGGACAAATTGGCGAGACTCAATTGAGGCAGCAATTGAGTCAATGTCTGCCGGTATTGAATGATCAGCGCACGCTCAGTCTTACGCTCTTCAGAATAGCCAAAAACGTCAAAAGTGCCGCCACGCAAGGACTTCAGCTTGGCCAGGATACCGAAGGCTGTCATCATCCACGGACCAAATTTTTGTTTGATCAGATGTCCCTTGGCATCACGCTTCGCAAATAAAGGGGGAGCGAGATGGAAGTTGATGGCATAGTCACCTTCAAACATGTCGGCAATTTTTTTCTTGAAATTGCCATCGGTATATAAACGGGCCACTTCATACTCATCTTTGTAGGCCATCAACTTGAACAGATACTTGGCGGCGGCTTCAGTCAGGCGCAAGGGTTTGCCATCGACCAGCCGGCTTTCGGCCGTCTTGATCTGACTGATGAAATCGCTGTATTGCCTGGCATAGGCCGCATCCTGATAGCCGTTCAGGAAGGCGACACGCTTACCGATGGTATCGTCCAGCGACGGCGCGCGCTTGAGCTCAACCACGTGCGATGGTGCAATCACGCGTTGTACGGCAGCGAGATCATTGGCGGCAATACGGCCCCAGTTAAATGCCTGCTTATTGAAGTCGATAGCAACACCATTGAGTTCAATGGCGCGCATCAGCGCCGCTTCAGTCAGCGGTACCCAACCCTTTTGCCAGGTATAGCCGAGCAAGAACATATTGGTGGCAATAGCGTCGCCCATCAAGGCCGTGGCAATGGCACCGGCATCGACCAGATCCACGTGGCCTGTCCCGCAAGCTTTACGGATATCCTCTTCGGCTGACTCAGCCGGAAACTGCCAGTCAGGTTTTTTAATAAAGGTCGCCGTCGGGGTGCCATTGAGATTGATCGCGGCATGAGTGCGCCCCTCGCCCATCCGCGACAGCGCATCTTTACTGGCCGTGACAATCAGGTCGCAACCGATCACCAGGTCGGCCATGCCGGTACCGACGCGGGTAGACTGAATATCGTCAACATTGTCAGCCAGACGCACATGCGACATCACCGCCCCGCCTTTTTGCGCCAGACCGGTCATGTCCAGCACCGAGCAGGCCTTGCCTTGCAAATGGGCTGCCATTGCCATGATCTGACCGATGGTGACGACACCGGTTCCGCCAACACCTGTGACCAGTACACCAAACGGCTCAACGGTCGTCGGCAATACGGGTTGCGGCAAGCTGGCAACATCAAGTGATTTGCCCGGCTCGATTTTGGCCTTGCCCGGTTTCTTGAGCTTACCGCCCTCCACTGTGACAAAACTGGGGCAAAAACCTGTCACACAAGAAAAATCCTTGTTACAGGACGACTGGTTGATCTGGCGCTTACGACCAAATTCAGTCTCAAGAGGCTCGACCGACAGGCAATTCGATTGCACGCTGCAGTCTCCACAGCCTTCGCAGACAGCCTCGTTGATGACGGCACGCTTGGCCGGATCGGGGAAACCCGGTTTGCCATCCTTGCCGATTTGCTTCCGGCGACGCCGTTTTTCCGAAGCGCAGGTCTGATCGTAAATCATCGCCGAGACGCCTTTGGCAACGCGTAACTCGCGCTGCACCGCATCGAGTTCACTGCGGTGGCGCACTGTGACACCGGGCGCCCAGGGATAATTAGCGGGATATTTTTCTGGCTCGTCGGTAACGACAATAATCGGGCCGACGCCTTCCGCGGCGATCTGACGCGAAATGATGCCAGGATCAAGCGGACCGTCGAAGGGCTGGCCGCCAGTCATGGCAACCGCATCATTGAACAGAATCTTGTAGGTGATATTAACCTCACCCGACACTGCAGCGCGGATCGCCAGCAAGCCCGAATGGTAGTACGTACCGTCACCGAGATTACAAAACACATGGTTCTCGGTGGTGAACGGTGCCTGGCCGACCCAGGTCACACCTTCGGCGCCCATATGGGTGAAAGTTGACGTTTCCCGGTCCATCCAGGTCACCATGTAATGGCAGCCAATACCGGCTAGCGCGCGGCTGCCTTCCGGTACTTTGGTCGAGGTATTGTGTGGACAGCCGGAGCAAAAATGCGGCACCCGGTCCTTGTCGGGATCGGGCTTGGCAGCCACGTTGAACATGGCCTCCTTGGCCTCGAGATAGGCAATGCGTTGCCTGACGCGTTGCTCAACTGGATGGCCGGCAAAATAGCGGCTGATGCGCGACGCAATGGCGCGTGCGATCTGTGCCGGGCTCAGTTCATAGGTCGCAGGCAACAGCCATTCGCCATGTCCTGAACCTTGTAAATTACTCCACTCACCACTGTCATCAAATTTACCGACAACCCGAGGGCGGACTTTATCTTCCCAGTTATACAGTTCTTCTTTTAAGGCGTATTCCAGAATCTGGCGCTTTTCTTCGACTACCAGAATTTCGTCCAGACCAGTGGCAAATTCGCGTACGCCTTCCGATTCCAGTGGCCAGGTCATGCCGATCTTGTAGAGGCGAATACCAATTTCCCTGGCCACTTGTTCGTCGATACCCAGGTCAGCCAGTGCCTGGCGGGTATCGAGATAAGATTTACCGGCGGTAATGATACCGATCTTGGCGACCGGACTGTCCCAGATAATTTTATTGAGCTTATTGGCACGCACATAGGCCAGCGCCGCATACCATTTGTAGTTGTTCATGCGCGTTTCCTGCGCCAGCACAGGATCGGGGGTGCGAATATTGACGCCATCGGCAGGCAAGACGAAGTCAGCGGGGATAACTGGCTTTACACGATCAGGATCAATCTCCACAACCGCACCGGATTCAACGATGTCCGTGACACATTTCATGGCCACCCACAAGCCGGTAAAGCGTGACATCGCAATGCCATGCAAGCCGTAATCGAGATACTCTTGCACGGATGACGGATACAGCACCGGAATGCCGCAAGCCTTGAGAATATGTTCACTCTGATGCGCGGCAGTGGACGACTTGGCGGCATGATCGTCACCAGCGACAACCAGTACACCGCCAAATTTGGAGGTTCCGGCCAGATTGGCATGCTTAAACACATCTCCGCAACGATCAACTCCAGGCCCCTTGCCGTACCACATGGCAAAGACACCATCGTACTTGGCACCGGGAAACATGGTGACCTGCTGCGTGCCCCATACCGAGGTAGCGGCAAGATCTTCATTAACGCCAGGATGGAATTTAACGTGGTATTTCGCCAGATGCTTTTTTGCCTTACTGGCGGTCAGGTCAACGTTACCCAAAGGAGAGCCGCGGTAACCGCTGATGTAACCTGCCGTATTGAGGCCAGCTCTTTCATCGGCCTGACGCTGCAGCATGGTCAGGCGGATCAGGGCCTGCGTGCCAGTCATGAAAGCGCGTCCGCGTTCAAGGGTAAATTTGTCGTCAAGCGAAATGTGGTTATCAACCAGCGCCTGCTGCTCGACCTTATTGGGTGCATTCATGGTGTCTCCGTGCTTTTATTGTGTGGCGAGGATATCGCTGCAAAACTGAATCACTTGATAAGTGGATCATATCCTTTTTAGGATGCGTAGCACATTAACATTGTGAATCACCAAACGCTATCGACACTTTGAAACAAAGAGACCAGTACAGTACAGCTGACAATTATAGAAAGTGTACCGGTAACATAATAAATATTTATTCTTGATAAGCAACAAATATTCAGCAGAAAGTCTGATTTAAGCGGTCGATTTCACTGAAAATCTGAGAAAATGACTATAAATATATTTTCAATTTGCATGTAGTTAAATAATTTATACTATTTTTGAAGGCGGCATCATGCGGGCAATTAATCCTCAAGCATCCCATCAGCTCTTTGAACTCCTGATGTATCCGTGCGCTCTGATCATGAACAAACTGAGTTTGCGTACCAAACTCTTTTGCATGTTTGGTACCTTCATTGCCGCCATATTATTGCTCGGGATGTATACCATCGACAGGCAATCCAAAGAGGTCAATACCGCCAAAGCTGAATTGCAAGGCGTATTGCTGTCACGTCAAATCATGGATGTCATGGTCCAGACCCAAAAACATCGTGGTCAGATCAACTTACAATTTTTTGGCCAGAATATGGATGCGGCTCTGGCAAAGACCCGCTCTGAGCTTAGCTCGGGACTCGGTCGTCTTGAGGCATCAATCTCTAAAAATCCGGATTTCAAACTTGCTACTGCATGGCAAACAACATCTGATGAATTACGTGCCCTGACAACCGGTAAAATCGCCACTTCAGCGCCTGAAAGTTTTAGCCGGCATAGTCAGCTTATTTTACAAATATTACGTTTTTCCGCTGTAAACAATGAAAAAAGCGGCTTGCTGTTTGACCCTGAAGCTCCTAGCTATCTGCTGATGGATATTGCGCTCCAAAAAATACCCGTCTGGCTGGAACATATCGCCGTACTGCGCGGCATTGGTGCTGGTTATATTAAGGCGGGAAGTATCAGTTTTCCTGAAAAAACTACACTTGTTTCCCGGCTTGACGCAGCAATGGCGGCGATGGCTACTGTGACTGAAACAGATGCGGCACTGGGAAGAGCCGGAGAGCAGATCAGTACAGAACAAAAAAATGCCATTAAGGCCAGTGAAGATTTTTCACTCAACGTGCGTAACAGCTTATTG
>CANIFC010000142.1 GCA_947466695.1 Oxalobacteraceae bacterium | reverse complement strand
GTTTGGTGTGGATATTTGCAGAAAACGTTCATTTGCACTTTGGATGTCCGAAATTTCTTTAATCACTTCTGCCGGAAATCCGGCGCGCTCTTGGCCGCGATCTTGCAGAAAAAGAGAGGCGAGATATTTTTTGAGATGTTTGGGTTCGCTGGAAAACAAACAGATACGTTGCCACACATGCGGGTAGCGTATTCTGATAAAGCCGTGAGGTGTCAGTCCTTCAAGCGCAGCGACCGATAATCCGAGAATATTGCCGGGTTCCGGATCAGCGCGCTGGATCACCTGCACTGTATCGAGACCTGTTTGTGATTCGGCGTACGAATTCTTGATAATGGTGCTGGCGGCGATATCTGGTTTGGGAGAGGCCAGGGATGAAAATGGCGCTAAAGTCCGTAATATCTGCTCAGAGGAGGGTAAGGGATTCTGGCTCCAGCGTATGCATTTAATACCGGCATTTTTAAAGTATTCTGCGTTGGAAAAAGTGGATTCGTCAGCACTTCCCTGATTACCCAGTTCGATGACGCACAGCAAGCCCAGACTGGCATCAAAAATTGCATAGTCTATCTTGCGTCCCTGAAGCTCCTCTAACTCTTCCGTTCTTTGCTTTTGGTTTAAGCTGACCGGATCCATTAAGGACGATAAATCAATTTTCGGAAAGATATAGCAGTTTGGCAGTGCCCGTCGCAAACGGCTAAAAAATATCTCATCATCATGAAGAAAAAATCGTTTTTCTTCATAGGCAGGCACAGTCGTTTTGTTTTTCTTTAAGAAGCGAGTAAACATGATAACGATCAAAAAGGAGGTGAAGCTACCAACAGCCTGAATGGCAATGTATTTTTAAATGCATCATTTCAGGCAATGTGTATTTTTTAAACTATAAAGACAAGACCAGGCCATTATAAAAATTTGATCATCGTCAAGATCGTCATTTTTAAAATCGTATTTTTTTATTCTCACAAAATTATGTAAGTAGAATTTTAGAAAGTCAAATCAAGAAAATCAAGAAAATGACATTAAATTTATTTAAATGTCATCAAATCGATACAGGCGTTATAGCGTGCCTGCCTCTGTATTTTTAGAAGGTCAAACTGAGTTCAGCTTAGGTTCAGCTCAGGTGCTTGGATTAAATCAATAATTTGATCTTAATATTTTCCCATATAGTCTTTTTTTCCAAGTTCTACACCGTTGTGACGCAAGATTGCGTAGGCGGTGGTGGTGTGGAAGAAAAACTGCGGTAAACCGTAGCTGAGTAAATACGCCTGACCTGGCATTTTTTTCTCTTTTGGTGTTCCCGGACGCAGTACAATTTCGCGCGATTCACTGTCCGCAAATTGTTGCTCATCGAGACTATTTATAAACGCGAGCGTTTTCGCCAGCCGCGCCTGCAAGTCGGCAAAACTGACCTCTGTGTCTTCGTACTCAGGCACTGCGACATTGGCTAACCGTGCTGAAACCCCTTTGGCAAAATCTGCGGCAATTTGTACTTGCCGGAGCAATGGAAACATATCCGGTGACAAACGCGCTTGCAGGAATACATCAGCATCAATTTTTTTTGCGCTGGCATGCTCTTCTGCCTTGTTCAGGATTGTTTGCAGACTTCCCAGCATTTGTTGAAAGACGGGAACAGAGCTGGTGTACATAAAATTGGTCATAATATCCTTTGCTGATCGGAACGATCATGTAACTGTTGCTTACAATTATAAATGGATGGTGAAAACTATGCCGGTGATTTTTGTTCCGGAGGCATATTGCCAGAGGCACATTTTGGATGAATACTTAAGTCCTGCCTGCCTTGTTCCAACAAACGTTTCAGCCAGTTTGCTGAAAATTGTGCAGGCGCAGGGCAAGGACGTCAAGTCGAGGGTCGCCTGGTTCCAGCGGTGGTTTTGACTGCTGCCTGCTTAAAGCCATAAGTATTGGCCGTTTGGCCGCTGTAAAGCTCCGCTGTAAGGGGTTGTTCGTGTTGCGTCAAGGAGCAGTAAAGCGACTTTCTGCGGTCGTCGCTGAGGTAATCATCCAATACGTCCAACATTTTGGCAAGCTTACCTCAGCAGGCTTTTTTATTCCAGCTCAGGGAATGTGTATCCTTCCAGCCGGGCTGCCGCGAGCAAGGAGGCCAGATAAGCATGGTTCGCTTTGCGACCAGCCATGTCAGTGAGAAATTCTTGCAGTCTTTCTTTGACATCGTCAAAGTTGACTGGTTCTCCACCTGTCATTTCCGTTACCTGGATGATATGGTAGCCAAATTGGGTCTCTACCAGTTCAGGTGCGATTTCTCCAGCGGCCATATTAAACACGCAGGTTTCAAATTCAGGCACCATCTGGCCGCGGCCAAACTGCCCCAGCGAGCCGCCTTCCTTACCTGAAGGGCAGCTTGAATGCTCCAGCGCCAGCGTGGCAAACAGACTGGGATTTTCCAGAGCCTGTACCAGGACACCCTGTGCTTTCGCTTTCAGCAAAGCGGCGTCGGTCTCATCGGTCACGGAAAACAGGATATGGCTTGCAGAGGCCATTTCACCTTGCTGAAAACTCGCCGGATTTTGCATGTAAAATTCCTGGCATGCCGCTTCATCAGCTTCGTCAAACTTAACTTGCTGCTCAATCAGGGCCGTGATGATCTCTTCATCGTTGTCCGCTTTAACGCCCAGTCTTTCCGCTTCGGTCAGCATTAATTGGCGCAGGATAAGTTCTTGGATGGCGCCATCGCGCAGTTCATCGCCGCCCGGATGGCCCGCAGCTTTTGCCCGCTCAATTTCTGCTGAAATATTTTCTTCACTGATTTCAGTGCCGTTGACGCTAATGATCATGGGAGTCTCCTTGGTTATGAATGTGTAGTGTAAATTTATCGGAAAAGTGAATGCTCCGACAGAATTCTCGTCAGTATCTAGAACAATTCTACAAGCCCAGCTATGGGCGATCTCCAGATTATCAAGTAGTTTGATCACCTGCTTCACATGCTAGCGTGCAACGCCATTGGCTGCGAGGGAGTAAGCGGATAATTATAGAGATGTCGGTAAGCCTGTTTTTATACGTATTTTTTTAAATCAAAAATTTTTTTGCAGAAAGGCACCAGAACGGCACTAGTCTGGGTTGCCTGAAAACCAGTGAATCGGATAAACCCGATAAGCGCATAGAGTGCATATCTATAAAGTGATACCGGCATCCGATGCGGACGCCTGAATTGCCGCTTCCAGTGCCCGTGTCAATTCTGCCACCTGATTTTTTAAAGCATGGTTTTCAGCTGTCAGGACAGTGATTTTTTCGTTCAAATCGATCGCTTCGGGGGCTTCTTTCGGGCTCACTACCTTGTTGCCAGAACGCATTTCCCGTACCTGTTTCGCCGCCTGCTGTAATTCTTTTTTACCACCCGCGACAGCGGCAATTTGCTGCTCTTGCGGAAGGGTCGCCACTGTGGCTGCGGCATTGATCGAAATCGTACCGGCACGCACTGCAGCCACCAGTTCTGGCGTTGCTGCCCGCTGGATTTTTTCAATTTGAACCACGGTATTGCTGCTGATACCCGCCACTTTGGCAACTTCTTCACGCGTCTGCAGCGGGCTGGCAGTTTCCGTAACCGCTGCGCTTGATGCTGTTGCGCCTGTTTGCTGGCGTCGTGCGGCAACGATTTCTTTTTTGCGTAATGCCAGTACCCCGCGTTGAAAATCGGACACGCTACGCCTTGCAAGATGGTTATCAATCATCCAGAGTTTCACGTCCTCCATGCTGGTGAACCGGGTATTTTGTACTGTCTTGAATTCAATTCCGTGCTTGGTACAAATTGCGTGGCGGTTGTGGCCATCAATGAGTAGTTGACCCCAGAGTACCAGCGCGTCGCGACATCCCTCTGCCAGAATGCTGCTTTCCAGCGCCTGATATTCATTGACCGTCAGCGGATCAATATAGGCACGTAATTCTTCATTTATCGTAATAGTCATTTTTTCATTTTTCGGTTGGAGCATAGACCGGCAGACCACTGTACTGCAGCGTCTGCCACCCCTGAGTATATCGCCGATGTCAAGTTGATGAGACGCTATACTGACGATGCCCGGTCTGGATTGCCGCGCGGCGATGGGTCAGCCCGCAAAATGCCGGGTGCAACTAAAGAAAACATCAGACACTTATCTTGAAAAATTTCACCAATACGCTTTTGCCTGATCATGTTGCCGACGCTGACTTTGCCAGAACAATTCTGCAGACGCCGTAAATACGACAAAACAGCTGGAAAGTCGACGGATTAGCCAGATTTATTCAACTTTCTTTACGCGCAACAGGAAGATGCGGTGCTTTTACTAGTAAACTGAAATCAAAAAAAGTGTTGACCCCAGATATTTTAATGTTGACGTTATTGCCGCAGTTATCGCCGCATACGCAATTGAAAGCGACAACGTCGCAGTAGTTTTACCAAGGCTGTTATCCCGATTTTCCTAAGGCTAGTCCAGAAGGTCCTTACCCCATGCGTATTTTGCTTGCCGAAGACGATAGCGTGCTTGCAGACGGCCTGACCCGTTCACTCAGGCAATCGGGCTATGCCACTGATTGTGTCAGCAATGGCCAGGAAGCCGACTTAGCCTTGTCGACTCAGGATTTTGATTTGCTCATTCTTGATCTGGGACTGCCCAAACTCAGTGGCCTGGAGGTGCTGCGCCGTTTGCGTGCGCGCAACTCACACTTGCCGGTATTGATCCTGACTGCGGCTGATTCTATCGAGCAACGTGTCAAGGGACTCGATCTGGGCGCCGATGATTACATGGCAAAGCCCTTTGCCCTCTCTGAACTGGAAGCGCGGGTTCGCGCGCTGACCCGGCGTGGAGCAGGTGGCGGGCCAGCATTAATTACCCATGGCCCGCTTTGCTATGACCAGGTCGGGCGTATTGCCTATATCAACGAACAGATGCTCGATCTGTCGGCACGCGAGTTGGGATTGCTTGAGGTGTTGCTTCAGAGAACCGGGCGACTGGTTTCAAAGGAGCAACTGGTTGACCATCTGTGCGAGTGGGGTGATGAGGTGAGTAACAATGCGATTGAGGTCTATGTTCACCGGCTGAGAAAAAAAATTGAGATTGACGGGGTCCGGATTGCGACCGTACGCGGGCTCGGTTACTGTCTGGAAAAATTTTTTGTAGCGCCCGCCGTTGTCGCTAAACATCCAGCGCCACCAGCAGATACCGAACAGACCTGATGGAAGTTGGCGAGAAAAAAAATACGTCTTTGACGCCAGGCGCTGAGCCTTCTACCTTTCAGCCGCTGCCGGAAAAAATTCAGCGCTCGTTATTTGGTGAAATTCTAGACTGGATGCTCGTTCCGCTGCTGCTGTTATGGCCCATGAGTATCGCCATCACCTACCTGGTGGCGAAGTCGATCGCAAACCAGCCTTTCGACCGGGCGCTTGAAGATCGCGTGCTGGTTCTTTCGCAGCAGGTAAAACAGCTCGATGGGAACGTCATTACCCAATTGTCGGCACCGGCGCGCGACATCCTGCGGGCCGATGACCTCGATAATGTGTATTTTCAAATTAAGGGATTCAACGCAGAGGTAGTCGATGGCGATCGTGATTTTCCGTTGCCAGTCGACGACGAAAAACCGGCAACAGGTACCATCGTGTTTCGCAATGAGCATTTTCACGGTGTTGATATCAGGGTGGCCTATGGATATATTAATTTGAACAGGCCCAGTCCCGGTAACCCGGTCAACAGTCATTTCGAACCGCGGCTGGCGCTGATACAAGTTGCTGAAACGTTGGAAAAACGGGCCGTGCTGGCCAACGAGATCATCAAGGGTGTTATCTTGCCGCAGTTCATTATTTTACCTATTGCCCTGGCGCTGGTCTGGTTTGCTCTTAGCCGGGGCTTATCACCGCTAGCTGAATTACAGCAGCGTATCCGTGCCAGAAAACCTGACGACCTCAGTCCGATTGATTCCTACCAGGTGCCCGAAGAGATATCACCGCTGGTGCGTTCACTCAACGATATGCTGGGACGGGTGTCGCAAACCATCGCGATACAAAAGCGTTTTATCGCCGACGCGGCGCATCAGATGAAAACGCCACTTGCCGGGATGCGCATGCAATCGGAGTTGGCGTTGCGCCAGACTGATCAGCAGGAAATTCATCGCTCTCTGGTACAGCTGGCAAAAAGTTCGGAAGCGGCAACCCGGCTGATCAATCAACTACTCGCCCTCGCGCGGGCAGAAAATCAAATGCCGGCAACGCAGGCACTCAAGCCCATTGAATTGTCAGAATTAGCCCGTAGCACAGTACATGACTGGATACCTGCATCGTTTTCCAGTCGCATTGACCTCGGTTTTGAACAGGCTGACGAGAGCATTACTATTTTTGCCAACGCGGTCATGTTACGCGAACTGCTGGGAAACCTGATCGACAATGCCATTCGCTATACGCCTCAAGGCCATAGCGTGACAGTCAGGACGGCAATTGACAAAGGGCAGGCACTGGCTGTTCTCGAGGTTGAGGACAATGGTCCCGGTATTGCGACGGCCGAACGTGAGCATGTTTTTGAGCGGTTCTACCGTATTTTAGGCAGCAACGTACAAGGCAGCGGACTTGGCCTGGCGATCGTGCGCGAGATCGCCCTGCAGCATGAGGCGCAGATACAGATTGTTGATAATCCACACCACCAGGATGCCCGCTATCCCGGCTGTATTTTCCGGGTTTCCTTTCCCATAAATCCACCAGCCGATTTGTCGGATAACATCACGTAATAGGCAAAATAGGCAAAATAAGCAAAATATGCGTAATCAAAGGAAGAATATAGAGATCTATTGGCAGCGGACCAGACGACTGAGTTTCGCGCTATTACTTTGTTGGCTAGTGGTCAGTTTTAGCCTGTTATTCTTCGCCCGCGAGTTGAGCGAGTACCATTTTTTCGGCTGGTCATTTTCTTTTTATATGGCAGCACAGGGCATGACGCTTTTTTTTGTGGTGTTACTCGGCTTTTTTTCAGTCTGTTCTCATCGCATTGAGCAGAAATACAAAACATCTCTGATGGACAATCACTGATGTCCCGGCCAAGTTTCTCTAAAAGGCTCACGCGTTATTACGCCTGGTATACCTTGCTCTTCATGATCTTTCTGATCAGCCTTGCGGTACTCGAAAAAGAAGGGGTTCCGCGTGCCTGGATCGGCTACCTGTTCATGTTCGCCACGATCATCCTGTATGCCGGTATCGGCGTGATGAGCCGCACTTCCGATATTTCGGAGTATTACGTCGCCGGCAGGCGCGTACCGGCAATTTTTAATGGTATGGCGACCGCCGCCGACTGGATGTCGGCAGCGAGTTTCCTCAGTCTTGCCGGAGGACTCTATTTACAAGGCTTTGACGGCCTCGCCTACATCATTGGCTGGACTGGCGGCT
>CANIFC010000141.1 GCA_947466695.1 Oxalobacteraceae bacterium | reverse complement strand
GCAAACGCCAGCGGAACGAAATGCATCCCGGGTGAATTGAGGTTTTCATCGACGCGACGGTCTTCATGCACGCGGTAAAACCCCCCGACCACATAGCGGTCGATCATATACACCACCGGTTCAGCAACGGCATCATTGATCTGCTCGAAGGTATAAACGCCTTCCTGCACGATAACGTCCATCACTTCCATACCATCCTTGAAAACCGACATCTTGCTACTCTGCTTGCCTGAGAGGTCGCGCACCTCACTGGAATCGCGCACTGTCATGACACCCTGACCGTAAGTTCCGGCATCGGTCTTGACGATCACAAACGGTTTTTCCTTGATGCCATACTCTTTGTATTTCTTGCGAATTTTTGCCAGCACTGTATCGACCGTGGCAACCAGGGCATCTTCACCGGTACGCTCTTTAAAATCGACGCCGCTGCATTTGGCAAAAAACGGGTTCAGTAACCAAGGGTCAATATCGACCATCTTGGAGAATTTTTTAACCACATCGTCGTAAGAAGAGAAATGATTGGTCTTGCGACGCAATGCCCAGCCGGCATGAAGCGGCGGCAACAGGGTTTGTTCCTTCAGGTTTTCCAGAATCGCGGGAATACCGGCAGAGAGGTCATTGTTGAGCAGGATCGTACACGGATCGAAATTTTTCAACCCCAGGCGGCGGCCATTCTCCGAACGTACCAGTGGCTCGATGATGAGCTGGGTACCATCCGGTAAATCGATGGCAGTCGGTTCGCTGATACTTTCTTCGAGTGTCCCAAGGCGTACATGCAGACCCGTCTGACGAAAAATTTGCATTTGCCGGGCAATATTTTGCAGGTAGTACGGGTTGCGTACATAGCTTTCCGGTATCAGTAGAAGATTTCGTGCATCCGGACAATATTTTTCAATCGCAGCCATTGCGGCCTGTACCGCCAGCGGCAACATTTCCGGTGCCAGATTGTTAAAGCCACCCGGGAACAGGTTGGTATCAACCGGTGCCAGTTTGAAGCCTGAGTTACGCAAATCGACCGAACAGTAAAACGGCGGCGTATGCTCTTGCCATTCGAGCCGGAACCAGCGTTCAATCGCTGGTGTAGCTTCGAGTATTTTTTTCTCAAGATCGAGTAGTGGCCCATTTAAGGCGGTGACAAGATGCGGAACCATGGTGACCTTTGTTTTTATGCATGAAGACGGCTCGTGCGATGAGTATGAAGCGCGACCAATCCAGACAAACTGGTAGCAATCGGCTTAAGCACTATTAGCCCTACTACTTGGGGGCGAAAGGGGAATTATCAAGTGACTCCAGAGAGTTGTCCGACCGCTACCGGATTGATATTTATACCGACTTGGCCTGCAAATTAAAGTGCTCAACCACTGGCGGTGAGGCAAAAAATGGCCCGACAACGGCACGCCATTGTAGAAATGCCGGAGATTCACGAAAGTCAACCGTATGATTTTCCAGGGTTTCCCAGAAAATCATCAGTACATAACGCTCAGGCGACTCAATCCCCTTATTAATTTTATAACCGCTAAACCCCTTTGCCTGGGAGATAACTTCGGCAAGACCGCGTTGTATCGCCGCTTCAAAGGCATCTTGCTGGCCGGGTTGAATGCGGATGTCTGCGAGTTCAAGTATCATGATTTTTCCAAGAAGAATTGCTTAATAGTGAATTTTATAAATCAACGAAATTGCTCAGACCAGATCCTGATCGCGCAACTCCTTTTTAATGTAGGCATAAAATACCGGTGCGGCGATCACGCCAGACAAGCCAAACAGGGTTTCCATGACCAGTATAGCCGTCAGTAACTCCCATGACTTGGCATTCACCTTGGCGCCAATAATACGTGCATTCAAAAAATATTCCAACTTATGGATTACCACCATGAAGCCCAGCGAAATCACGGCAATCTGCGGTGAATGTGACAGGCTGACGATCACAATGACGGTATTGGATACAATATTGCCCACTACCGGCACGAGCCCAGCCAGAAAAGTGATCGCGATCATACTCTTGGTCAGCGGTAGATTAACCCCGGCCAGTGGCAGCAACAAGGCCAGATAAATACCGGAAAATACCGTGTTGATCAGGGAAATACGAACCTGAGCAAAGACCACTTTATGAAACATCTCGGCTAAATTCATTATTCTATGACGCAGGGCCATGGCAAACGGCCGGTATACCTGATCGTTTGACACATCCTGCAATACCACCATGCTGCCGACGATCATGCCAAGCAACAGGTGCACCACCAGATGTCCCGCTTCCTGACTCAGTAATTTTGCCTCTCCGGCATGCTCGCGCAACCAGTCGATCAGAAAGCCTTTCAAGGGATCAACCCCTTCAGGCAAGCCGGCGCTCAACCATGCTGGTAACTGACCGCGCGAGGCTTCAATGATGTCGGCCAGCTTTTGCAGCAAATTTTGCAGATTGCCCGCATCACTGCGAAAAAAAATGATCAAGGCCCAAATACCGACGCTCAAACTGACCACGATCACGATCGATAACAAAATGACAGCGATCATGCAGGACTGCCTGTTATTAAACTTTTTCTCAATCGCCGGGACCAGCAAATGCACGAGAGAGTACACCAGCAGGCCCGAAAACAATGCCACTAGCAAACCCGCCTTAAGAATTATCCACAATGCCAGTACGGCGAGAATATAAGATGCCAACGCTGGCGGAGTGATTTTAGCGGATGATTTCATGAATAAAAGGTGAAATAAGAGAATGCCGGTTCAAGTCAGCGCACCAGGAGCAGGCCATAAGCGGCGACGGCAAGCAAGGCAAATGTGGCCATCATCGACACAACGAAACCCAGCGCACGTTTTTTAGGCTCATTGTAATAGCCCAGTGCGTACAATATCCGGCCAATTAGCCAGATACTGCCACCCACTGCGGCAACCTTATCATCATACCAATAAGCACAGAGCCATAGCGCAGGTAAAAAGAAAATAAGCTGCTCAACGGTATTGATCTGCACCCTTAGCGCGCGTAAAAATTCCGGCGGCCCGTCGACCGACGGTGCGAGCACTTTATAGATAGTGCGTGCCTTACCGACCTTAAAGATGGTCCAGAAATACATGATTAAAACGGCAATGGTCGTCCAGGATGTCCACATGAGCGTCATTATTTTTCTCCGGTTTTTAGCTTAAAAACACAGGTATGCTGTTCAAATTTCTTCAAATCTTTGCTTACAAAAAAGATTCACAACATACTGTTACATTTTCCTTGTACTACTTTTTGTATACTCATCCGTTACACGCTTACCTATCTTCAAAAAACAGGATTCACCATGATGATTAATCTTAAAAAATCTATAACATTTGCAGCATTGACTTCCTTGTTCAGCCTCGGTGTCACTTCCACCTCCGTCCATGCAGCCGACTTTGAAGACTTTGCACGTGTCATTAATGCCACTCCACAAGTCGAGCGGATTAATGTACCACGTCAGGACTGCCGCACCGAATATGAAACCTCGCAAAGATACCCGGCACCTGAGCGCGTGCAGGAGCGTAGCACAGGCGGAGCAATTCTCGGTGGTCTTGCCGGTGGC
Source organism: Oxalobacteraceae bacterium (assembly GCA_947466695.1). Classification (GTDB taxonomy): domain Bacteria; phylum Pseudomonadota; class Gammaproteobacteria; order Burkholderiales; family Burkholderiaceae_D; genus Undibacterium. The sequence continues at coordinate 3,908 of CANIFC010000141.1, read as the reverse complement.
TTGCTGGGAAGTCAGGTCGGTGGCGGCAACGGAAAAATTGCGGCGGCAGCAGTTGGCGCGGTGACCGGCGCGCTGGTTGGTGACCGGATGGATAATAATAGCAATAATAGCAATAACTACAATGCACAGCCGAGGTATGAAAGCCGGCCAGTGCGCGAATGCCGTAACATTGATAGTTGGGAAACCAGAACAACTGGCTATGCCGTCACCTATGAATACAATAACCGCACTTACACCAGCGTCATGCCCTACGATCCTGGCGCCCGCCTTCGCCTGCACGTGACACTCACACCTCGTCCCTAAGCTGGAAACAACCTATTAAGAAAAAAAACTGCCGCATTTTTGCGGCTTTTTTTCACCTTTTTTATATTGCCGCATGGCAAATATACCGGACAAAAGCTAGAAAATACCTTCTTTTATAGTATGATCCCGTGTCAGTATTGTTCACTATTACCTCATAATAGTGGTAAATATTGCAATTAAAAGATGTCAGCACCGAAGCTGACCATCACACTTCACGTTATCTCGGCCCATGCGAAATTTTTCAAGACAGTATGCACTGCTGGTAGGGCTCTTCCTTGTCCTGATGACGGGATTTATTGCCATTGTAATCATGGGATATATCACCTCCCGCGATGCCCTTAAAACAAGTATCTCAGAGCAACGCTTGCCGGCAGCCAGCGCGCACATCCATTCCCAAATTCAAAAAGACATCTTGCGGCCGGTTCTCGTTTCTGCCCGGATGGCACAAGACACTTTTGTCCGTGACTGGATCACCGCCGGCGAACAGGATAGCAGCCAGATCTTTCGTTACCTCAAGGAAAACAAGCTCAGAAACAATGCCATTTCGAGCTTTTTGATTTCTGATCTCAGCCATCATTTTTATCAGGCGGAAGGGACACTGAGGACCATCAGCGAAACAAATCTACGCGACCAATGGTTTTTTAAGATGGCAAAGCTGGCCACCCCCTACGATATCAGCGCCAGCCCGGATCTTTCCCGCCAGACTTCCCCAAGCATACTCATCAGGCATCGCATTGTTGATGACAGCGGTAAATTCATTGGTATAGCCGGTATCAGCGTTGCGCTCGACAACCTCAAGCGCTCGCTCGACAACGCCCAATCACGCTTTCACGCCAGACTCTATTTTGTCGATGCCAAAGGTCAGGTCGTACTGGCCGGAAGCGGCACTCAACTACCTGGGAATAATATTTTCAGCGCTGACGGCATCGGCAGCATCGCGGCGCAACTCGTTGCCGGAAAAGAGACAGCAGCCACGCCATTTCACTACGAACGGGACAAGGACACGGTACTGATCAGCACCAGCTTCATTCCTGAACTTGGCTGGCATCTGCTGGCAGAACAAGGCATGGGGGCAGAACTGACGGCTTTACAAGAAACGCTGATGGTCAATAGTGGTATCGGCGTAACAACCATCATTCTGGCATTACTGCTGGTCTCGTTGGCGACCCGGCGCTATCAGCAACGCATAGAAAAAACCGCAGCGACAGACCAGTTGACGCGGCTGCTGAACCGCCAGGCCTTTGATTTTGTTTTTGAAAATGCCTTGCTCGACAGTGAACGTTCGCGCCAGCCACTGTGTGTCGCCCTGGTGGATATTGATTTTTTTAAAAAACTCAACGATAAGCATGGCCGGCTGGTGGGCAACCATATCCTGAAAGAAATTGCCATGATCATCAAGCGCTCATTGCGGGAGAGCGATGTCATCTGCCGCTGGGGTGGTGAAGAATTTCTTTTTCTGCTGAAAAACTGCACTCTGGAAAAAGCGACCTCCATTGCCGAGAATTTGCGCAACACCATTGCCGGCAACGATTTTTCCCGCACCACCGATCTCGCCAGAAAAAAACTATCCATTACCGTCAGCATGGGTGTGGCGCAATGCAAGGACAAGGAAACCGAAGACAGTGTCTTTGAGCGTGCCGAAGTGGCCTTGCATCAGGCCAAGGAAAATGGCCGCGACAGTGTGTATTTCACGGAGTAACTTGTTCTGAGCAGATGACGATCTGCCGCCCGCAATCTACATTTACAATCTACGGTTGGACCTGATGGCTGCATCTCCTATCCCTGCTATCCCTGCTTTTTCTGCGCGGCCAGCCCTACGGTTGGCGGCATAAAAGCGCCGTACAAATTACCCGCATCAGCTTCCCAAACAGCGACGACTTCCTGTTGCAGTGCCACTGTCGCCATGTCGCCGCGTGCGATCGGCCCGGTTAGTGCTGCTGCAGTACCGAGCGCAAACACATTGTCGAGCGTTTGCCTGGCCAGCGGTTCTGCCATCTGCCGGGCCATATCGGCAGGAATTCCGGCAGCTTGATAAGCCCGCATGGAAGTATCCATTAAGGTCACCAGATAGTTGCTGGCGAACACCGATCCGGCATGATAGAGCAGCTTATTGGCGGCAGTGATCAGCACGGTCTTTGCCCCTACTGCCTGCAGCGCGGGTTGCAAGACCCGGACTGCGGCTGCGTCACCTTCCAGACTGCAAATCGTCCCTGCAAAGCTGTCCGCCACCTGCGCCGTATCGGCAAAACTGCGCACCGGATGCAGGCTGGCGACGCAGGCTCCCGCTGCCGCTGCCGTCGCCAGTTCGGTAGAGGCTTTTGCCCCGCTGCAATGAAAAACGATACTGCCGGCACGCAACAGCCCGCGCCCCGCCAGCGTCTCACAGGTGATCGCGATCTGGTCGTCCGGAACTGTGATCATGGTGATATCTGCCGCCTGCAGCAGCGCCGTCTCTGCCAGCGCGCTTCCAGCACCGATGAACTCCACCGCCCTGGTCGCCGACGAGGCGCTGCGGTTGAGAACCTGGGCTAACCGGAATACCTGATGCCGGACAAATTGGCGCGCCAGAACCTGTCCGACCTTACCGGCACCGATCACATTAAGACTAAGCATCTTCATTTCCTATTTCATCAGGCGGTCAGAAAACTGCGTCGAAAAACTGCGCAAGCCGTCCAGGTCGAGAATCGTGATGCCGCCATAGTCGACCGAAATCAATTGTTCCTTCTCGAGTAACTGCAGGGCCTGATTGGCGCGCTGGCGCGATACGCTCGAGATATAACCAATTTCTTCCTGCGAGATATGCAGGTGCATGTCGCCACCCGGATTGAGGTAGGGGTTGAAGATGGACGCGAGACATCGTGCCACCCGCGTGTCGGTATCGAGCATACGGTCATATTCGACCAGCGAAATAAAAAATCCCAGCCGCTCATTAAGTTGCTGCAACAAAAAACGGTTAAACGGAATGCTGTTGTCAAGCAGCCAGGTGAAGGTGCTGCGCGGCATATACGCCACACGGGTATCACGCAAGGCCACCACATCGTATTTGCGCGTTTCCGTTTTCAGCAAAGAGCCTTCGCCAAACCAGCCGCCGGCCAGCATGCAGCTGAACGTGATGGTTTTCCCCTCCGGAGAAATGCTGCTCATTTTCAAAAATCCGTCAATTACTCCCATCCAGTGATCGACCGGATCACCCTTGCGGCAAGCATAGCCACCGGCAGAAACGAAGCGCTCGATCACTTCCGCTTCCACCCTTTGCAGATGCTCGGGCGCCAGCATGCTGGCCCACATGGTCTTGATCAATCGCTCTTTGGGATCGCCTTTTGTGTGGATCATATTGTGCAGCGCACCACCGATAATAGGAAATGATTGAAAAAATGGCGACAGATTGTCGGGCAGATGACAACACAATAAAATCGAACTGATTAATATCGTCTCAACAAAAAAATAATCATGCCTCCGCGGTAAGGACATTGTAATCGACTATAGCCACGTAACAAGGTGGTAAGACGCTTGCGACTTTAGCTTTACCCGGAGAGCAATAAAAAGACAACAACTCCAACGCCGTCAAGTCACATACCGGTGAATTATCAGCATGCCGTAAGTAT
>CANIFC010000140.1 GCA_947466695.1 Oxalobacteraceae bacterium | reverse complement strand
AGCGACGATGTTTTTGCCGCACTCAACACCAGCCTGTTGCAAGACACTGCCGTGGTGATCATCCCACGCGAAGTCGCGCTGGAGGCACCTTTACATCTGCTGTTTATCGCCACGCAAAAAGAAGTGATGAGCAGCCCGCGCTGTCTGATAATTGCCGAGAAAGGCAGTGCCGCGACCGTGGTTGAGGACTACGTTGTGCTGTATCAGCCACGCTGGCAGGAAGAGGCCCATTTCACCAACGCCGTCAGCGAAATTGTTTTGGCAGAAAATGCCCATGTCCATCACATCCGCCTGCAACGTGAAGGCTACAAGGCGTTTCATATCGGCCAATGTGCTGTCAGCCTGGCGCGTGACAGTAATTATCAGTCGGTCAGCGTGGCGCTGGGCGGACGAATCTCGCGCTATAACCTGCAGGTGGTACAAACCGCCGAAGGGTCACACTGCGCGCTGGACGGACTAACGCTCATCGCCGGACAACAACTGGCAGATACGCATACCAGCATTGATCACGCCAAGAGCCATGGCACCAGCCGCCAGCTGCATAAATGCATCGTCGGCGGCAGTGCGCACGCCGTGTTCAGCGGCAAGATCATGGTCCGCGATGGTGCAGGGCAAACCGATGCGCAACAATCCAACCGTAACCTGCTGCTCACCGGCAAGGCGCGCGTCGATACCAAGCCGCAACTGGAAATTTTCGCCTCCGATGTCAAGTGTACGCACGGCGCAACGGTCGGCCAGCTCGACAACGATGAGCTCTTTTATCTGCAGAGCCGCGGCCTTAATGAAGCGGCAGCACGTAATCTGCTGACCTATGCGTTCGGCGCGGAAGTCATTGAGCGCATCGGTGTCGTCTCGCTCAAGCAGCAACTCGAGCAAACCATCCTGCAACAAACGACGGCGGCCCTATGACAGTAACCACCGCACCGAACGCAGCCACCGTCGCTGCAGGCATATCCCTGCCCAAAACGAGAATAACGGCGCAACAGGGCTCGAACAAGTCGTTTGATCTAAAAAAAATTCGATCCCACTTCCCCATTCTCGGTCTGGAGGTTAACGGCCATCCGCTGGTGTATCTCGATAACGCCGCCTCCAGCCAGATGCCACAGCAAGTCATCGACCGGCTGGTGCGCTACCAGAGTTCGCAGCACGCCAATATCAATCGCGCCGTACATACCTTGTCCGAGCTGGCAACGGGCGAATATGAACTGGCGCGCCGCAAGCTGCAGCACTTTATCCACGCGGCTGAAGAGCGCGAGGTTATCTTTACCAGCGGCACAACAGACTCCATCAATCTGGTGATGCACGGCTATGGCCGCAAGTTCATCGGGGCCGGCGACGAAATTATCCTGACCACGCTGGAGCACCACTCCAATATCGTGCCATGGCAGATGCTGGCGGAAGAAAAAGGTGCAACCATCCGTGTCGTACCGGTGAATGACGCCGGTGAACTGCTGATTGATGCCTACGAAAACCTGTTCAATGAACGTACCAGGTTCGTTGCACTGAGCCACGTATCAAATGCGCTGGGCACCATCAATCCGGTTAAGCAAATGATCGCCTTTGCGCATGCACGCGGCGTACCGGTGTTGCTTGACGGCGCTCAGGCGGCACCGCATATGACAGTTGATGTACAGGATCTCGATTGCGATTTTTACGCGTTTTCCGGACACAAATTATGCGGCCCGACCGGTATCGGTATCTTGTATGGCAAGGCCGCGTTGCTGGAACGGATGCAGCCTTTCAAGGGTGGCGGCGACATGATCATGACGGTCACGTTTGAGAAAACAACGTACAACACGATTCCGCATAAATTTGAGGCTGGCACCCCGCCGATTGCCGCTGCCATTGGTTTCGGTGCGGCCATTGACTACCTGTCGGCTATCGGCATGGACGCCATTGCTGCACACGAAACGGCATTACTCGATTACGCCACGCAACAGATGCAGCAACTGCCAGGCGTACGCATCATCGGCAGCGCCAAAGACAAGGCCGCCGTGCTCTCGTTCGTCATCGACGGCGTTCATCCGCATGACATCGGCACCCTGCTCAATGAGGATGGTATTGCCGTACGTACCGGACACCATTGCGCGCAACCGGTGATGCAGCGCTTCAAGCTGCCGGCCACCACCCGCGCCTCATTTGCGTTTTATAACAGCATGGCCGAAGTCGATGCGCTGATCGCCGGCATTCAGACCGTGCAGAAAGTATTTTTATAATGGCTGACCCAAGGGCACTTTATCAGGAAGTTATTCTTGATCACAACAAGAAGCCACGTAATTTCGGCAGCATTGCGCACGCCAGTCATCATGCGACGGGCCACAATCCGCTGTGTGGTGACCACATCGAGGTAAGCCTCCATCTCGGCGGTGACACCATTGATGACATCGCCTTTGAAGGCGAATCGTGCGCCATCTGCAAGGCCTCGGCCTCGATGATGACCGTGGCAGTCAAGGGCAAGACGAACAGCGAAGCGGAACGGCTGATTGAGGAATTTATCGCCATGACGACCGGCAAACTTGACATGAACAGCCCCAACACGGTGGGCCGTCTCAAGGTGTTTGCCGGGATTGCCGAACTGCCGGTGCGGGTCAAATGTGCCGTACTGCCATGGCACACCCTGCACGCTGCACTCAATGCCACCGGAAGCGCCTCAACTGAAAGCGGGACCGCCAGCGAAACCCTGCTGGCCGGGCCGGCGGACAGCTGATGACCAGAAGAAATAAGCAGAGATAAGCAAAAACAAGCAGAAACAAGCAGAAACAAGCAAAGATAAGTAAAGATAAGCAAATACGATCAAATGCGATCGAAGCCGTCTGGATGTTACTGATGAAGACTATTGAAAAACACGCACCCTGACCCGAACTAGGTATTACCGTCTGGAACACCATCATGCCAAAAATAGCTGAAATTGAAGATACACCGAATCCGAATGCCGTGAAGTTCACGCTGCAGGAGCCACTCACCTGGGGCGTGACACATTCTTACGATACGCCAGAACAGGCCAGCGCTGACCCGCTTGCCTCGGCGCTGTTTGCGCTCGAACATGTGATTAACGTATTTTATGTCGACCGCTGGCTTACAGTCACGCAAGACGGCGGTGCCGACTGGCAGGAACTGGTGCGGCTTATTGCCGTACCCTTGCGTGCCGCGCCGGCCGCAGAAGCGCAGTCAGCGGCAACGGCCGCAGCGGCGCGCGTCGCCATCGCCGGCCTGAGCGACGACGATCAGGTACGTCTCGAGGACATTAATTTTCTGCTCGATCAGCAAATCCGCCCTTCGCTGCAACGCGATGGTGGCGACCTGTTTGTCGTTGGCCTTGAAGATAATTACCTGAGCATCCATTATCAGGGAGCCTGCGGCACATGCCCTAGCGCCCTCGCCGGCACGCTCAAGGGTATCGAAAATCTGGTGCGCACCATTGAGCCGGAGATGGAAGTGCTTTCCGTCTAGCGGTCGGTCCAGGCAGAAAACCAGCATACGGGCAATCGAGGAATCACCGGAATACAAGCAGGCAAGCACAAGCGACATCGCCCGCCAGAACAATACAAAAAAATAAAGCGGAACAAATCCAGCACAGGACAACAAAGAACAAGGACATGAGCAACATGGATAGCGAAACCATCACTTTCAGAAATATCACCTCCACACTGCCACCGTTAGCGGACTTGCGACCGGACCAGCAAAGGGGCTCACTCAAGACCAAACGTGACGACCAGCCGCGCAGCGAGAAACTGCCCAAGCCGAACTGGATTCGCGTCAAGGCCGCATCGTCCGGCCGCTTCAGCGAGATCAAGGACATCGTACACACCAACCGGCTGGTTACGGTGTGCGAAGAGGCGTCCTGTCCCAATATTGGTGAATGCTGGAGTAAAGGCACTGCCACCTTCATGATCATGGGTGACAAATGCACCCGCCGCTGCCGCTTCTGCAATGTCGGCACCGGCCGGCCCGATCCGCTGGATCAGGATGAGCCGGAACGGCTGGCGCACACCATTGCCTTGATGAAGCTCAGCTACGTCGTCATTACCTCGGTGGACCGGGATGACCTGCCCGACGGTGGCGCCAGCCATTTTGTCGCCTGTATCGAACGTATCCGCGCACTGGCACCAGACACCCGTATTGAAATTCTGACGCCTGACTTCGGCGGCCGCCTGGCACTGGCGCTGGACATTCTTGACCGCGCGCCACCCGATGTGCTCAACCACAACATCGAGACCGTACCGCGCATGTACAAGGAAGCGCGTCCCGGTGCCGATTTTCAGAATTCACTGAACCTGCTGCAGCAATTTAAGAGCAGCCATCCGCAGGTTCCGACCAAATCGGGCCTGATGGTCGGCCTGGGCGAAACCGACGAAGAGATTTTGCAAGTGATGCGCGACCTGCGCGCCCACGGCGTGAGCATGCTGACCATCGGTCAGTACCTGCAACCCTCGGCCGGTCACTTGCCGGTCCTGCGTTATGTGCATCCGGACGTCTTCAAGATGTATGAAGAAGAGGCATACAAGATGGGCTTCGTCAATGCGGCATCGGGCCCGATGGTGCGCAGCTCTTACCATGCAGACCTGCAGGCTTACGGTGCGGGAATCGCCCGCTCGGCAACCAGCTAAATAGTGACCGCGTCGCAATGGCGATGCCGCCTTGTGATGCTTTTTTACCCCCTGCGGCATGATCACCCCAACCTCATTAAACGGAGTAACAAATGACCACACAAACAGACATGCCCGCACCGATTATTTTTACCGATAACGCTGCCGCCAAAGTCGCCCAATTAATTGCCGAAGAAGGTAACCCTGACCTGAAACTGCGTGTTTTCGTGCAGGGTGGCGGCTGCTCAGGTTTTCAGTATGGCTTTACATTTGACGAAGAGGTCAACGAAGACGATACCGCCATGATGAAAAACGGCGTCCAGTTATTGATTGACTCCATGAGCTATCAATATCTGGTCGGCGCAGAAATTGACTACAAGGACGACCTCGAAGGCGCACAGTTTGTCATCAAGAATCCGGGGGCGACTTCGACCTGCGGTTGCGGCTCCTCTTTTTCCGCCTGAGCACTTACCCGCTTCGACGGGCCGGCGTTTACACGGCGATAAAGATTTGCATGATATCGGTACGGGTTTGAGCGGCAAGCGTGTATATTGAGCCACGTTTGTACCGCTTTATGCACTAAATATATGCAAGGTTTGTGTAACGCTTGTACAACACTCGTACAACGTCCAAGCACAGTCGCGCATATCTGTTTTGTGCCACGTTTGTGCTACCACAATGCGTAAATACACCTGCTTTTTTATATCGGTTTCCGTCTGCCCTGTACGTTAACAATTTTTGCAGTACCTTTTTTAAGGAGCAATAATGAGCGATTCATTTGCCACCCGTGACAGTCTCACTGTCAACGATACCGACTACACCATTTTTAGCCTGGAAAAACTGGGGCGTCATTTTGATCTGACACACCTGCCGTTTTCCATGAAGATCCTGCTGGAAAACCTGCTACGCGCCGAAGACGGCGTTTCTGTCACCAAGGCCTCGATTGAGGCCGTTGCACAATGGCAGCCAAAGGATGAACCACAAACCGAAATCGCCTTCATGCCGGCGCGCGTCGTATTGCAGGATTTTACCGGTGTTCCTTGCGTCGTCGATCTGGCGGCAATGCGCGATGCCGTTGTCAGGCTCGGTGGCTCAGCCGACAATATCAATCCGCTGATACCTTCCGAACTGGTCATTGATCACTCGGTGCAGGTGGATTCCTTCGGCAAGCGCGACTCGCGCGACATCAATGGCGAAATCGAATTTTCCCGCAATGGCGAGCGTTACAGCTTCCTGCGCTGGGGCCAGAAAGCCTTTGATAATTTCAAGGTCGTGCCACCTAACACCGGTATCGTGCATCAGGTCAATCTGGAAAACCTGGCACGGGTGGTGATGGAACGCGAAATCGACGGCGTCAGGTATGCCTTTCCCGATACCGTCTTCGGTACCGATTCACATACCACGATGATCAACGGACTCGGCGTGCTGGGCTGGGGTGTCGGCGGTATCGAGGCCGAAGCGGCGATGCTCGGTCAGGCCAGTTCCATGCTGATCCCGCAAGTGGTCGGCTTCAAGCTGACCGGCAAACTGCCGGAAGGCGCCACCGCTACCGATCTGGTACTGACCGTGACGCAAATGTTGCGCGCGCACGGTGTTGTGGGTAAATTTGTCGAATTCTACGGTGACGGCCTGAACTACCTGCCCCTGGCCGACCGCGCGACCATTGCCAACATGGCGCCGGAATATGGCGCTACCTGCGGCATCTTTCCTATCGACGACGAATCACTCAATTACCTGCGCCTGTCTGGCCGCAGTGAAGAGCAAATTACCTTGGTTGAAGCCTACGCCAAGGCGCAGGGTATGTGGCGCAGTGATGTCGAGGCGCATTACAGCGCAACGCTCGAACTCGACATGAAATCGGTACTGCCCTCCATGGCAGGCCCGACCCGTCCGCAAGACCGCGTACTGCTGTCAGACATGAAGGACAATTTCAACACCAATCTGGTTGGTATGGTAGCCAACCGCAATCTGGCCAAAGATACCATGCCCCGCTTTGAAGGCGAAGGCGGCACAACAGCCGTTGGCCATGAGGCCTCGATACACGCCTCGAGCGCGGTATCGATGAACGGTCATGACTTCGCCCTGAAAGACGGTGCAGTCGTGATTGCCGCCATTACCTCGTGCACCAATACCTCGAATCCGGCAGTCATGCTGGCCGCCGGCTTGCTGGCGCGCAATGCGGTCGCAAAAGGACTCAAGACAGCACCATGGGTCAAGACTTCGCTGGCTCCGGGATCATTGGTGGTGACTGACTACCTGGCCAAGGCCGGCCTGATTGACGATATGGAGAAGCTCGGCTTTTTCGTCGTCGGTTATGGCTGCACCACCTGCATCGGCAATTCCGGCCCGTTGCCGGAAGAGGTCTCGAAAGGGATCGCCGAAAGCGACCTGGTCGTGGCAGCCGTGTTATCAGGCAACCGCAACTTTGAAGGCCGCGTACATCCTGAAGTGAAGATGAATTACCTTGCCTCTCCTCCGCTGGTGGTCGCTTACGCACTCGCCGGTACCGTCAACATCGACCTGAGCACTCAGGCGCTGGGCACCGGCAGCGGTGGCGAAGCGGTGTATCTGCGCGATATCTGGCCATCCAACAAGGAAATTGGCGACCTGATCGCGCGCTCGGTCGGCCCGGAAATGTTCAAGAAAAACTACGCCAATGTCTTTGCCGGTGACAGTCGCTGGAACCAGATCGAATCACCCGACGGTGCCGCGTTCGAATGGGACGAAGCATCAACCTACATCAAGAACCCGCCTTACTTTGACGGTATGCAGATGGCTGTTGGCACGATCGATGATATCCATGGTGCACGCGTATTGGGTATCTTCGGTAACTCGATCACAACCGACCATATCTCACCGGCCGGCAACATCAGCATCAACTCCCCGGCTGGCAGATTTCTGCAGTCGCGTGGCGTCCTGCCACCGAACTTCAATTCCTACGGTTCACGCCGCGGT
>CANIFC010000139.1 GCA_947466695.1 Oxalobacteraceae bacterium | reverse complement strand
GTGATTGATGAGGCTTACGTCGATTTTGGTGGCGTGTCTGCCGTGTCCCTGATTGACAGGTATCCCAATTTGCTGGTCACCCAGACGCTCTCCAAATCGCGCTCGCTGGCAGGTTTGCGGGTTGGCCTAGCGCTTGGTCATCCGGATCTGATTACCGCGCTGGAACGTGTCAAGAACAGTTTCAATTCGTATCCGCTTGACCGTCTCGCCATTGCAGGAGCGAGTGCCGCCTTTCTCGATGACGCTTACTTTCAACAGACCTGTGCCGCTGTGATAAATACGCGAGAGCATCTGATTAAAAGTCTGGAGCAACGGGGCTTTAACGTTCTGCCTTCTGCTGCCAACTTTGTATTGATGCAACATCCCATGCACGATGCTGTGAAATTACAGGCATACTTGCGAAGCAGATCGATTATCGTGCGCCACTTCACTCAAGCCCGAATTGTTCAGTATCTGCGGGTAACGATCGGGACTGATGAGCAATGTGAAAAATTGCTTCAGGTCTTGCGCGATTACCTGCATGGGTAGCTGTATAACGATTTAATTTTTATTGATCAACCAGAAATCACCTTTTCTCATGCAGACATCCAGCATCCAGATTTCCCCGCAGGGGCCGACTTTTTCACGCATCATCCTTGGCTTGTGGCGTCTCGCCGATTGGAACATGTCGGTACAGCAGCGTTTGGAGTTGCTTGAGCAGGCACTCGACCTGGGCATCACCACGATAGACCAGGCCGATATTTATGGTGGCTACCTGAGTGAAGCTTTGCTGGGTGAGGCGCTGTCGCTGGCGCCGCAGTTGCGCACGCGCTTTCAAATCGTCACCAAGTGCGGCATCAAGCTGGTGTCGCCACAACGCCCGTCGCATCGCCTGCAGCATTACGATACCAGTCGTGCCCACATCATTGCCTCGGCTGAAAATTCCTTGCGCGCGATGGGAATCGAGACGATTGATCTGCTGCTGATACACCGGCCTGACCCTTTGATGGATGCCGATGAAATTGCCGGCGCGTTTCAGACTTTGCAGCAAGAGGGCAAGGTCCGGCATTTCGGCGTGTCGAATTTTTCAAGCGCTCAGTTTGAATTGCTGGCAGCGCGATTTCCCCTGGTCACCAATCAGCTTGAGTTGTCCCTGCTGCACATGGACCCACTCCATGACGGCACGCTTGATTTGTGCCAGCGCTACCGGATTGCGCCAATGATCTGGTCGGCACTGGCAGGCGGGCGGCTGATTGACGACACGTCCGAGCAAGGCCGCCGTGTCCGTCTGGTCCTGCATCAACTCGCTCTTGAGTACGATGTGAGCCCCTCTACGTTGGCGTTGTCCTGGATCCTGCAGCATCCTTCCAAACCGCTGGTGCTGACCGGTTCTGGCCGGATTGCCGCCATCCGCGAGGCTGTGGCTGCCACAGGCATTACCCTGACGCGCGAACATTGGTTCAGCTTATGGTGTGCGTCTGCGGGCAGGGGTGTCGACTAAGCCGATAATTAGAATATGCCGGATCGAGAGAGCGGACTTGATGGACGTCCGCAGATAAATGGACAATTTACGAGGGTCAATTTACTCAATGACGGTGGTCACTCTTCTTTAAAGGACTCAGCTTGACTCACTTTTTTTACTTTCTGCGGGGCCATTTTTTTGCTGATAAGACCTCTGCCACAGATCTGCGGCAATGGCGTGAGGAAGTGTTTTCTGCAGTTTTATTGGCGACCTTGATGCTGGGTCTGGTGGCGGCTATACCGAGTATTTTAGCTGCGCTTAAATACCACCTCTATCTGGTTGTTGTGATCGATATTATTGCACTCTGCTGGATTGTTGTTATCGGTCGCATGGGTAGCTGGTCTTATCAGTTCAGAGTAGTGTACTTTCTCACAATCCTATTTTTGCTCGGCGTGTTTTTTCTATTTCTTCTTGGCTCTGTTGGTCAGCTTTATCTGGTTGCCGTTCCTGTTATGGCAGCTTTGCTACTAGGCTTACGTTCAGCCGTCTATTGTTTGATTATTAATGCTATTACTATCTTCTTTTTAGGGTTTACCTATCATCTTGATATCCAGCTTCCGGGGCTTGATGATCAGGCATTCTTACGCTGGACCCTGATTTCCATTAATCTTTCTGTTATCAGTTCCGTCATTACGATTTCTTGTGCAGTCTTGTTGCAGCGTCTGGAAGGCTCGTTGAAAGTGCAAGGGGACGTGTCCAGCGCCTTGCGCAGCGCTAACGAAGAGTTGCGCCTGATTTCTGCGGTAGTCGCACAGCTTAATGATATTGTCATGATTTCCAAGACGGCAGTTAATCCGGGTGAAGAGTCCCGTATTGTCTTTGTCAATCACGCCTTTGAGCGCCGTACCGGATACAGAAGTACCGATGTCATTGGCGCGGACCCAAAAATTTTACATGGAATAAATACGCAAAAAGATGAACTGGAGCGTATTAGCCGGGCAATGGAAATGCGGGAGTCAATCCGTACGGAGCTCATTAATTACACCAGCTCTGGCGAGGAATTCTGGCTCGAAGAAAATATCCAGGTTCTTACTGGCAGTGATGACGGCTTTACGCATCATGTTACAGTCGGACGTGATATTACCGAGAGAAAAAAAGCGAATGCAGATATTTATTCGCTGGCTTATTTCGACGTCCTCACCGGTTTGCCGAACCGGCGCTTGTTACTCGAGCGGATCAAGATCTTGCTGATACGCGCACAAAATACCTCGTCGGTGAGCGCCGTGTTTTTTATTGACCTAGATCATTTTAAATACATTAATGACGCTAGGGGACACGTTTTTGGTGACGTCATTCTCACGCAAGTAGCCAGCCGCCTGACGGAAGTGCTGCCCGGAGTCGATACCGTAGCGCGTATCGGCGGCGATGAATTTGTGGTGTTGATCTCCAATATTGCGAGCAACCTGTCTTTGGGTGCTGATATTGCGCTCGCTACTGCGGAGAAAATTCGCGCGGCAATCGCGCAGCCTTTCGAGGTAACGGGAAAGTTTTATGACTTGTCTTGCAGTATTGGAGTCACTTTATTACCCAGAAACGAGCAATGTCCCGATGATCTGTTGCGCGAGTCGGACACCGCGATGAACAGGGCCAAGGCGGCGGGACGCAATCAAATTGCCTTTTTTGAAGAAAGCATGCAAACCGAAGTTCAGCTGCGCCTGGAAATGCTGCTTGATCTGGCTGGCGCGCTAGAAAAAAACCAGATACAGATGCATTTACAGGTTCAGGTTGATCATGCCGGTTTACCTATCGGCGGCGAACTGCTCATGCGCTGGACGCATCCTGACCGAGGTATCGTCTCGCCAGCTGTTTTTATTCCGCTGGCAGAAGAGTCTGGTGTTATTTTGCGACTCGGCGAATGGGCTATGCTAGAAGGGTGTCTGACGTCAGTCCAGCTGGGCCGGCGTGGCTGGCGTTTTCCCTTGTCAATCAACGTCAGCCCCAAACAATTCCGTCAAGCTGATTTTGTCGATAAGGTACGTATGGCTCTGGCCACTAGCGGAGCGCAAGCGGGGAATCTTATCTTTGAAGTGACCGAAGGCCTGCTGATTGACAATCTCCAGGAAACCATCGGGCGCATGCAGGATTTATGCGAGCTCGGTATCCGTTTTTCGATTGATGATTTCGGTACCGGTTATTCCAGTCTCTATTACCTGAAACGTTTGCCTTTGTATGAGTTGAAAATTGATAAAAGTTTTGTTCAGGACACGCCCGGCGACCCTAACGA
Source organism: Oxalobacteraceae bacterium (assembly GCA_947466695.1). GTDB lineage: Bacteria > Pseudomonadota > Gammaproteobacteria > Burkholderiales > Burkholderiaceae_D > Undibacterium. The sequence goes on along the minus strand of CANIFC010000139.1, from coordinate 3,831 downwards.
TACGGCGATCGTCAAGTCGATTCTGGCGATGGCGAAGCATCTCGGCTTACGGGTGGTGGCAGAAGGCGTTGAAACCTGCGAGCAGGCTGATTTTCTGATCGCAAGTGGCTGTGATTCCCTGCAAGGCTATCTGTTTTCATACCCTATGCCTGTTGAGCGTTGGCTGGAGCAAAAGGACGCCACCCCGCTTACTTAAGCTTCGTGCTGATACGTCGCCTGTATCCAGTCGATGAATAATTGCACTTCGGGACGCATGATCGGCTGAGCCTCATGTACAAGATAGTAGGCGTGTGGCGGCGAGGCAATTTGTGTATCGAACAGGCGTACTACTGCTCCGGTATCGATGAGTTCCTGTGAAAAATGCTGGCGCGTCAATCCGACGCCATGGCCATGCTTGACCGCTTCCAGCAGCAAGCCCAGATCGTCGATACGCAAGCCAACCGGAGGCTCTGGCCAATCCAGTCCAGCCACTTCAAACCAGGGTTGCCAGGGTTCCAGCGCTGAACGCAGCAACTTGGCATGGCGTAGGTCGGCAGGTAGCTTGATGGAAGGAATTGTCTTGAGGTATCCTGGGCTGGCCACGACAAAGGCCGGTTCAACAAAAAGTTTTTTTGTCACGAGATTAGGATATTCTCCAGCACCAAAGCGCACTTCCACATCGCTTTCAGACAAGCTTAAATCGTAAAGCGGTACAAACAGGTAAATTTCTATTTCTATTTCCGGGTGACTCAGGCTAAATTCAGCCAGACGCGGCATGAACATGTAGCGTGCGAATGTGGGAGGGAGCGTCACCTTGACGCGCAACTGATTTTGCGAGGTCTTGTTGGGAAGCGGAAATTCAGCCAGAGTGCGCAGCGCTACGCGGACCACGTCAAGATAACGGCGGCCAAATTCTGTCAAGGTAACGCTACGGCCTTCGCGTACAAACACACGTTCGCAGAGATGCTCTTCCAATAGCCGGATACGGTGTGACAAGGCTGATGGCGTAATGCATAACTCTTCGGCGGCGATTGCAAAAGAACTGTGCCGGGCTGCCGCTTCAAAGGCAGACAGTGCGTGTACTGGTGGAAGTCGTGTAGCCATGGTGGTTCCGGATGAAATGTGTTCGGTGAAAACGGTTTTACCGTATCGGTTCTTGCTCGGTAGCGGGCGGTCGCGGAGTCGTGCTTTTTTCGGATCAACTATCTATTCCTGTGTGGTCATTAGCCGGAGCGCCGGAGCGCCGGACCGCCGGACCGCCCGGCGTTGAGGCGGCTCGATAAGCGATGCTTGCCACCACGTGTCGGATATCACTGATCAGTTGATGGTGGCGTCAGCCCTGCCTCTTCTGCACTTATAGCGCGTCTTTAACCGATTTCGTACTACCGGTAAAAAGTAATCAGGGAGTACTCGAAAGCGGTTGTTCATATCATTGAGCTGATGGTGCAAGTTGATTATCTGCTTATTTTCTTGTTACTCTCTATTATGATGCGTCACTTGCCTATTTCACGTATCCTTTTCATTTTCCCCTTTAATAAATAGGCATATATGGGTAATAGATTATCAAAAATAGCCACTCGGACTGGTGATGCGGGTACAACTGGCTTGGGTGACGGTAGCCGGATCGACAAAGATGCGTTGCGTGTACACGCCATGGGGGATGTCGATGAGCTCAATTCCCAGATCGGGGTATTGTTGTGTGAAGATATTCCAGACCAAATGAAACATGAATTAATTTCCATTCAGCACGATCTGTTTGATATGGGCGGCGAACTTTGCATTCCCGGTTACACCATGGTCACAGACACACAGGTCGCGCGACTGGACGATTTGCTGGCCTTTTACAATGCAGACCTTCCACCTTTAAGAGATTTCATTCTTCCGGGCGGATCAAGGGCCGCAGCAATTGCGCATGTTTGCCGCACCGTTTGTCGCCGAGCCGAAAGAATGATCGTCAGCGTTGGCAAGAGTGAACCTATTAATGACGCACCGCGCCAATACATGAATCGCTTATCCGATTTGTTATTTGTCCTCTCGCGCGTACTCAATCGTTATGCCGGCGGTACGGATGTCGTGTGGGAAAAAGAGCGTGAGCGTTGATGACAGGGCAGATGGGAAAAATAGGTACGCTGCAGATCTGGACTGACACCTTTACGCTTTCTCAGAGCCTGTTAATGATTTTACGGTAGCTCAGGCAGAGCTTGAGCGGCGCTAAAAATGAAAAAAATCCACCAGACGCAAATTCAGGTGGATTTTTTTATCTTCATTGATATGTCACTTTGGATGCCTAGCTATTGGCAGCCAATTTCGCTTTTTTAGTTAAAAAATCGACGAAACGCTCGCGTATGGAGGTTTCGATGCCAGCCGCGTCAAGATGACAGTGGGCAAGTAATATCGCCGGGTCGCCATGGTCGATAAATTTGTCCGGCAGTCCCAATATCAGCAGTGGCTTGCTGACGCCGGCTGCGGCCAGCGCTTCGGCGATCGCCGAACCGGCTCCACCCATGCCCGATCCTTCTTCCAGCGTTACCAGAAGATCGTGCGATGCCGCCAGTGATAACAGCAAGTCGACGTCGAGTGGCTTGATGAAGCGCATGTTGGCCAGCGTTGCATCGAGTTTTGCCGCAACTTTTAATCCGGGTTGCACCATCGAACCAAACGCCAAGATGGCGATCGTTTCCCCGCTGCGCTTGATCTCGCCTTTGCCCAAAGGCAGGCTGGTAAGTTCTGGTTCAACTAGTGCACCAATACCCGCGCCGCGCGGATAACGCACTGCCGCAGGGCCGGCGTAGCGGTAACCTGTAGTGAGCATTTGGCGGCATTCATTTTCGTCAGAGGCTGCCATTAAAACCATGTTGGGAATACAGCGCAAAAAAGCGATGTCGTAGTTGCCGGCATGCGTGGCACCATCGGCACCGACCAATCCCGCCCGGTCCAGCGCAAAAGTGACATCCAGATTTTGCAATGCCACATCATGAATCAGCTGATCGTAAGCGCGTTGTAAAAATGTCGAATAGATGGCAACTACCGGTTTGAGCCCTTCGCAGGCCAGGCCAGCGGCGAACGTGACGGCGTGTTGTTCCGCAATCCCGACGTCGTAATAGCGTCCGGGATATTTTTGTTCAAACTCGACCATGCCTGAACCTTCACGCATGGCCGGTGTGATCCCGACCAGCTTGCTGTCGTGAGCTGCCATGTCGCATAACCACTTGCCAAAGACCTGGGTATAGGTTTGCTTGGCAGGTGAGATAGCAGGCTTGATCCCTTCGGCTGGATTAAATTTGCCGGGGCCGTGATATAAAATTGGATCAGCTTCAGCCAGTTTGTAGCCCTGACCTTTTTTAGTCACCACATGCAGGAACTGCGGACCCTTGAGCTTTTTAATATTTTGCAGTGTCGGAATCAATGAATCGAGATCGTGTCCGTCAATGGGCCCGATATAGTTAAAGCCAAATTCTTCAAACATGGTGGCAGGTACGATCATGCCCTTTGCGTGTTCTTCAAAGCGCTTCGCCAGTTCCAGTACCGGTCCGGGCAACACGGTTTTGCCGACATTACGGGCGGCAGCATAGAATTTACCAGACATCAAACGCGCCAGATGCCGGTTCAGTGCACCAACCGGCGGCGAAATTGACATGTCGTTGTCGTTCAGGACCACCAGTAAATTGATATCGTCATACACGCCAGCGTTGTTCATGGCTTCAAAGACGATTCCGGCAGTCATTGAGCCATCGCCAATAATGGCAACAGAGTGCCGGTTTTCACCTTTGATTTTAGCCGCTAGTGCCATGCCGAGTGCAGCAGAAATAGAGGTTGAAGAATGTCCTACGCCGAAAGTGTCGTACACGCTTT
>CANIFC010000138.1 GCA_947466695.1 Oxalobacteraceae bacterium | reverse complement strand
TTCTGCCACAGGACCGATTACAGACCATACAATTTTTATATTTATTGCGATCGAGCAAAGCTCAGCAGAAAGTTGATATGTTGTTGACGCAACCATTTCAGCACCATGCATTTGGTCAATTGACAAAAGCATCAGGATAGTGAGGTTTCGTCTATCGGCCAGCTTCTTGATCCCGCTGGCGACCGAGATTCGTTGAGTACCGGACTAGCCCAAGGTGTAGTGCAGCGATTCCTGCGCGCACATACGAAATGTACGCGACCTGTTAGCAAAGTAGAAATCACCCAAACCGGGTTACCGCCTAACTGAGAAATAGCGGCAGGGATGCAGTCAAAAGATCCAGGCGTAAAAAAAGGCAACTTGCAGCTACCTTTTCGGGATCAGACTGGAGTACTTGGCAAAAACTGATTAAACCGATCCGGTGGTTAAATACCAGATCGGCACTATCATGCGCGGCTTACTTAATGAAGCGAATAGCAAAAGGTACTCTGAAGGTTTTGCCATTGGAGGCGGCGACGGCGCCCATAATGCAGAAAATCAGATGGCAGACACCGACTATCATCAGAACAAAGATTCCTACCAAAATGAAGGTCAGAATAAGACCGGCGAAATAGCCAATAATTGCGGTAATAGACCAATTTAATGCTTCTTTAGCTTGATCTTGTATGTACGCATCATCCTTCTTGATCAAATAGAAAATCAAGCCCGGGATGAAGCCAAAAAAAATGGTGCCAATCCAAGTCATCAAGGCAATATTTTTTGAATCCTGCGTCATCCCGACAGATTTTTGTCCCACATCTACAGTAGTCTCGATTTCCATTTTTTTCTTTTAAAATTGCGACGATTCAAAGGCATCGTCACGTGGCCTGCCTATTACCAGATATCAATAGATATCAGATTGTAAATATATATATAGTTACTCTTTTTTGCAATAGTTTATCTATCCTAAACATGTTTTTTTATAGAGATATCTTTTTATAAAAATATGAGCTTTAGGTAACACACCATCCGGATAAACTACTTAATCACTCTATTTAGATATTTAAATAACATTTAAAAGTGTCGAAAAATTTTACACCTGACCAAAAAAATCTTAATTACTTTGATAAATTCATACGATCAGATCGATATAGTATTGATTTAAAACACTTTTTTAATTTATGACAAAAAATGGCACAAAAATTGCTTTAAAGATAAAGTTATTATTACCATTTAATTAGGAATGTCTAAAATGAAAAAAATATTATTGAAAGCGGTGAAATGTACCGTACTCGCGGCATCGGTCAGCCTTGGACTGGCAGCAAGTGCACATGCCGGATTAATCGGCGTCAAGACAATAGAAATAAAAAATACGTTCAGCACGTGGCTACAGGTTGCCGAAGCTCAGGCTTTCAACATGACTTCGGTCAATATGGCGCTCTCGAGCAATAGCGCTGTGGCAACAGCACCAGACTGGTGGAGTGCCCTATCGCAACCGATCAAGGCGATTGATGGCAGCATATTGGGGAATTACAACGCTGGTGATATATTTCATGAGGGCAATAACTATACCCACGATACGCTGACAATTACGCTCGCCTCGATTCAGGAACTAGCTACTTTCAAGATCTGGGGAAGGACCGATTGTTGCAGCGAGCGCGATATTTACAACGTTATATTCAAGGACGTTCAAGGTAACATTCTCTATACAGCCACTAACCTGAATGCAACTGGCCAGACGCATAACGCCAGCCTGACCTTGCCTGATACACAGCAGGTTCCTGAACCGGCATCAATCGCCTTATTGGGACTTGGCTTGTTTGGTCTTGCCGGTCTGCGTCGTCGTAAAAACTAATCTGTTTCACATTTTAAAAACTAGTCAGGCAAGTAAGCGGCCACATGAAGTTGGGTAGCTTACTTGTCTCACTAGAGCGCCTGGTACACATTACGTGTCATTTGGCGTTCAGCAAAAAAGTGACTTTCGCCAAAGGTCCGGCGATTTTCCCATCCGCATTGGTAATCTGCCGGGCCGCCGGATCGCCGGACCAATGGTGATGATTAAAATCACAGCCGAAATTATGGCCGGGCCAGCGCGTCGACGCCAAGGACGCAGGCATCCTCGGCGCCATGTCCCTGAGCGATGAGCTGATCCATTCTCGCTGCGACTCCGGGCAACACCGCCATTGGCCGGTCCCCGGAAGTCTCCAGCATCAGACGGACATCCTTGCGTGCCATCGCCAGCTCAAAAGTAGCTGTGAAATTGCCTTTTGCCATATTCATCCCGCGCCCGGTGACCATCGCATTCAGATCGAGTAAACCGAGCAGCTTGATGGCGTCTTCGCCATTCACGTCAGTCGCCTGCGCCAGCGTGAGAATGTCAGCGACCAGGGCGGAAAGGCCAATGATCATGGCATTGCCCAACAGTTTATTGGCGGCGGCAAGATCGCTGCGCTCGCCCATGTACAGGACACGGCCAGTCATTTTTACCAGATCCGCCTCGACCGATTCAAAGAGTTCTTTCGGCCCGGTGACCATCATCGAGCCTTGGGCATTTCGGGCCGCCGGTGGACCCATGAAAACCGGACAATGTAAATATCTGATCCCAGCCGCCTGCAAGCGTGCTGCACGTTCAGCCGTGAGTGCCGGTAAGGTCGTGCTGTGATCAATCAGAATTGTTTCTGGCGACATTCCCGCCAGGGCGGCTGCAATCACCTCTTCAACGACGGCATCATCCTTGAGAATAAGATGCACCCTGGCAGCGCCGCGAACTGCATCGGCAGGCGATGCCGCCGCCTTCACACCAAACCGGGCCAGCGCGTGCACCTTGTCGATGGAACGATTCCATGCAGTGACAGAGTCACCGCGGTTTGCAGCGGCCTCGGCGAAAGCGCTGCCGAGCAAACCGGTACCAAGAAAAGCGATATTTGTCATGACGATGATCCTTTTATATGAATTTTATGTAAATTTTATGTAACATTTTTTTTGTATAACCATGAAACAGAAGAGTTTCACACTATTGATGCTTCGGTACCCAACGCGCTATGCTCGAGCGCACGTTGCTGCGCAAAATACTGGTAGAACGTCAGGCATTCCGGATTACTCATCGCGTCGCGGCTGGCGATTTGTTCGACCGGCATTCCCAGCAACAGCTTCTTGACCGGTAACTCCATCTTTTTACCGGAAAGCGTACGCGGAATATCCTGCACCACAATAATTTCATCGGGAACATGGCGTGCCGATAAGGAGGTACGGATATTATTCTTGATGCGGCTAGACAGTGGATCGTCAAGCACACTACCCGGGCGGAGCACCACAAACAGCGGCATATAGGACTCACGCCCGAGGTACTCAAGATCAACCACCAGGCTGTCGAGCACTTCCGGTAAACTTTCGATCACGCGATAAATTTCACTGGTACCCATGCGGATGCCATGGCGATTGATCGTCGTGTCTGAACGCCCGTAGATGATCGCACCGCCGCGTGGCGTAATCCGGATCCAGTCGCCATGGCGCCAGAGACCGGGATAGGTATCGAAATAACTTTCGTGGTAGCGCTTGCCGCCTTCATCGTTCCAGAAATACAGCGGCATGCTCGGCATGGGTTCGGTCACCACCAGCTCGCCCATCTGATCATCGAGTTTGTTACCTGTCTCGTCATAGGCATAGACGGCCACTCCCAGGGTACGGCACTGCATCTCACCGGAATAGAGCGGCATAATCGGGCAAGCACCGACAAAGCAGGCCGCAATGTCGGTACCGCCGCTAATCGCAGCGAGCATGATGTCCTGCCCGACGTGGGAATAAATCCACTCATAGGCTTCGGCTGCCAGCGGCGAACCGGTAGAGCCTATCGTACGGATATGCTGCAGGTTCGCCAGTTTTGCCGGTTCGATACCGGCCTTCATGCAATTGCCGTAATAGGCCGCACCGGCACCAAAAAACGTTGTGCCCGATTCCTCGGCGAACTGCCACAAGGTAGAAAGATCGGGATATCCGGGATTGCCGTCATAAATACAGATGGTGGCGCCGACAAACAAGCCGGTAATCTGCGAATTCCACATGATCCAGCCAGTAGTCGAAAACCAGTGAAAGTGATCCTCCGGACCGAGATCAAGATGCAGGGCGTGGCCCTTCATGCCTTCCAGCAAGGTCCCGCCATGGCCATGTACGATTGGTTTTGGCATGCCGGTGGTACCGGACGAATACAAGATCCACAGGGGATGGTCAAACGGCACTTGCTCAAACCGGATGGCTGTTGCATGCGCTGCAGGATGGGTCAGCAAAGCGTTCCAGGTCAGGGCGTCACTGAGCGTCGCAGCGGGATCAAGATACGGCAGAAGAACGGTGTGCTGCAAGGTCGGCAGCGACGCACGCAGCAGGTCAATGACCTCGATACGGTTAAAGTCCTTGCCGCCGTAGCGGTAGCCGTCAACCACGAACAGAACCTTCGGTTCGATTTGTTTGAAGCGGTCCACCACACTTGCGCTGCCCATGTCGGGCGAACAGCTGGACCAGATTGCACCGATGCTGGCGCAGGCAAAAAAAGCCACGACCGTCTCGGCAATATTGGGCATATAGGCAGCCACCCGGTCGCCCGGCCCTACCCCTAATGCGCGCAAGGTATTGGCGACAGCGGTAATCTGCAGGCGCATGTCAGCCCACGAGAGCTGCGTCAGTGGACGTAATTCCGAGCGGGCGATAATGGCAGGACGATTCGCTTCTTCCTCGCTGTCGTAGAAACGAAATAGTTGCTCGGCCAGATTGAGCTGTGCGCCCTCAAACCATTTTGCGCCCGGCATTTTGTGCGCATCGAGCACGCGCTCGTAAGGCGTGGAACTGCGAATATCAAAGTATTGCCAGATCGACTCCCAGAAGTCTTCCAGATGCTCTACCGACCAGGCCCAAAGCGCATCGTAATCACTGAAAGCCAGTCCTTTTTCCCGTGCCAGCCACTGCATGTAATCAAACATGCGGCTGTGCTCAATGCGGGAGGATGAAGGTGTCCATAACAAAGAATTGTCGTTCGACATGCAGATGTTCCTTTAATTTTTATAGGTAGGCCCGACGCTGCGCGTGGTGTCTCTGGTAACGACTATACCGCGTTTCGGCGATCCATTACCACCGGATCGCCGAAACACCTCTACGCCGGAGGTCAGGCCAGTCTGGATTTTTTCCGCTTCATGGTGATCTGCGGACAGGTGAAACACTGCGAAAAGAGGAGATGAAACAAACCCGTTGTCACATGCTATAAAATAAATCAACGTTTGCACGATAATAACTAATTGTTCATTAATCGCTCATTAAGCGACAATGAACAGGCCACGAACCAGCGCCTAATCACCCGCATGGGTCAGATCAGTTTTTAGTGGCAATAAGCGGCAAGAGAAGGATAAAACTGGTGCCCTGTCCCAGTTCGGTCTCAATACGAATAGTGCCACCGAGCACACCGGTGGTGATATTGTAGGCGATATTCATACCCAGGCCAGAACCGCCCTGCCCGAGCTTGGTTGTAAAAAAAGGATCAAAGACACGTCGCTGGTCGATCTCACTGATACCTACGCCATCGTCCGAAAAAATAATTTCCACCTGCGTCTGGTCGACCAAGCGGCTGGTAAGTTGCATTTTTCCCGTCTCGCGTCCTTCAAAGCCATGACTCAGTGCATTGGTGAGAAAATTGGTAATAATTTGTCCCAGCGGGCCGGGAAAACTATCCATCATGATGTTCGGGCCCAAGTCTGCATGCAAACTATAGGGACCTTTTTTATACATCGGAGAAAGGGTAGCGATAATTTCTTCCAGCACGTTTTTCAAGTCAAATTTACGGCGCTGACTGCTTGACTGGTCAACCGCAACCTGCTTGAAACTACCGATGAGATCCCGTGCGGTGCCTAGTGAGCGCATCAGAATTTCAGTACCGGTCGCTGTGTTCTCAAGGTATTGGTCGAGTACGGAGCGGCGTAACTTACCTCCGGCCACCTGACTGAGCAATTCGCGGGTCTTGTCCTGCAAGGTGCTCGCGACGGTAACGCTATTGCCGATTGGCGTATTGAGCTCGTGGGCGACGCCTGCCACCAAGGCACCCAATGCCGCCATTTTTTCCGCACGAATCAATTCATTCTGGGTATATTTAAGCGACTCTATGGCCGCTGCCAGTTCGGCATTGGTTTGTTCAAGACTCAAGGTACGCTGGTACACCCGGTCTTCCAGTTGCGCCGTCATTTCACGAATTTCTTTTTCAATCCGGTATTGGCGGGTGACGTCGAGCATCGAAAAAATAAACATCGCGTCACCATTCATGGTGAAACCTCTGGCCGACAACAGGCAGGTCAAAACATCGCCAGATTTGCTGGAAACCAGAACTTCAAAACGATCGACCTGGCCTTCCAGCAGCAAATTGTCGATCATTCCCTGACGCATTTCCGGCTGATACCAAAACTTGATGTCTAACGCTGTACGGCCAACCACCTCATCGCGTGTGTAGCCAAATGCCTTGACCCAACTATCATTGACTTCAACGATACTGGAATCGCGCATCCGGATAAGTCCCAGCGGAATTGGCGACAACTGAAAAATGGTCCAGTACTTTTGCTCGTTTTCGCGCGAAATTCTCTCCGCATCTCCCCTGGCTTTTTCCGTTGCAATTTCCTGATCAATATTTTGTGAGGAAAGAAGCAAGTACTCACCGTCGCCGGTCTCAAATTTACTGCCGGAAACCCGGCATTGAAAGGCGTGACCTTTCTTATGCCGGAAAGTAATGATCATGTCGCGCACTTCACCGTCAGTAAAAATACGCTCGACAAACTCGGCGCGCTGTTCCGGATAAAACCATACCTGCAGGTCGCTGGAACGACGGCCCAGGGCTTCTTCGCGGGTAAATCCGGATAGCGGTTCCCAGTTCCGGTTCACGTCAATATAGCGGCCATCCGATATTTTGGTGATGGTGAGAGTGTCTGGTACCAGCTGAAAAACCGTAGCCAGCACCGCTTCGCGCTCCCGTAAGTTTTTCTCGGCTAATTTTAAACTGCTGATATCAACAATCGAGATCACGACATGCTCGATTTGCTGCGGATGCTGGTCTGAAAAAATTGGATCAGTACTGAGGTAGACACATTTTGATTGACCACCACGGCATGCGATCCTGATCACATTGCTGCGTTGTGAAATACCGGTATCGAGCGTCTTCCAGAAAGGTAACTCCTGCCGTGGCATAGCGCTGCCATCTTCGTGCAGAAAACAAAAAATCTGCTCATCCATGATGGAATGCATCTCTTCGGACCTAAGCGAAAAAATGTCGGCGGCAGCTTGATTTGACAAAATAATGGTACCGTCAACCGAGCACACAAGAACCCCTTCACCCATGACGCCAAGCACCATGCGTAACTGGCGCGGACTATCAAGAAAATTGCTCGCAATAGATGCAGTGCCGGAGCCAAAGATATCCGTTCCATACACCGGTGTTACCGTGGCAGAAGTTGGTAGCGGCAGTACCTGTCCGGCGCGTGCTTCCATCACCACGGCAAACATGAGTAGCATGGCGATAGTGAGATCGAGCAATATGCCCGAAGCCAGGACCAACGGAGCGATT
>CANIFC010000137.1 GCA_947466695.1 Oxalobacteraceae bacterium | reverse complement strand
GCACGAACGGCATATTTTTTCACTGTATTCATTGGTGGTACCTCTTGAGTAATTGGTTGATTAGATAGTGATTGCAAATTCACGTGGGTAAAATTGTGCTCTTGCCAGACATAAGTGACGCACTGTCTGTTGACTGCAAAGCCACGATGAATCTGTGCAGTGAAGCCATCTTAATGCATCAGTGAATCATGGTATGTACTGCAGCGCACACAGTGAACGATTTTTTTATAATTAAAATGTCCCCTCAAAAATGTACGGAATAGAAATCACATGCAAGAAATTTGCGCTATGGAGAGAGGAAATACTCACGGAAACGAGTTTGTATCTTGTTTTCTTCCTTTGTTATGTTGATTGTGACAATTTTACATTGTGGACACAATAAGGCGATAAACTCGGCAACATGACAAAATTTAACGATACATTTAATCCAGATCATCATCACGTATTACTCCCGTCCCTGGCGCTGCTGGCCGGACAGATTTCCGTAAACCTGGGGGCTGCCGTCGCAAAAAATTTGTTTCCTGTAGTCGGGGTTGAGGGAATGACGGCCTATCGCGTCGGTTTTTCCGCCTTGCTGCTGCTGGTGATTTTTCGTCCCTGGCGCTACCGTATCAGCCGGCGCAATGGCCTCAATTTGCTGCTGTACGGATCGGTATTGGGATTGATGAATTTACTGATTTACAAGGCATTTAATTTAATCCCGATCGGTATCGCCGTGGCAATTGAAGTGACCGGACCACTCGCGGTTGCGATTTTTTCCTCGCGTCGGCCGCGTGATTTTATTTCTGTCGCTATTGCCGTTTTTGGTCTTTATCTGCTGCTGCCACTGGGTGATAATGCCGCCAGGCTCGATCCGCTCGGTGTCACCTATGCCTTTGCTGCGGCGCTGTGCTGGGCCCTTTACATCATCTCGGGCAAACGTGCTGCCATGATGCACGGCGGGCAGGCTGTGGCGTGGGGGATGCTGGTAGCGGCTTTCCTGACGGTGCCGTTAGGTATTGCCCACGCAGGCTCCGCCTTGCTAGCGCCATCGATCATGCTCACAGGTTTGGTCATTGCGGTGCTGTCGAGCGCGATTCCCTATTCACTGGAAATTTTTTCACTGCGCCATTTGCCACAAGGGGTCTTTGGCATGCTCAGCAGCGGTGCCCCGGCAGTCAGCGCGCTGGCCGGTATGCTGATACTCGATGAGCATCTGACGAGCACGCAATGGATCGCCATTTCGTGCATGGTCGCAGCGCTGGCGCTGAGCGCGATATCACTACGGAAAAAAAGACCAGGCTGATTATTGGTCTATTGGTCTATTGGTCTATTGGTCTATTGGTCTATTGGTCTATTGGTCTATTGGTCTGGTCAGTATTTCAGGCGGGGATAATTTTCACTACCGTAAGGACTCACAACGGGCGCAGTCATGGCCGCACTCACGGCGGCAGAGGTGCTGTGAGCGAGCTTAAAAACACGCACGACGTTCGATAAACTGATCGCCTGATCCTGTAGCGATTCTGCCGCCGCAGCCGCCTGTTCTACCAAGGCGGCATTTTGCTGGGTCACCTGATCCATCTGGCTGATGGCCTGACTGGTTTGCTCGATACCAACAGATTGTTCCTCACTGGCATCGGTAATTTCGCGCATGATGCCGGTCACACGCCCGATGCTAGCGACGATCTCCTGCATGGTATTTCCAGCCTGATCCACCAGCTCGATACCAATATCCACCTGCTCAACCGAGTTGGAAATCAAGATCTTGATTTCTTTGGCAGCGCTGGCAGAACGCTGCGCGAGATGCCGCACTTCGGAGGCGACGACCGCAAAACCACGACCCTGCTCTCCGGCACGGGCAGCTTCTACTGCCGCATTTAAAGCGAGAATATTTGTTTGAAACGCGATACCGTCTATCACGCTGATGATGTCAACAATTTTTCTCGAGGACATATTGATGGAGCTCATGGTGCTCACCACCTGTGCGACGACCGTGCCACCCCTGAGCGCAACTTCTGAGGCGGATAGTGCCAGCATGTTTGCCTGCTGTGCATTACCGGCATTTTGCCTGACCGCACCGGATAATTCTTCCATGGAAGAGGCCGTCTCTTCGAGCGAGCTGGCCTGCTGCTCGGTCCGTGATGACAGGTCCTGGTTGCCGCTGGCGATTTGGCCAGAGGCGGTCGCGATCAGTTCGGTACCGGCGCGCACTTCACTGACGATCGTGGAAAGACTGTCACGCATTGTTTTCATTGCCGCCAATAAGCTGCTCTGGTCGTTCGGTCTCACGTCGATAGCAACAGCGAGATCGCCTGCGGCAATGCTGGCGGCGATACTGGCGGCATAATGTGGTTCGCCGCCCATTTGCCTGATCAGGCTACGAGAGATTGCCAGTAAAAATAGCGCAGTCAGAAGCATCGCACCGATGAGCATCGCGAGCATTACTCCTGTTGCCGTCTGGATTTGATTTTTGGCGTTCGCCTCGTCCGTTTCAATACGTTTGTTTGCCATTTCAACAAGTGTATTAATGGCTGCACGGTGCGCGCTGTAGTGGCGTTTCATTGTTTCAAGCGCCGCTGCTGCTGCGGCATCGTCATTTTTTTCCAATGCAGGAATGAATTGACTCAGCGCGACCTGATAAAACTCCTGTGCCGGTTTGCCTGAGCGGTCCAGCAATTGCTCCTTTAATTGTATGTCAAGATTTTCCTTGTCCCAATAATCATGCCTGGCGTCGTAGTCATTCTTGAGTGAGCGGAGATTTGCAATGAAGGGTTGACGCTCTGTGGTTGATGCCGCCATCGCCTGAAGGGAAACGAGATAAGACTCGATAATGTATTCGGGCGGCGGAAGGATGTCGGCAATCAGGTCTTTTCCCTGGATAATGCGCTGGTAGACCGGGCCGTTGACCTTGAGATCGCCAAGCACTTTAAAGGACCAGGCTCCATAGGCAGAAAAGCAAATAATCAACACTCCAAGCAAGGATAAAAACCGATGGGAAAGTTTTGTATTTGCAAAGTTCATTGTATGTCCAAAGGGGAAAGTGAATATCAGAGTGAGGATTTATTGCACTGACCGAGTCTGGTTTAACCAAAATCAATCGTTTTCAATATAAACAACATAAAAATTTCTGTTTGAACTGTAGTGCTGACTTTTTAAAGAATATTTATTTTTTTATATGTAAAGCGGTATAGCTTTGTCATGCCTCGTTGAACCACATTGTCTTGCTTTTGCTACTGAAAAAAATGAGCAAGGCGTCGGGTGTCAGGTGCCAGGTGTGACGGACCAACGCAGCAGCTGGAAGGGATACTTTTTTTGGGGAAATCATGAAGAAATCGGGTGTTACTTAAAATGACAGTATTATTTTATTGATCGCTATCAATGTTTCTTTTTGTTATTTTGATCTTATCATGATTTTAATTTTATGATGCTTCTACTTTTTTTAAAAAAAGGGTTTATCCGCAACCTGACTGATCATCACTGACCCTTATCAGGTAAACGAAAAATCGCTCTCCGGTGAAGGGAGAGCGATCGGGTGTTGCCAGTAAAATCAGCCTTGAGCTAGAGTGTTACCACTGTATGCACAGGACAAGATTTTTTCATTCTTGTCCAGCTAACTTCACAGTCTCTTTCAGTTAGCCGCAAGCGCCAACGTAGCCGCAGGACATGCAGCGGCTGCAGCCGTCGATTTTTTGCAGCGCGTGGGCGCCACAATCAGGACATTGCTTTCCTGTTGCCACATAGGTCATCGGTGCCGTGTCGGCTTCGTAGGCAAGATCATTCATGCCATAGGCCAGGTGATTATTTTTGAATTTCGCGGCCAGGGCTGCGATTGGCACCTGATTACCGGCGGCATCCAAAAAGCCACGCTTCATGAGTATGCGCTGCAGTGAGTAACCGATTGCCGCCACTTCCGATTCGTGGAACATCGGCGCCTGGGAGCCATCTTCCTTGGTAATCATGCCGCAACGGACCGTACCTTTGTCCCATACCACTTCGCGCATGTCAGCCAGTGCCTTGGCGATGGAGCCGCCCGAGCGTGCCGCCATCGACAGCAGACGCATGCTCGCCGAGATCCATTGCTGACCGTCGTTTTTCTGACCAGCTGGCATGAAAAATTCAAACGGCCGTTCGATGGTAGCCTGTTCGCCACCGACCGTACCTTCGATATGAATGAAGCTGACCGTCAGATACACGGTTTTCTTGCCTTCATACGTCATGTACTGGACTTTAGAGGTGACGGACTCAAGGTCGCCAAATGGCCGGCCGTCAAACTGCTTGCGCAGCAAGTCGTCATCCGGAACCGAGTCTGGTGTGGACTTGATCTCCGGAGTCGCCGAGGCAACCGACAGGACACTGCCTAAAATACTGTTTGGACGATAGGTGGCAAGACCCTTGAGTCCGGCGTGCCAGGCGTCCATGTACAGGTTCTGAAAATCTTCGTACGGATAGTCAGCCGGCACATTGACCGTTTTTGAAATGGCGGAATCGATGAAGGGCTGCACGACCTCGAGCATTTTCATGTGATCACTGGCAGACATATTGAGCGCGGTGACGAACTGCTTTGGCAGTTTGCTGTCGTCTGATACATCATTGCCCATCTGGCGATACAAGCGCCAGGCGTGATCGGCGACTTCGTAAATTTTGCTCTCGCCAACCGCCATACGCTTCTTGCGGTTATATACCCAGGAAAACGCCGGTTCGATACCATTGGAGGCGTTGTCGGCAAAGGCGAGCGTAATGGTGCCGGTCGGTGCGATCGACAGCAGGTGAGAGTTACGCAAACCATGTTTGGACATGGCTGTCCGGATCGTTTTTGGCAGGCGCTTGGCGAAGACGCCGGCCAGATATTTGGTGCTGTTAAATAAAGGAAAGGCGCCTTTTTCTTTGGCCAGCTCAATCGATGCCAGATACGAGGTATCGCGCATGACTTGCGCAATTTTTTGCGCCAGTGCACGACCTTCTTCGGAGTCGTAACGCAGGTCCATCATCACCAGTGTGCTACCCAGTCCCAGAAAGCCCAGGCCGATACGGCGCTTGGACATGGCTTCCGCTTTTTGCTGTGGCAATGGCCAGGCTGTCGCTTCGAGCACATTGTCGAGCATACGAATGGCCAGTGTCACTACTGACTGGAAGGCGTCAAAATCGAAACTGGCATCACCAAACGGCGACTTGACGAAGCGTGTCAGGTTGATGGAACCCAGGCAGCAGCAGCCATAATCGGGCAAAGGCTGTTCAGCACAGGGATTGGTGGCTTCGATTGTTTCGCAGTAGTACAGATTGTTGTCTGCATTCATGCGTGAGAGGAACAGGATGCCTGGTTCCGCATGGTCGTAAGTCGACTTCATGACTTCGTCCCACAGCGCGCGTGCGCGGACGGTTTCGTGAACCCAGATGCCATCTTCTCGCTGATAGGCACCGGCTTCCTTTTTCTCGTCGCCAGGTTCGGCCTTGTGTACCAGACAGAAATCGGTATCGTTGGCAACGGCATTCATGAACTCGTCAGTGACGCCGATCGAGATATTGAAGTTGGTCAGGCCGCCCTGATCCTTGGAGCGGATGAATTCAAGAATGTCAGGATGGTCGCCACGCAAGACGCCCATCTGTGCACCGCGGCGCGCACCGGCAGATTCGACTGTCGAGCAGGACGCGTTGAACACTTGCATGAAAGAAACCGGGCCTGAGGCACGTGAGCGGGTACCGCGCACTAACGCGTCTTTTGGACGGATGGTGGAGAAATCGTAACCGACACCGCCACCACGGCGCATTGTTTCTGCGGCATCAGACAAGGCTGTGTAGATGCCTGGCTTGCCATTGGTGGTGCTGGAAACCGAATCGCCTACCGGTTGTACGAAACAGTTGATCAGGGTTGCATGCAGGTCCATGCCGGCGGCGGAATTGATCCGTCCTGCAGGAACGAAACCATTTTTTTGTGCCCAGAGAAACTTTTCTTCGTAGTGTGCCTGCATCTCGTCTTGCTCGACCGCAGCCAAGGCGCGGGCGACCCGTAGCTGTACATCGGCTATCGTTTTTTCGTCGTTTTTAGCGTATTTTTCCAGCAGGACATCCAGGGAGATTTCTTGTGGAGACATTTCTTGCGGAGACATTGTTGTCATCCCTAATATTTTTTCGTTTGCGTTCATTAATAATCAGAAGGTAAGGGTGGCTCAAGGTTATTTGCCACATAGCAAACAACCAATGATTAAAAATTACTACTTGTTAATGATAATAGTTACAAACTGATCAACATGAGATCACGGTCAGTCAGCTATCAGGTAATTTCAGATGAGTTTCAAGTGCAACTAAAGCATTTAATAGTAATTGATTTGACATCGTCGATGTCATTGTTTAAAAGATAAAAAGCGGGTAAAAGCGGGTGAAAGCGGATGTGAGCAAGTCGTAACAGAAGAAAAAAGTTAATAAATTGCTTCTGCATTTCTTGTATCGTGTCGCCCATTATAACCCTCTGCCTCTCTTTTTTTTTGACGCCACTCAAGAAATTGTCGACACTTGGTATGCCGGTAAGATAAGTTGGCGTAAGCTCGCTTACTTCTCATTCTCAAGCAAGCACAGGAAAACGGTCGTGGATATTTCGAGTTTTGCCGGTCTGTTATCGGCTGCGGCTGCACAGCTACAACCGCAGCGTCTGTTATTCATGTTTGCCAGGGCTGAGTTGCCGCGAGGCGGAAGTAGCGCTGAAAAACAGCACTTTGAAAGTCATCAGGGCGGCGCACTGACGGCGGTGATGTGCGCGGACAAATTGAGTGATGCGGTCCCTGATTTTGCACATCTGGCGGCGGAGTCGGTACATGCGGGCAAAACGTGAGATGTCGTGTTTGTCACGACCATGGCAGGAAGAAATGGTATTGCACCAACCTCTGAAGAGGCGAGCTGTCCGCACGACATGATGCTGCAATCGCTGTGCAATGGCAATATCGGCCAGTATCTGGCATTTAACCAGGCCGGAGAATTGCTCCATTTTTCGGACTAAGCATCTGGTCGCAGCGGGCGAGACTTTCGGTCGAATCACTTGTAGTCACTTGTGGGCCAGTAAAGGAACCATGGTCTCTGACAACGCTAAACAGATACTCTCTGGTACCGGTCACAGGTTACCCGGCATCTGGTGACAGCCAGGTGTTGTCGCCGCTAGGTATTCCGGCCGGCTGAAAAAGCGCGTTGCAATGTGCTTGCGCCATCCTCGCTGGCGAGCGCGATGGCGACTTTGATTTATAAGGTATTTTTTATAAGGTATTTTTTATAAATTATTTTTTAAAAACTCCCATTTGGCTTTTTGCAGGGACCATATCGGCCAGTCGCCCTTGATGCCATGGCCGGAGCTTGGGTAAAGCTGCAGGCTGTAATCTTTTCCACCCTTGATCAGTTCATCGACCAGCATGATGGCGTTCTGTGGATGAACATTGTCATCCATGGTGCCAAACATGATGAGTATCTTGCCACTGAGCTCTTTGGCTGCCTTCAAGACGCTGGTCTGGTCGTAGCCTTCAGCATTGTCCTTTGGCAACCCCATATACCGTTCCGTGTAGATGCTGTCATAGAGGCGAAAGTCGGTCACTGGTGCGCCTACAAAACCAATCTTCCACGCCTTGCT
>CANIFC010000136.1 GCA_947466695.1 Oxalobacteraceae bacterium | reverse complement strand
TGGCGTTACCTGTAAAGACCATCATGTTGTCATGTACGTGGGCCATGCGATCACCTGTTGGCTAAAGATTAATGGGTGCCAGAAACTCAAAAGCCGCCGCATCTATCAGTATGCGACGGCTCAGTGATTTAATGGCAGGGGAGGAAGGATTCGAACCTTCGCATGCTGGAATCAAAATCCAGTGCCTTAACCAGCTTGGCGACTCCCCTACACAACTGTGTGTCTGATGCATTTTTCAATGTCCGCTATTTTAGCGTTAACTTCGCATCAAACCTAATTTTTTTACATCTGCACCAGATGAGTCATCGGATGTTGCTTCAGTGCTTTCGCTTTCCATGCCTTCCAGTGCCCCGGTATTTGTCTCAAGACTTCATTTGCCGAATCTTCGTCAAAAAAATCACAAAATACACAAGCTCCTGATCCGGTCATTCGGGCATCACCAAATTTTTTCAGCCATGTAACAGCTTCATTAACTTGCGGATACAACGAACAGGCGACTGTTTGCAGATCGTTTTTCCAGTTCTTTTTTACTGCACTGGAAAAGTCCGTTATCTTGACGCGTTTTGTGTTCCTTGTCAATTCTTTTGCAGAAAATATTGCCGGGGTAGGCACCTGGACACCGGGCTCTATCACCACATACCAGCAATCAGCAGACGAAATTTCCTGCAATTGTTCGCCGACACCTTCGGCAAAAGCATTCCGGCCAAACAAAAAAAACGGCACATCGGCACCGAGTTGCAAGCCCAAATCCATCAATTGCTGTCGCGTTAATCCGCATTGCCAGAGGTGATTGAGTGCGATCAGGGTACTGGCTGCATCGGAGGAGCCACCACCGAGGCCGCCGCCCATCGGCAGCAGCTTGTGCAGGGTAAGGTCGGCGCCTGACTGGCTGCCGGTATGCTTTTGCAGCAGGCGGGCAGCGCGGACGATCAGGTCATCTTGCTCCGGCACTCCGGCCACCTCGTTGGTCCGCCGGATGATGGCATCGTCACGTCTGGCGATATCGAGACTGTCGCAGCGGTCTATCAACTGAAAGGCGGTTTGCAATAAATGGTAGCCATCGGCGCGTCTGCCAGTGATATGGAGGAACAGATTGAGTTTGGCTGGCGCGAGGCAATGCACGACGCTGCCGGTCATGGCGTTTTCCACTGATCGATCACGATGCGCATAGTCACTTCCCCGGCACGGCTAGTGTAGCGCTGCAGGTCGATGCGTTTTGGACGGGCTTGTCCGGCTTCGTCCTGCCAGCTGACATAACGGATGCGCCAGCCATCGGTGTTGAGCATCTGATCGTCCTGCGCCGGCAGCATCTTGCGCTGGCCGTCCGGCGTGCGCATGTATCCTTGCAGCCAGTCACGCAAGCCGGCAACCGGCAGCGGCCATCCCAGTGCATCGCTGAGCAAACTGTCCAGGTCCTCTGCGGTGCGCAAAGGCTGATTGGCTTGCTGCAGGGTGGCACCTGCTGCGGTCTGGCTAATGCTGGCAATGGTCTGTCCTAGCGGTGATATCAGCGAAATACGGGTGTCGTCCTTATTTTGCTGCCATTCAAAGCTGCCCGGTAAATTTTGCGGCTGGTTATTTTGCTGATACTGAACCTGGATGCGTCCGCTGAGATTGATGCTGTCCTGATAGGTGCGCGGTGGATGATCAGCCGTGCTGGCTGTAGTCGCGGTAGCCGTTGGAACTGTCGTGCAGGCAGTTATGCCGATACCCAGTATCAGGCTGACTCCGGCAATCAGAAAACGGGAATAGCCTGGTCCGCTATTGCGGGGTGTTCTTTGCATCATGGCGAGGAAGGTAATTTTGCAGCTACTCAAAAAAGAGAAAATATGCCTGTGAAAGCTCAGGCACGTTAGTTATATTGTAGGTTTTATGCTTGACGTTTTACGGTTTGACATTGAGCCGTAGCAAGGTGCTTTTCAATACCTCGTTGCCGGGATCCTTGATTTTCGCGTCACGCCACAATTGACGCGCATTATCTTTTTTCCCTGCCGCCCATAAAACTTCACCGAGATGAATGGCGATTTCCGCATCAGGGCGTAACTGGTAAGCGCGTCGCAATAGTTGTTCAGCCTCTTCATACTTGGCCATACGAAATTTTACCCAGCCCAGGCTATCGAGAATGAAAGGATCTTCCGGCGCCAGCTGGAGCGCTTTTTCGATCAGGCTGGAGGCCTCCTCAAGACGGATATTGCGGTCTGCAAAGGAGTAGCCCAGTGCGTTATAGGCGTGCTGGCTGGCAGGCGCGAGTTGAATCACCCGTCTGAGCTTGGTTTCCATGACATCGAGTTTTTTTTGTGATTCAGCCAGCATGGCATAGTCATACAGCAGATTGGTATTGTCTGGAAAGCGTTCTATTGCCGTATCGAGCAGGCGCATTGCCTCGTCTTCCTGACCGGCATTCCTGAGTAACTGCGACTCTGCCTGCAGTACCTGTATCTGGTCAGCTTCACTCTCGGGAGCGAGGTCGTTTAAAAATTGACGCGCTTGATCCAGCTTGCCATTTTTCGCCATCAGTTGTGCCCGGCGCACTTGCACACTCATCCAGACGGCATTCTTGCCATCATAGGATTCAACTTTGGCAAGCCAGTCCATGGCGGCCGCGGTATCCTGGCGCTCAAGTGCAATCTGGGCCAAATTAATGAGGGTGGCGGTAGGATCGCGTTCCTCTTCCGGATTTGCTTCCAGCGTCGTTAAAAAAGAGAGAAAATATTTTTCTGCCAGTTTGAATTGGCCGCTGTCCATCGCCAGCGCTCCGAGGGCGTACATGCTGCCGATGTCGCCCGGTTTATCGCGCAGCAGTTGTTCAAATTCGGCTCTGGCAAGATCAAGCTGTTTCAATTCTATGAGCATGCTTGCGTAGGCAAGGCGGACATCACTTGCGTCAGGATTTTTTTTAATAAAAGCAGAAATTTCTTGAATGGCTTCCGGTTTCGTCGATGCCTGTGCGACCGTCAGAATCGCCAGTTGGGAATCGGGTTTAAGCTTGAGTGCCGCCTTTGCCTCACGCCGCGCGCGCGCGTTATCGCCACTGGTATAGGCGCCCTGGGCTAAGGCCAGGTGTGCCTCAAGCGTCATTTTGTAGGGCTCCAGTATTTTTTCCAGCGTATCAAAGGCGATTTTTTTGTCACGCGAACGCGCCAGCAGACGCTGCGCTTGCAGCATCAGCATGCCATATTCGGGTTGGCCGGCACTGGCTAATTTATCGCTGAATATTTTTTCAATTTCATCAAAGTTATTGTTGATGACCATGAAGCCCAGATAGTATTGAGCGGCTTCACTCGACTCGGGTGCAAGTTCACGCCATAGCCGGATTGCCGCCACTGATTCCGCTGGTTGCTTGGCTGACAGCGCCATTTCAGCCGCTCTTTTTGCCAGCCGAGGATCGCGTGTTTGCTGCGCGGCGGCCAGCAGGGTAACGTAGGCAGACTGCCAGTTACCCCTTTGAAAGGCAATTTCTGAAGTGAGTAATTTGTACAGCAATTCTTCCGATAATTCGACCGAAGGGAGTTGTGCTGCGGCTGCGGCGGCGCTGACTGCCCGTGAGGCATCCGGAGCGCCTCTCATTTCGCTCTTGGCCTGCACGGGCTCAATCAAGTCCTGGGCTGTGGGAGTTTCGGTTGGAGTGCGCGTACCAAATCCGGAGAAACTGGCGCAGCCGGCAAGCAATGCGCTGGACACGACTATTCCTAGGCAGAAAATATGTCTGAGAGGTCTTACACTTACAATAGCGTTTACAATATTTTTCAAAACAGGTTCCTGATTTGATCGGCGATTTCCAATTTTACGCTGAAGCAGTCGCAGCGTGGGATATGGCCGCTTTCTTTGCTACTTTAATTGCAATTATTATATGGAAAAATATGCCGGAATTACCCGAAGTTGAAGTCACGCGACGTGGTGTCGCACCACATTTGCTAGGCAAGACAGTGAGCGCAGTCATCTTGCGTCGTAGTGGCTTGCGTTGGCCTTTTCCACCTGATTTACCTGCCTTACTCGAAGGAAATACCATTCTCTCCATCGGCCGGCGGGGTAAATACTTGCTGCTGGAGTTTATCCACGGCACGGTGTTGATTCATTTGGGGATGTCTGGCCATCTGCGCATCTTGCCTGGCGGGACTGTTCCGAAGAAACATGATCATATCGATATTGTCGTCGGGGAGCAGATGGTGCGCATGAATGACCCCAGGAGATTTGGTGCCGTGTTGTGGCATCCCGCTGCCGAAGGTCCGGTTGACAACCACGTCTTGCTACGCGGCCTGGGGGTAGAGCCCCTGGAAGATCAATTCGACGCGCAGTTGCTGTATCGCCAGACTCGCCAGCGTCATTCGGCCATCAAGCAAGTATTACTCGCCGGGGATATCGTGGTTGGTGTTGGAAACATTTATGCCTCAGAAAGTTTGTTCAGGGCGCACATCAATCCCAAAATCGCGGCAAACCGCATTAGTCTGGCACGTTATACCTTGCTGGCAGAGTCAATCCGCCAGATTTTAGCCGCAGCCATCGAGCAGGGCGGTAGCAGCCTGCGCGATTTTGTCGGCGTTGGCGGCCAGACCGGCTATTTTCAGCAGTCGTACTTTGTCTATGACCGCGCTGGCCAGCCTTGTCGTGTGTGCAATACGGCAATCCGGCAGATCAAGCAGGGGCAACGCAGCACTTTTTACTGTGTTAATTGCCAAAAATAAGCCAGAATGTAAGATTATTATGATATTAAAAATGTGATCGAGGGCAATATGAGCAATCTGGTTCAAAAATTCCAGGAGTACAGCGATTGGCGCAAGGGTGTACTGAACGCCCTCGGACAATATCGTACATGGGTTAGCGAGTCGGACATGGCCGATGTCGCACTGGATCATCGCTTGGGTCATCTGGTAGAAAAATTAACGGACGATAAGTTTAGTATCGCTTTTGTTGCAGAATTTTCACGTGGCAAATCGGAACTGATCAATGCAATTTTTTTTGCCGAATATGGCCAGCGTATTTTGCCCTCGGCGGCGGGACGTACCACCATGTGTCCGACTGAGTTGCTCTATGACGAAGCGCTGCCGCCCTGCATCCGCCTGTTGCCGATAGAAACGCGTGCGCAAGCGCAATCGACTGCCGATTACAAGGAACAGCAAGAGGCCTGGACAGTACTGCCGTTAAATATCGATTCTGGCGAGGGCATGCTTGAGGCTTTCAAGCAAGTGAGCCTGACCAAGAAGGTTGATCTGGAGACAGCAAAAGCGTACGGCCTGTACGATGAAGCGGATCCGGATTCGGCGCTTGAAATTGATGAAAACGGCCAGATGGAAATTTCGCTCTGGCGTCATGCGATCGTCAATTTTCCCCATCCCCTGCTCAAGGAAGGCCTGATCATCATTGATACGCCAGGTTTGAATGCCATCGGTACAGAACCTGAACTGACGCTTAATCTGATCCCCAATGCGCATGCCGTGCTGTTCATTCTTGCTGCAGACACCGGCGTGACCAAAAGCGACATTGATGTCTGGCGTAACCATATCCGCAGTGGTCCCGGTCGTATGGTCGTGCTCAACAAGATAGACAGCATGTGGGATGAATTGCGCTCTGCAGATGAAATTGAGCGACAGATTCAGCAGCAGATTGCGACGGTCGCCCATATCCTCTCGCTCGATGACAAGCAGGTGTTTCCGGTCTCGGCACAAAAAGGACTGGTAGCGAAAATCCAGAAGGATGCCCCTTTGCTGGCGAAAAGCCGCTTGCCGGCGCTGGAGTACGCCTTATCGACAGAACTGATTCCTGCCAAGCGCGATATTATCCAGGCTCAGCTCAATATCGATATCAATGACATTATCAGCAGCCAGCGCGCCACCGTTGCGTCACGCAACCGCCATGTCGTGGAACAAATGCTGGAACTGAAAAGTTTGCGCGGAAAAAATAATACCGTCATCGAACACATGATGCGGCGTGTCGATCTGGAGAAGAAAGAATTCGATGCCAGCCTGATCAAGATGCAGGGTACCCGCGCCGTTTTCACCCGGCTCTCTACGGAAGTCTATACCAGCCTGGGTATGGAAATATTGCGCGGCGAAATCAGTCAGTCGAGGATCGCGATGGAGCGCTGTCGGTTTTCTGCCGGGCTCAAAGACGCTGTCAGGCAGTTCTTTTCGCAGGTCAGGAAAAACCTCATGACCTCGAATAAAAAGATTGATGAAATTTCCGAGATGATGGCCGTTATGTATCGTAAATTTTCCACCGAACATGGTCTGGTGCTGAGTGCCCCGATGCCGTTTTCACTGGATAAATATTTGTTGGAAGTTTCTACGGTTGAAGAGATTTTTCAAAAGCAATTTACGACGATGACCTTGCTGACGACCTCGCATAAAGTACTGATGCAAAAATTTTTTGATTCGATTGCGGCACGGATCAAGCGTAGCTTTTTACAGGCAAACCGGGATGTGGATGCGTGGCAAAAAGTAGTGATGGCGCCGGTCGAAGCGCAGATTCGCGAACACAAGAATCAACTGAAAAACCGCATGCAATCCATTCAACGCATCCATGTTGCGACCGACAGTCTGGAAGATAAAATCACTTCTTTCGATCTGTTGCAAACGGAACTGGAATCACAAAAAAACGCCATAGCCGATCTGGAAAACAAGCTCAAGACAGCCTTGTTTGCCCAATTGCACGATTTCAGGAACGCGGCTTGATGAGACCCGCTAGAAAATGACGGGTTCAAGCCGCATAATTTTTGCTACACTTGCATTCAGGCAATGCCGTTGCTGGTGGCGATATATCTTCGACGGGGATTGTGTTGACTCCGGATCTTTGATCCTCATCCCGACTGGATCACTATCGGGCTACGGTCATTTGATGCGCCGGAATTGTTCGATTTAATTCGCTGAATAAGCCTGCCGGGTGCACCGGATGAGTCTGGTTTTCGAATGCCCTGAGTCCGGCATATTCGCCCCGGTGAGCTTACCGCGGACGGTAAAACACATTATTGAGAGTAATGACATGAAGATGATAGAGGCAGGGCAAGTCGATCAGGCGCTCACCTTTCCCGCACTGATTGATGCGCTGGATCACGGGTTTCAACAGGATTTTGGTATGCCGCAACGCCAGGTGTTTTCCCTCTCGGAAAAGCCGGATCAGCACGACGGTTTTGCGGTCTTGCCGGCCTGGACTGAAGCGGTGATCGGGGTCAAGGCGTTCACCTATTTTCCCGATAATGTGCAGTCCGGCCATCCGTCCCTGCATTCGAAAATTTTACTTTTTAGCCGCAGTCACGGGCTACCGCTGGCAATGGTTGACGGCACGTCGGTCACCTACTGGCGCACTGCGGCCATCTCTGCGCTGGCCTCACGTTACCTGTCGCGCACCAATGCCAAAACTTTACTGTTATTGGGTACCGGCAAGCTGGCAATCCCGTTGATTCGCGCGCATCTTGCCGTACGCCCGATCAGCCGGGTTTACCTGTGGGGCCGTACACTTGAAAAAGTCTTCGTCCTGAGGCAGGAACTGGAGGCACTTTTCCCGGACGTCGAATTTTTTCAGGCGCTTGATCTGCCCGACTGTGCAGCGCAGGCCGATATCATCGTCAGTGCGACCGGTTCTGCCACGCCGCTGTTGTACGGCGCCTGGATTCGTCCTGGCTGTC
>CANIFC010000135.1 GCA_947466695.1 Oxalobacteraceae bacterium | reverse complement strand
ACTGGCTTTTTTCCTTGGTCCTGTTGGTGTAGGTCAGGCCAATGCCGCGCGCATCTTTATCTCACCGTTCAACTTCCTCATTCCTGCCATCAACCAGATTGCCATCCCGCGTCTTGCAGATCTACGTCAAACCGATAGAAAAAAAATGCTGCGGATATCCATCCTGTTAACAGCGTGCCTATTTATTTTTGCAGTGATCTATTCGACGATATTGCTCACCAGTCTCGATTTCATTTTCAACGTAATACTCGGGCGACACGATGCCGGTGTAAAAGCGCTGATCCCGATCTGGTGTGTCGTCCTTATTGTCCACATGTCGTTGACCGGCGGCGTTGGGCTGCTCCAGGTAATGCGGCGATTCCGTGCATTAATGTTATTTAACATACCAAGTGCAATAGCAGCGATTGTCACCGCCGTCCTATTGATTCAGCAGGTCGGCCCAAGCGGCGCAATCTGGGGCATGGTCGCGGGTGAAATTATGCTAACAATTTTGGTCTGGAGAGAAATACGGAAAGGACAAAGTGATCAAAATCAATAAATACATGGACCTACTTACGAGGTCTCCTGTTCTTTTAGATCGCCTGGATACGATACCTAAACATTGCCTCAAAACTCCGCGCAATTTAATGATAATCAGTACATCAGATCCGTTTTTGTTCATTTTGAAGAAAGAATAATAATGACTACCGCCGACTCTCCCGCCACAGAAGGCATGCTCTTTTTACCGAAGCAAGGCGTCATCAAGCATTGGGGTGCCATACCATTAATGTGCTGGATTTCTATAGTTGGCATGCCGCTTCAACGAAAGCTGGAAGTGTCACAACCCGTATGGGCTCCTGAAATGTATGCGTCCACTCTTGCTGCAACGTCGAATGCAGGGTCGCTGCAATCGATACCGTTCGTAATATTCATGGCCAGCATCTACCTTTCGGCAGGATTCATATTGCTACGAAAACCAAAAACAGCACTATCGACCGCGCTACGCCAATGGCCATTATTACTGTTGCTGCTATTTGTGGCCACTAGCATGCTGTGGTCTTCCAGTCAGGAAAAATCCTTGATCAACATCGCAAATAATGTGGGCATAACGTTGATCACACTAGCAGCAGCCTTGCGCTACCGAACCGTGCCATGGCTACTGCCAAAGCATATCGGGTACGTACTCGGTTTTAATATTTTGATACAACTTGCCTCTGTCCTGTTACTTCCTTCTTTTGCAATCGAATGGGAAGGACGCTGGCGTGGACTCACCGGCCAGGCAAATGAACTGGGTGGAATCGCATTTTGCGCTTTCTGGGCAAACGCGGTGATACTGAGCAAGACCAGAGACGATAAATATCACCTGCATCTGCTGTTTGCAGCGTGTGCTGTGATAGCCATGATTGGTGCAAATAGTATGACGTCCATTATTAGCTCGATTTGTGTGCTGGTCAGTATTTGTCTCCTTGCCTGGAAATCCAGCCAGCGCCACGATAAACGGCTACTCATCAGCGGTATTGGAATATCTGTTCTGATAGTAACGATTAGTATTTTTTTTTTAGGGGACGCCCTGGATTTGGAAAAACTGCTCGGGCTAGCCGGTCGCACCGCGAGTTTCACCGGTCGGACCGACATCTGGATGCTGGCGACCGACGCCATTAGTGTGAGCCCCTGGATCGGCTGGGGATTTGATGGCAACAACTATCTGATTAAAATTACGGGAATGCCATATACGTCCTACCACAATGGCTATCTTGATCTACTGGTATGCGGAGGCGCGACGGGATTGGGATTGTTTATTTTAATATTGGGAAACTGGTTGTACCAGGTAAAAAAACGTACACGAATCGGCAGCGATATTCTACCTTTTACAGTTCCCTTTGTCGTTTCTATGCTTATTTACAACCTGATGGAGGCGACTCTTGTTGCATCGCGTAACCAGATATGGATTATTTTTCTGGTAATTATTTTTTTGAGCTGTTGTACCAAAAAACAGCAGTTACCAGCCGTCGATGCCGAGCAATGGCGAACGGGCCTCACGCCACCAGCAAGGATTCATTCATCCGCATATTGACACTGATGTTCTGGACAAACCCTAATTACTTTCATGAATACGTATCGTCTTTATTTCTTACAATAAAAAACATCATATTGATCATTATCAGCGTTAGCGTTAGTTCTCTTAGTTACGAGTTAAAAAATGAAAATTGCCGTTTTAATTACCTGCTATAACCGTAAAGATACAACCCTTGCGTGCCTGGACTTCTTATTCAAAACCTCACTTCCAGCAGGATATCTAATTGAGGTGTTTCTGGTTGATGACGGAAGTTCAGATGGGACGGCGGACGCTGTGCGTACTTCTTTCTCCAGTGTTCACGTGATCTCTGGTGAGAGTAATCTGTTCTGGTGCCGGGGCATGCATAAGGCTTTCGGATTCGCGCTAGAGGACAACTTTAACTATTATCTCTGGCTCAACGATGACACGATGTTGCAGCCAGATGCATTATTGCGCTTGCTTGAGTGCGAAGCGACACAAGGAAATAAAAAACCGGTCATTGTAGTCGGCAGTACGGTAGACGAAAAAACGGGGCAACCAAGCTATGGCGGCGTTATCCGAACTTCAAGGCTCAAACCGGTTAGCTTTCAGCGGCTTGTACCCGGCCAGTTGCCACAACTCTGCGATTCGATGAATGGCAACGTTGTACTGATTCCGGCGAAGGTTGCCCTGGCAGTTGGCAATCTCGATCCAGCATTTGAACATGCCATGGGCGACACCGACTACGCATTACGTGCCCGCAAGCTCGGGTTTGAAGTTTGGCTAGGAAGAGGGATATATGGAAGTTGTGACCACAATCCCAATGTAGGAACTTTTCTCGATACGAACCAATCTTTCATGCAACGATGGCAACAAATGATGGGGAGAAAAGGTCTGCCATGGCGCTCATGGCTCGTATTCACCCAAAGGCACACCGGACCATTTTGGTTACTGTACTTCGCCTGGCCCTATGCCCGTCTGATTTGTGGTGGCTACCGAAAGGGAGTTAAAACACCCGAAGAAAAACATTCGTGATCCAATCCCGGTTGGGGATCAATACGCGTCGTACCTGGATGAATGTCATCGATTTCGCGGTCAAATTGATAGTGAAGAAACCTGGCTCAACCTATTGATCGGAATATACCGATAAAAAGCGACGTCAGGAAAACTTCCTGACGCCGCACGGCTTTACTACTTAGCAAAATTGACGACCATCAAATTGAAGCGGAATCTTATCTATTCCGTTTCAATTAACGATGATTGACGTTTAACCACCACATTGAGGAATCGTCTCATTCCAAATACCTGTTCCGATAGACGGATCTCCAAACACGTTATTGCTCATGTTAATCGCCCCGGAGTTACCACTATCCCAAAAATTATTTGCCGAACCGCCACGATTTGTCCAGTTGATGCGATTTCCACTCACCTGAAGGCCGTACGATGGAGCTGGACTCTGAATCCAGACAAAAGCGCCAACATTTGACCAGGCAAACGAGGAAGAATAAACTTTATTATTAAGCAACTTATTATCATGTCCACCTGCAATGGCCACTCCATACTGACCGGGATTAACAAGAATATTACTATCAATCGTGATATACGAACCACCGCCGTCACCAGCGATAATCCCCCCCCCAGACTGACTCGGTCCACCGCCACGCAACTTATTGTATTTGATAAGGATAGGACTCGCAGCTGTTCCGGATGACAGCCATGTATTGATATGGTCCTCCGTACCATCACGGTAGCCAGGCGTTGTCTGGTCACTGACATTACAAGTGATCATGTTGCCGCTGCCAACAACATGATTGAACTGGGCGATCTGACCACGCGGAAATGGTCCGCGAATACGCGTTGCATAGTTATGATCGAACACGATGTTGTTTGTACCATTAGAAGCAAAAAGAGCACCTGATACATCATCAAAAGAATTATGGTCTACCAGGACATCATGCGCATTTTCAATGGCAACACCGGCATCTCCATTTGCCGGACCGCAAGGACCGATTTTGTTGTTATATATGTGCACATTCGACACCCCTTTGCCATAAATGCAAGGCCCATTTGGATTACTGATCTGCCGGCCTGTAAGCGTCTGTCCAGAGAACAAGGTAACTGGGCCGGTTGGAATAAATGTGGTGATTGTAGGCCCGACGGTACCGCTCGGTGGCACCGGGGGAGGAGGTGTCGGTGTCGGTGTCGGTGTCGGTGTCGGTGTCGGTGTCGGTGTCGGTGTCGGTGTCGGTGGAGTGACGGGCGCGGAACCGTCGTTGTAGACAATAAATTCAAACAATGAATATCCCCATACCGTCGCACGCTTTACGCCATTCATTTTGACGTATCTGGCTTTAACAGCACTGAAATTAATATCCTCTTTTCCACCAACTCCTGCAGTTGTGCTGAATACGGTCCCCCAAGTGATGCCGTCGGTTGATGTCTTGATCTGGTAGGACGTTCCATAGGCAGCCTCCCAATTGAGCAAGACATGGCTAACCGTCGCTGCGACGCCCAAATCGACTGTAATCCATTCTGCGTCGCTCCAGCCAGAGCTCCACCGAGTCGATACATTGCCGTCGACTGCAGCAGAAGCAAGAAAGGTGCTGTCTTGTACTGAAGAGGCAGTGGCCACCTTGTTCAATGCGAGGTTTTGCGGCGGATCGTTATATACCGAAAAGTCAAACAGCGAATAACCCCATATCGTGACACGTTTTATACCGTTCATCTTGACGTATCTGGCACTCACGGTTTTGAAGCGAATATCCTCCACCCCGCCTGCACCTGCAGCAGTGTCGTACACGGTAGTCCAGGTCTTGCCATCGGTAGATGTCTGTAGCTGATAGGCTTTCGCAAAAGCTGCCTCCCAATTAAGCCCGACATGGTTGATAGACTGTACAGAACCCAGATCGACGGTGATCCATTCGGCATCAGTCCATCCAGAGGCCCATCGGCTCAGTACGTTGCCATCGACAGCAAGAGCCGCCGACAAACTCGTCGATTGAGCGCCGGATGCCGTTACCGGTTTATTCAAGGCAAGATTGACAGGGGTAACCGCAACGCTGGCTGCAGCCACGGCGCTAACAGGGGTGCTGGCCGTTGCCGTCGAGCTTGATGCAACAGCTTGATTCGAGACAAGATTTGTACCCGCGATAACCGTTGCTGCAGTATTTAACTGTCCTGATACCGCACCAGTATTAGAGGCATTTTGGGCAACGTCATTACCCGAACCTCCCCCGCAGCCAGCAAGTGCGACGAGGAGACTCGTGCACAACACCGTACGCCTCGGTAAGGTGGGAACTAACCCGTTCTGGGTCTTCATTTTGGTAGATATTGACTTAATCACAGTGGTAGTCCTCAACATTAAGATTCACTAAAAGAATATTTTTATTGTGGGCAAATGTTAAATCAATTTTTTCCTTAAAGCTATTAATATTTCATATTATGAAATATTCATGGTTTTTTGGCAATGATATTTTATGGTTTCAACGATGAAAATGAGTCTCCGTGAACAAATGGGAGATGGCATAATTAGGTGAGCGCAAAGAAATGGAGTCAGTAGATAAAGGAGAAAATGCTATTATTTCCTTTAAAAACACTTCATACATGGATAAAGACAGTGATTCTACTCCTGTCCAACAGGAAATATGAGGCTGCGATGTTCGTTAATTGTTTAGCTGATGCCAACGAGACACAGAGAAAAATTCGAGAATTACGATCTTGCTATTTCCAATAATTTATTTAACAATTAGTGGAATTTTTTGAGGGAATTCTGACATCAGTCCGGCTTTATGAAACCGCCGTTGGCGTCACGATTGGAGATGATGGATCAAGGTGATGCGGCATATTGCTGAAGCATGCCGCAAGTTCAGATTTATTCAAATTTATTCAGGAAAGTCGCTAGCGCGTCTTTAAGTGAAGCAAAGTTCGTCTCATTGTGACGCAGATAATTTTTAGCCTTCAGCCAGGCAAAGGGTAAAGAAGTGCAGTCCGTTGCACCAATAGTTTTTTGCGTAAAATCGGATAATTTGTCGTTTCTGCTATTTGTGAAACTGCCTATTTCGGTATTTATCAATCGTCGCCGCACTGGGGAAACATCTCATTCCAGATGTCGGCCCCAACGGAAGCGTCACCAAACGCGTTGCCGCTCATGGTTACCGGACCGGTATTACCCTGTGTCCACCAAGGATTTTGTTGGTCAATTTTATTTGTCCAGTTCACCCGATTACCGCTCACTTCGTGACCATACGACGCCGAATCGTTCTGTATCCAGACAAAAGCGCCAACATTTGACCAAGCGAACGAAGAAGAGTAAACCTTATTGTTGAGCAACTTATTATCATGTCCACCGGCAATGGCCACCCCATACTGACCGGGGTTAACAAGAATATTTGTATCAATGGTGATGTATGAACCGCCACCGTCACCAGCAATGATGCCGCCACCCGATTTACTTGGCCCCCCACCACGCAACTTATTAAATTTGATAAGGATAGGACTCGCAACTGTACCTGATGACAGCCATGTGTTGATGTGATCCTCAGTGCCATCACCGTAGCCAGGCGTGGTCTGGTCACTGATATTACAGCTGATCCTGTTACCACTACCGACAACATGATTGAACTGCGCGATCTGACCACGCGGAAAAGGCCCGCGAATACGCGTTGCATAGTTATGTTCAAATACAATGTTATTTGTGCTGTTGGAAGCGAGCAAGGCACCAGATATATCATCAAACGAATTATGGTCTATGAGGACATCATGTACATGATCGAGGCTGATACCAGCATCTCCGGCCAATGGGCCGCACGGTCCAATTCTATTATTATAGATACGCACATAAGACACACCGGTTCCCTCGATGCAAGCTCCGTGCGGGTTGCTGATACGACGGCCGCTAACCGTCTGGCCAGACCTAAGAACGACCGGACCTGATCGGATAAATGTTATAGTTTTTGGCCCCGCGGGATTGGTAGTAATAACTGCCGGTATCGGTTCCGCCACCGGAACCTCGATACTGTCTTCCACAGCACTCTGGTCGCAGACGGTAAGCAAAGCAGTGAGGCAAATTTCTATCATGGCGAGAGGTGGTCTGATGAAGAGTCAATACGTTGAAAATAAATTTTTGATTTTCTCCATTGCACGAAATCTCTTTCTTTTTTCAGCATGAGCTAGTCCAAGGCAAGCATAACGAATCTAGCAGAGCGAATGAATACTTTCGTTTCAACGGTGTTAAAAGAAGTCACTGATCACAACAATATTCAAGGCCTCCTAAGCCTTTCCACTATCAGTTTTTTTACCTAAAAGGCCACTTAATCCCGAACGTTTAAAGATACGCAGCACACGCACTATCTTCGAGGCAAAGAACGCCATACGCCCATCGCGCCGGTCAGCTTCAAGCAACCATAGCTTACCTTGCCTGATATAACCGGCACCGGCTGCCTTGATAATATCGCCACTGCAGAGAACCGCGCAAGTGGGATTACGATAGATGCTAACTTGCGCAATATCGACAGTTACACCCAGTAAGCGGTATTTGTACTCATAGCGCCCCCAAGATAAATGGAAGCGTTTACCACGCCGTATAATACCTTCGCAGATAGTAAAAGAATAACAAAGTATCCCCAGGCTATACTCGGTGTACAAAGGGTCGTGTGCGATTACGTGCATAAAATAATT
>CANIFC010000134.1 GCA_947466695.1 Oxalobacteraceae bacterium | reverse complement strand
CCTGATTCTCTTCCAGATCCGTCCGTAAAAACAGGGCTGCATCGAATTGTTCCGGGCTGATGGTCCAGAGCTGCGACCCGGGCAACACCATCAGGCAGCCATTGTCAGGCGTTTCATTGCGCAAGGCGAGCCAGACCGAAACGAGTTCGGCACGCTGGAACTGCCAATAGCGGCTATCGCGATGCCAGCCTGTGAGGCTGGAAAAACGCGGCTGCTTGGTCATGATGCAGTTGTGATGGATCTGCGACAAACGTACGCCGTCCCCCAGCAATTGTTGCAGGTCTTGCGACAGCGCCTGAGCTTGCGCCCACTGTGCCAGCGCCGGACAACGCCCCACTGCCTGCAAAAGGCGCCGGGCGGTACGGCCACCTTCGGCGATGCGCGACAATGGCGCACCCGGATAACGGGTATCGGCTTCATACTCGACCGGCGCGGTATCGGCGTCTAATTCCTGCAGGGAAAAAGTAATGATGGATTCGCAAAAAGCGGTGTCTGCCAATGCTGGCAAGACCAGATAGCCGTTGGTCCGGAACTGCTGTAACTGCTGAGGAGTAAGCATGTCAAAAAATTATAATTGTCTATCCCCTATTGTGACATACGGGGGCAGCTGCCATGCAGCGGAAAATGCCTGGCGCAGCAGAAAATAAGCTGCCCAGAACCGCGACATCAGGAGCGGGGCTGTAACCGGCAGCGGCTAAACCGCTTGCCTGCAGCCGGATGAAATGGCAAGATGACTTAATTCCAACATCAGTCCAACAATCAAGGAGTCCGGCATGGCATCTGGCAAAATTTTGGTCGCACAAGGCGGTGGTCCCACGGCAGTCATCAATCAGTCACTGGTCGGGGTCGCTCTGGAAGCGCGTCGATTCCAGCAAGTTGAACGGATCTACGGCGCACGCCACGGCGTACGTGGCATCGTGGACGAGGACTTCGTCGACCTGACCCAGGAAACCAGTCACAATCTCGAACTGGTCGCCAGTACACCCTCTTCCGCCCTGGGCTCAACCCGTGACAAACCGGATGAAAAATATTGCCAGGAAATTTTCAAGGTATTGCGCGCTCACGAAATCGAGCACTTTTTTTACATTGGCGGCAATGACTCGTCCGATACCGTGCGCATCGTCAGTCTGGAAGCGCAAAAAGCCGGCTACCCGCTGCGCTGCATCCATATACCCAAAACCATCGATAACGATCTGGTGGGTAGTGACCACACCCCTGGCTTTCCTTCTGCCGCCCGCTTCGTGGCGCAAGCTTTTGCCGGTGCCAACCTGGATAACGCGGCATTGCCGGGAGTTTATGTCGGCGTCGTGATGGGCCGGCATGCCGGATTCCTGACGGCCGCTTCGGCACTGGGAAAAAAATTCCCGGACGATGGCCCGCACCTGATCTATCTGCCTGAACGCAGCTTCGTGCTGGAAAATTTCCTGCACGACGTCAAGACAACTTACGAGCGCTATGGCCGTTGCGTGATTGCCGTATCCGAAGGGGTGCATGATGCCGCTGGCACACCGATCATCAGCCTGCTGGCCAAAGAACTCGAACACGACGCCCACGGTAACGTCCAGCTCTCGGGTAACGGTGCACTGGCCGACTTGTTATGCGAAGAGATCAAGACCAAACTTGGTATCAAGCGGGTGCGCGGCGATACCTTTGGTTATCTGCAACGCTCTTTCATTGGCTGCGTGTCGGATGTCGATCAGCGCGAAGCGCGTGAAGTCGGTGAAAAAGCGGTGCAATTTGCCATGTGGGGTCAGCACAATGGCTCGGTGGCGATCCGCCGTACCGGTTTTTACTCGGTCGATTACGACTTGCTACCGCTCGAAGCGGTGGCCGGCAAGACCCGCACCATGGAAGATGAATTCATCAGCGCCAGCGGTACCGATGTCACTGATGCATTTCGCCTCTACCTGCGTCCGCTGCTCGGCTCCGGCATGCCTGACGCCTTTCGCCTGAGGTTCAGCCCGGTCGACAAGGTACTCAGGCGCTCTTGAGTCAGCGCCTCTGCCAGCGACAGAACGACAACGCAGGCAGAGAATGCCCATGTTGGATAAAATTACGCATTAAAAAAAAGGTTTCCGCTCATGCATTCACGTCGTAGCATTCTGAAAAAATCCCTGTTACTCACCGCTTCCGGTTTATTCATGGGGCTACGCGCCCCGGCAATTTTGGCAGGCGAAAGAATAGAAACAGTCGCGAAGCGCAGCGAACTGACACCACCGCCCGACCTCTTTGACTCGCAGGCACTCGATCTTGATTTCTGGCTGAAACCCCGCACGCTTGACCTGGTACGCCCGGCCAGCGGCGAACGGGTGCAGCTGTTGTACTGGAAAGACGGAGAAATACTCGATCCGGCCTATCAGCAAGTGTGTCATCTGCTGCGCGATGTGAACGGTAAAAAAACCGCACCGATGGATCCCAAACTGCTCGAAACGCTGTGGGCTACCCAAGCCTTCATCGCACGCTTTGGCATGACCAAGCCATTGGAGATTTTATCCGGCTACCGCACGCCAGAATCCAACCGGCGCCTGATTGAAGAGGGGATTCCGGCGGCACGCAAATCATTGCATCTGGAAGGGCGTGCTGCGGATATCCGCATCTCGCAACTGCACGAAGAGGTCTTGGGAGAGCTGATACAAAGCTTCCGGCAAGGCGGGGTGGGATTTTACTATCGGCCTACTGCAAGGGGAGGATGGATACACACCGATACCGGGCTGCAAAGGAAATGGCAAGGCTAACTCTGCCGTTGCGGTTTTCTGCTGCAGGATTAAGCGGAGAATAAAGCAGTAATAAAGCCCAGGGATCAAGAAAGGGGAAGGGAAGGATAAAAAACCGGGCGCTCATAACGCCCGGCCTTTTCAATGGGGGATATTAGCGACTTTTACGGCTACGGCCAGCTGATTCGCGCAAGATGGTGAAGTTCCAGTCGTGTTGATTGATGACCCCGTCTACCTCGACAGTAATACGGAAATTATCCTTCTGGTCTTTCAGGCGCGTGCCTTTGGCTTCGAGCTTGTAATTCATGTTGGTACGATCGTAGACATCAATGTCGACCTCGGCCCCGCCGATGCCGGCAGGTGACAAGATGGCCCGGACGGTCTTGGGGGTGAAGTCGACCATATAAGCCGGTATTACAAATGCATTCATAGAACTTTCTAGCCAAAATTAAAATTGTTACCTGATTTTACTCGCTAACAGGCGTCAGTTGCTCGAAAATAACAAACGTTCTGGATGATTAATCATGCCGGGAAAGCCTTACCACCGGGTTAGTGACACAAATGGCAATTTCGTGATTCCCGGTCAAAACCGGATTGCCCTGTACTGCCGAGACCGACACAGCAACACCGGCGACACCGGCTACCCCACATTCATCGCAACACACTAGATTTTAGTTTCCACCCAGGTGTGAATACGCTGCTCGAGTACATCCAGCGGTAATGCACCAGCACCCAGAACTTCGTCATGGAAGGCGCGGATATCGAATTTCTCACCGAGTTTTTCAGTGGCATACGCACGCAACTGAATGATCTTCAACTGGCCGATTTTATAACCCAGGGCCTGCCCCGGCCAGACAATATAGCGGTCAGTCTCGCTTTGCACATCCACTTCCTCTATGCCGGAATGATCATGAAAAAAGTCGACCACTTGCTGGCGGTTCCATTTTTTGTAGTGCAGGCCGGTATCGACCACCAGGCGAATTGCGCGCAGCATTTCATCCTGCAAATGGCCATAGTAGCTGTACGGATCCTGATAGAAGCCCAGTTCTTCACCGAGCCGCTCGGAATACAAGGCCCAGCCTTCCACGTAGGCGTTGTAACCACCCTGCTTGCGAAATTCCGGCAAACCCTGCAACTCCTGGGCAATTGAAATTTGCATGTGATGACCCGGTACGCCTTCATGCAGTGCCGTGGTTTCGATGGACATGGTAGTGCGGTCGGCAAAGTCGCCAGTATTGACCATGACGTGACCCGGGCGGGAACCATCGGGCGTACCGTTATTGTAAGACGCTCCGGCCGCTTCTTTTTCGCGGAACTCCTCTACCGCCATGATCTCGACTTTGGCTTTCGGCAAGCGGCCAAACAGCTGTGGCAACTTGGCATACATTTGTGTCGTGTATTGACGATAGAGGGCAAGAATCTCTTCGCGTGAGGAAGGATGCAAGGCCGGATTTTTCAGGACCATGGCATTAAAACTCTGGAGATCGGCGTAACCGAGCTTTTTTGCCACAGCCAGCATCTGGCCTTCAATACGCGCCACTTCACTCAATCCCAACTGATGAATCGCTTCTGCAGTCAGATCGGTGGTGGTCGACTCTTTGACCCGCAACTGATAGCGTGCGGCACCGTCCGGCAACGACCAGATGCCGGCATCCTGACGACCGTGAACGGCGTATTCATCGCGGACAAAATTGGAAAATTTCTGATAGGCAGGCACCACGCGCAAGGCTACCGCTTCGCGGATTGCCGCACGCAAGCGCTGCTTGTCGTCTGCTGAAAAGTCGGCTGGAAATTTATTGAGCGGCTGGGTGAACGGTGAGGCTTCCGGTTTCATGGCCACGATCTCATCACACTGGCGCGCAATCTTGCCAAGAATAAACTGCGGCGGCATCAACTGATTTTTTATGCCATTGCGCATCTGGACTATCGTCTGCTCAAACGCGCGCGGCAAGGCGTTGAGCCTGGCGATGTAATCTTCATAGTCCTTGACCGTCACGAAGGAAAGCATCGTCACCATTTGGGGTGTATCGAGATGAATTCCTGAGTTTTGCAGCACCGGCATCTGCCAGTCTTTAAAGCGGATGGCATCCTGGCCCATTTTCAGCTGGCGCACCATCAAGTCTTTGTTCACTATTTCCTGGGCGGGAAAACCACGGGTATCGAGCGCTTCAAAGCGGATCAGAAAACGGGCCTGCGCCTGCTGTTGCGCATCAATCGCCGGCTGCGAAAAATCGCTGAGCTGGTCGTTGTAGCGCTTGTCACCAAGCATGGAGGCAAACTCGGGATTATTGCGTAAGGTGTATTGCCACTGCTCGTCTAGCAGTGCAGTGAGCGCTTCCCGCCTTTGCTCAAGTCCGGCCGTGCCAGTAGTGGCAACTGCGCCGGCTGTTGTGGCGTTGGCTGACATGCTGTCGCTGGTAGCGGCACCTGCAATTGCCTGCGCTTGCAGCAGGGCGGAAGAAAGCAGCAGCAGTGCCATTCCGGTGATTTTTTTATGCGTCATAGTATTGTCTCGGGGGTGGAATTTCGTTCATCACAAAAGGCAGGAGAGCATCAGCATCAGCCAAGCAGGCACGCCATAAGGTCTGCATTGGCAGCAGCCAGCGCCGGCGTTCCGTTCTCCGGTCAAGAATGTCTTTTTTATTTATTGACGTCGATATAGTGAGATAGAGTTAATTTTTCACACTTAGTTCATTGCATGTTGATGGCCCTGGTAACACCTCATCCAGCCACTGCTGAAAAGGCTTGCTTTGGCTTGCTGCTGCCGGCCAGGTGCAGGCAAACCCTTTCGTAAGGAGTTTTCTGCTCGCAAGCGCTGCGCAATCAGCCTGGCGATCAACGAGGATGCATGCCGATTTGTGCAAGGCACAAAAAATCAGCATAATGAGAGACTGTTAAGGCCTATTGCTCCAGATTAATCTCACCACCCTACCTGCTACCATGACCAGTCTCAATTTAGAAAATATCAATATTACCTCATTCGATGCAATGCCCACCCCGCAAGACCTGCACGCACGCCTGCCCTTAACGGATCTGGCTGCCGATGTCGTCAATGCCGGCCGCGAAGCGTTGTGCCGTATTCTGGAGCGCAAGGACAATCGTCTGTTCGTGGTCGTCGGCCCTTGCTCGATCCACGACCCGGTCGCCGGACTGGACTATGCACGTCGCCTGATCGCGCTGCAGGAAGAAGTGAAAGACACCATGCTGCTGGTGATGCGCGTGTACTTTGAAAAGCCGCGTACCACCACCGGCTGGAAAGGCTACATCAACGATCCTGACATGGATGATTCTTTTCGCGTCGACCATGGCATGGAACTGGCACGCAAGTTTCTGCTCGACGTGTGTGAACTGGGCCTGCCGACCGGCACCGAAGCGCTCGACCCGATCTCGCCGCAATATCTCGGTGACCTGATCGCCTGGACTGCCATCGGCGCGCGCACCACCGAATCGCAAACCCACCGCGAAATGTCGTCCGGCTTATCGACACCGGTGGGATTCAAGAACGGTACTGATGGCGACATCAGCATCGCCGTCAATGCGATTTTATCGGCATCACACCCGCATTCGTTCCTGGGCTTGAATGACCAGGGCCGGGTGGCGATTGTGCGTACGCGCGGCAACCCGCATGGCCATGTGGTCTTGCGCGGTGGCGACGGCCGGCCCAACTACGACACGGTCTCGGTGGCGATGGCGGAGCAAGCCTTGATCAAGGCAAAAATTGCGGCTAATATCGTGGTCGACTGCTCGCATGCCAACAGCTATAAAAAACCGGAATTGCAACCGCTGGTCATGGCCGACGTCATCAATCAGGTGGTCAATGGCAGTACTTCGCTGGTGGGCATCATGATTGAATCGAATATCGTTGCCGGTAATCAGAAAATTCCGCAGGACCTGTCACAACTGACTTACGGCTGTTCGGTCACCGATGGATGCGTCGACTGGGCAACGACTGAAAAAATGCTGCGCGACGCCGATGCGCGGTTAAGATTGCGTCTGCGCTAAAAAAAGAGGGCCTTGATAGTATCTCGGCCCTCACACATGCACCAATAGGCGCGTTCTTATCCCTTAATTGACCAGCTTGCCGGCGCGGAAATCACTGATCGCCTGCTGTACCTCGGCCTGTGTGTTCATCACGAACGGGCCATACTGGACAATCGGTTCACGCAGCGGCTGACCGGCAATGAGCAAGGCACGGCTGGCACCTTTGGCACGCAAGGTCACGCCGTCGCTGCTAGGATCATTATTCAGGATCGCCATGCGCTGCTGCGGCACGCTGGCGTCACCAATTTCCAGCTCACCGCGATAGACATACACAAAGGCGTTCATCGAGGCAGCGAGCTGCTGAGAAAATACCGCACCATCGGCCAGGTGCAGATCAAGATAGAGTGGCTCGGTAAGC
Source organism: Oxalobacteraceae bacterium (assembly GCA_947466695.1). Taxonomy (GTDB): domain Bacteria; phylum Pseudomonadota; class Gammaproteobacteria; order Burkholderiales; family Burkholderiaceae_D; genus Undibacterium. The sequence goes on along the minus strand of CANIFC010000134.1, from coordinate 695 downwards.
TCACGCTGCACCGCGCCCGCAACACCATGGCTGCCACCGGCGATGACGCGCACTGTTGCACCCTCGCTGGTGGTAAATTCGGGAATAGTCTCGCTCTGAAGATCCTTGTACCAGGGCGCGATCATCTTGTCCTTGCCGGCCAGATTGAGCCAGAGCTGAAATCCTTCCATGCGTCCGTCTTCCTGTTCCGGCAGTTCGGAATGGATGACGCCGCGACCGGCAGTCATCCACTGCACGCCACCGTTTTGCAGCAAGCCCTCGTTACCGGCGCTGTCGTGATGCCGCATGCGTCCGGTCAGCATGTAGGTAATGGTCTCGAAGCCGCGGTGCGGATGATCGGGAAAACCGCCGATGTAATCCTGCGGATCATCGGCACCGAAGGCGTCCAGCATCAGGAAAGGGTCAAGCCGTTTTTGCAAGCCTTGCGTCAGCACCCGCGTGAGCTTGACACCATCACCGTCAGTTGTTGCCTGTCCAGTGATGAGCTGCTCTACGGTGCGCGGTTGTGTCACGCGCTCTGCCGATATACTGACAACGGGACGCGACGTTACGATAGCTTGAGTTTTCATGATGCATTCCTCCGTGATTTTCTTTAACATTTTTTGTAGTTATCAGTACGATTTTAATACTGACTTATCCTGATGCTATTGCACCGGAACCACTCCATCCCGGGCAAGGCTTAATTCTGCAATCTG
>CANIFC010000133.1 GCA_947466695.1 Oxalobacteraceae bacterium | reverse complement strand
CCAGTACCGCGGGCAGACTCCATCACGGCCATGCGACCGATATGACCATCGGGCAGTAATCTACCGGTTCCGACCGCAAGATTGTTCTCGTCATAGGCAACGGCATGCAGACAACTCACGTCAATGACATCCCATTCCAGCTCTGCAGGAATTTTTTGCTCAACGACGAAGACTTCATGACGTATCGCTTGCGCCGCCTGCTGAAGGGTGGTCCAGTCGCCGAGCTTGATGTTGAAATTATCGATGTTCATATTCATATTCATGTTCAGATGAGGCAAAAGCCGTGTTATTTGAAAGGAACGAAAAGTAGCCTATATTGCCTATATACTACCTAAATAATGCCTAAATGTTGTCGCTGGTATTTCAGACTGCCCTACCTGCCGATTATGGCAGGCATCCATGTTATTTTGCAAGTCTGACAAGACGATCCGTATTCACAAAACAACATCGGCAACACAAGCAAACTTATTCATCCAGAAAATGTTGAATCAGTGCGTTCACCCGCTCCGGCTGCTCGTGAATCACCCAGTGCGAGGCCTCAGCAATACGGACCAGCTTGAAGTCTTCTACAAAGTTCTCCAACCCGTCCAGCAAGGTTTTCGGCAAAGCCTTGTCCTGCTCGCCCCAAATCACACGGGTTGGCACTTTCACCTTGAAATCGTCCGGATTGATATTGAGCATTGACGGCCCTTGATGCTCCGGTGTCGGCGGATGCAAAGGCGAAGCGCGGTAGTAATTGACCCCGCCAGTTAAGCCACGCGACCAGCAGTCGTGATATTTCGCGCGCGTTGGTGCATCAAACCAGCCGGCATCGGTTTGCCCCATGCCGTGAAACAAACCTTCCAGTAAGGCGAAATCATCTTTTGCCAAGGCTTGTTCGGAGCCTTCCTGACGTAGCCAGTTCATGTATTCACTGGCCGATTGTTGTGAAGCGTCGGCAGCGAGCGCCTGCATGAACAGATACGGGTGGGGCGAATTAATGATGATGAGTTTTTCGACGATTTCCGGAAGAGCGATCGCCAGATTCCAGCATATCGCCCCGCCCCAGTCATGCGCCACGATCACTGCTTTTTCGTAACCCAGATGGCTAATCAGCAAACGCAGGTCGTCCACAATATGGCGCGCTTTATAGGCCGGGACATCCGCCGGCATATCGGAGAGGTTAAAACCACGTAAATCCGGTGCAACGGCAAAGTAATTGTCACCAAAGTGGGCTAATTGCGCCGACCATTCGTACCAGAATTCAGGGAAGCCGTGAACAAACAGCAGCAAGGGCTGCCCGGCAACTCCGGCACTGGCGTAATGCAACCGGGTGCCATTGGTGAGCCCCGCGTAGTGATCGGTCTGGATGACTGCGCTCATGATCGGTCCATTCTCTCAAGTGAGGTGTACTTCCTGATGCAAAAAAATCGACCCGCAAAACGCTCTTGCGGGTGACTTCCATTGACTCCGGACAAAGTAATAACGGCTACCTTTGTCTCAGCTATTACCTTGGGACGTTAGCTCGCTTTCATCTTGGCGCGCAGCATGTCACGGATGTGTGGCGCACTCTTGTAAGGATCGCCGGGATTACGTTGCGTGACGATATCTTCCATGCGTTCCTGCACATTACCCAAGGCAGATGGATGAGAGAAGATGTAAAACTGGCCATCACGGATCGCGTTAAAGGTGTTTTCAGCGACTTCTTGCGCCGTCACCTTGCCTGAAGAGACTGCCTTATCAGACATGCTCTGGGCGGCTTTCTGGCTCGCGGTCACTGAAGCCGAAGCGACTTCGTCTGGACGATTGCGATGCGACTGACTGATGCCGGTTGGTACAAAATACGGACACAGGACCGAGGCACCGATCGGCGCTTCAGCTAATTGCAAATCATGGTACAAGGTCTCTGTCAACGAGACCACTGCATGCTTGGACACGTTATAGACACCCATGGTCGGGGCATTGAGCAAACCGGCCATCGAGGCAGTGTTGACGATATGTCCCTCGTAGGAAGGATCTTTTTTAGCGCAGGCAAGCATCAGATTGGTAAAAATGCGCACGCCATGGATCACGCCCCATAAGTTCACTCCCAGTACCCATTCCCAGTCTGCCTGGGTATTTTCCCAGATGAGACCACCTGAACCGACGCCGGCGTTATTGAACAGCAGATGGACGGCACCAAAACGCTCCATTGTCGCGTCCGCCAGCGCCTGTACCTGGTCGGCGTGACGCACATCACAGCGCTGTGCGAGCACTTGCGCGCCTAGCGCCTCAAGTTCCGCTTTCACCTTGTCGAGTGCATCCTGCTGCACGTCGGCCAGCACCAGCTTCATTCCCAAGCGTGCGCCGATATGCGCAAATTCACGTCCAAAACCACTTCCTGCACCGGTGATGACGGCGACCCTGTCTTTAAAAACCTGCATGTCTGTCTCCTAAATTTGTTTTACTTGTTTTACCTATTTTGCTTATTTTGCTTATTTTGCTTATAAACATGCGATCGTGTTTCAAGCAAACCACCGTAACGATACTGGCACAGGCTTGCTCAAAACAACGCGCACTAAATCCATTCAACTCAAATCAACTTCACCAGCTGTTTACCGAAATTTTTACCTTTCAGCAGGCCAAGAAAGGCCTCGGGTGCCGCTGCCAGGTCAGGAGCAAGCGATTCACGGAATTTTAATTTTCCGGTCGCCACCAGCGCACCGAGCTCTTTCAAGCCCTCAGGCCATAACTCAATATGTTCCGAGACGATGAAACCACGCATGGTGAGACGCATGGTCAGCAATACCCGGGTATTTTTAATTGGTAAGGGTTCTCCGTCGTATCCGGCAATCATGCCGCACAAGGCAATGCGGCCAAACGGATTCATACGCGCCAGACTGGCGTCAAAAATATCACCGCCGACGTTTTCAAACAGGGCGTCGATCCCGTCAGGAGTGGCCGCAGCCAGATCGGCTAGCAGATTTCCTGCCTTGTAATCAACGCAGGCATCGAAACCAAGTTCATTGACGACATATGCGCACTTCTCCGGACCACCGGCAATCCCGACGACACGGCAACCACGCAATTTAGCTAGCTGCCCGACGACACTACCGACCGCGCCGCTGGCCGCTGAGACAACAATCGTGTCACCCTGTTTTGGCTGAATGACCTGGGTCAGGCCATACCAGGCGGTCATGCCTGGCATGCCAACAGAGCCCAGATAGGCCGATAAAGGGATATGCGTGGTATCGACCTTGCGTAACAAGACGCCGTCGGAAACACCCATTTCGGCCCAGCCGAGCATGCCGACGACTTTATCGCCAATAGCAAATTTCGGATTTTTAGAGGCGACGACTTCGCCCACTGTGCCGCCTATCATCGTCTCGCCGATCGCTTGCGGCGCGGCGTAGCTCTTGGTGTCTTCCATCCGCATACGCATGTAGGGATCGAGCGACAGATAATGATTACGCACCAGCACTTCACCGTCTTTCAGTTCAGGGACAGGAACGGTTTCCAGACGAAAATTACCGGTACTTACTTCTGCCACCGGGCGTGACGCAAGTACGATGCGTTGAAAAGTTGATGCCATGCTGACTCTCCTTGATATATTTATTGTATTTGTTTTTAAATATTAATTCACATGACCGACGAGCTAATTTCACGATTTTTGCTTAATTTTACTTAATGATTTACTTCAATTATTAAGCTGTATTTTTAATCTGTATTTTTAAGCTTTATTTACAAGCAGTTTTTGCGGCGAAATTCCTAGATCATGCGCTAGTCACTGCCGCAAAGTTTTTTCATATTTTCACCAGAAGTGAGGCGGCGCAAATATTTAAAGGTGCCCATGGCCTTGGCAACCAGCTGGTCGCCATTCCAGACTTCACCCTCGCAAAAACACATCGTCGTCGACTGATGAAAAGCCTTGCCGCGTGCCTCCAGCCGACCGCCGCTGACACCACCGGGCTGAATGAAACTGGTCTTCATCTCTATCGTGACGACGCCTTTATGCTCCGCACTCAATGAGCGACCCGCCATCGCCATGACAACATCGAGCATCGTCATGATCACGCCGCCATGGGTGATCTGCCAGCTGTTCATGTGCCGCTCGGTCAGATCGAGACCCAGCACGGCATGCCCCCCCTCCATCTCGATAAACTCCACGCCGAGATCATAGAGAAAAGGATTGAGCGCCTGACTGGCCGCCAGCATTGGCGCCGGCTTGGCCGGTATGGCCCCAGCCTGATCCGGTGCTGATAGCACGGCAGAGCCGTGGTTGGCTGATTGGGTCATACGGCAGAGACACCGCCATCGACTGCCAGCGTCTGACCGGTAATATGCTTGCTGGCATCGGAGGCAAACAGCAAGGCTATGCCCTTCAAATCTTCATCATCACCAATACGTTGCAATGGCGAAGCCTTGGCCAGCGTCTCTTCACCGAGATGCTCAAGGATGCCTTTGGTCATTTTTGATGGAAAAAATCCCGGCGCAATCGCATTGACGGTAATGCCATGCACACCCCACTCACCGGCCAGCGTGCGCGTAAAGTTAATGACGGCGGCCTTGGACGTGTTGTAGGCAATAGTTTGCATGGTGCCCGGCGGATTGCCGGACAAGCCGGCAATAGAGGCAATATTAATGATGCGGCCTGATTTGCGCGGGATCATGCTGCGCTTGCCGACTTCTTGCGAGATCATGAAAATACTGCGTATATTCAGGTTCATCACCTTGTCCCAGGCCTCAACGGAATGCTCTTCCGCAGCTGCGCCCCAGGTTGCACCGGCGTTATTGATAAGAATATCGATGTGTCCGAGACGGGCCAGGGCCTCGTCGACCAGAGGCTTGATCGCGCTTTCCTTGCCAAGGTCTGCCGCAATCGCGCTCGCCGCGATACCCCGGCTCTTGAGATAGGCGACGGCTTCATCGAGATCGGCCTGCTTGCGCGACGACAAAACGATGGTGGCACCCTGCTCACCAAGGGCTTCGGCCATTTGCAGGCCAAGCCCGCGCGAGCCGCCGGTAATGAGTGCCGTTTTTCCAGTAAGGTCAAAAAGCTGCTTGATGGTGCGTACGATTTTTTTTGTCATGGTGTCTCCATTATTTAATTATTTGGGGGTGGGTATTAAAAAATCAGGAGCTCGGTATCTCGCTTCGTAGACACTCACCGGCACGTCGATATTCTGTGCGTACCGGCTTTCGTAGCTACTCCATTTTTGGCATATCAGAACCAGGCATCCTGCATTTCCAGTGTCGTGGTGTCCAGACTAGCGAGCAAGTCGAGTTGCGCGTGAACTTTCGGTAATTCGTAATGATAGAAGTAGGTGCAGGCTTGCAGCTTGCCAGCGTAAAAATTGGCGTCATGCGTCTCGCTTTTGTTAATCGAGAGCAAGGCCTGTTCCAGCCAGATCCAGGCCACGACCATATGACCAAACGCCTCAAGATAGACCGAGGCATTTGCCAGAATCAGGTTGACATCATCACTTGCGTACATGCGCTGGGTGACATAGGCGAAGCGCTGCAGCACTACACGCAAGGCCTCGGCGTGCGGCAGCAGTTGTTCCTGTGGTGCTGCGCGGTTGATTGTCTGTTCAATTTCTGTCGCCAGGGCACGCATTGCAGCACCCTCTTGCATGATGACCTTGCGCCCCAGCAGGTCAATGCCCTGAATGCCGTGCGTGCCTTCATGAATCGGGTTAAGCCGGTTGTCGCGATAAAACTGCTCGACATTATATTCGCGCGTATAGCCGTAACCGCCATGCACTTGTATCGCCAGATTATTAGCTTCAAGACACCATTGCGAAGGCCAGGATTTGGCAACCGGAGTCAGGATATCGAGTAGCAACAAGGCCGCGCTGCGTGCTTGCGGAGTGCTTGCGGTACGCTCTTCATCGACCAGGCGGGCGCAATAGAGCGTGAGCGCCAGACCACCTTCGACATACGATTTTTGTGCCAGCAGCATACGCTTGACATCGGTATGCTCAATAATCGGCAGCTGCGGCGTGGCAGGATCCTTGGCCTGGGGATTGCGTCCCTGAGGCCGGTTGCGGGCGTAGTCGAGCGCATGCAGGTAGCCGGTATAACCGAGCATGACAGCACCGAGACCCACGCCGATACGCGCTTCATTCATCATGTGAAACATATTGGCCAGACCCTTGTGCAAGGTACCGACCAGATAACCGATTGCGCCGGCCTTGCCCCCGGGCGTGAACTTGCCTTCACCAAAATTAAGCAGGCAGTTAGTGGTACCGCGATAGCCCATCTTGTGGTTCAGGCCAGCCAGCACCACGTCATTGCGCTCACCCAGTGAGCCATCAGCCTTGACCAGTATTTTTGGAACGATAAACAGCGAGATACCCTTAACGCCCGGGATGAGCTTACCGTTTTCGTCAGGAACCTTGGCCAGCACCAGATGGACAATGTTTTCCGAGAGTTCATGCTCACCGGCAGAAATCCACATTTTGTTGCCGCTCAGCCGGTAGCTGCCATCGGCTTGTGGCTGGGCGCGTGTCACGATATCGGACAGGCTGGAACCGGCCTGCGGCTCCGACAAGCACATGGTGCCGAAAAAACGCCCTTCCAGCATAGGCTTGACGAACAGTTCGATCTGTTCTGGCGTACCGCATTTCATGAGGGTATTGGCGTTACCGATGGTCAGGAAGGGATACGAAGAGGTGCCGACATTGGCACCCTTAAAGTAGGCAAATCCCGCCTTTTCAACCACACAGGGCAATTGCATGCCACCGAGTTCAAAATCCTGTCCTGCCGCCATCAACCCGGCTTCGCAAAAAGCGTTCAAGGCCAGTTTGACTTCAGGAATCATCTGCACTTTTTCGCCATCAAAATGCGGCTCATTCTGATCGCTTTTCTTATTGTGGGTGGCGAACAGATTGGTCGCAATTTGCTCGCAGGTATCCAGCGCAGCATTGAAGGTCTCGCGGGTATGGTCAGCAAAACGCGGGCGCTGATTAAGGGATTCGACATTCAGCCATTCATACAGCAAAAAATCGAGATCACGGCGCGGAATGATTTTTGATTGCATAGCGACTTCGCCTGAGTAAGTATAAAAAAATATAAATGCCGGGGAGTGCCCCGCCAGTGGCTCACGTTCCTGCAAAAGGACGTTCTGCTACCGGCTAACAGGGCGGGGATCAGTCAGGCCCGATCACATCGGGTCTGACTACTTTCAACCATTACTGCAACTGCAACTACAACTACAACTACCGATTTCTTAAAGTATTAAACAACTTCAAACAAACCAGCTGCGCCCTGGCCGCCACCGATACACATGGTGACAACCACATATTTGACGCCGCGGCGCTTGCCTTCGATCAGGGCGTGGCCCACCAGGCGTGAACCCGACACACCATACGGGTGGCCAACGGCAATCGCACCGCCATTGACATTGAGCCGGTCCATCGGGATTCCCAATTTCTCGGAGCAATACAGAACCTGTACGGCAAAGGCTTCATTGAGTTCCCACAGGCCGATGTCAGCCACCGTCAATCCGGCCTTCTTGAGTAATTTAGGAATGGCATAGACCGGACCAATACCCATTTCATCCGGCTCGCAACCGGCAACTGCAAAACCACGGAAGATACCCAATGGCTGCAAGCCTTTTGCCTCAGCGACCTTGCTGTTCATGACGATGGCAATCGAGGCGCCATCCGAAAACTGGCTGGCGTTACCCGCAGTGATCACGCCACCAGGAAGCGCCGAGCGAATCTTGGAGACTGCCTCATAGGTCGTGTCAGCACGGATGCCTTCATCCGAAGAAATCGTCACTTCCTTCGTGACCAGCATGCCGGTAGCCTTGTCAACGACGCCCATGGTGGTTGTCATCGGAGCGATTTCT